>JALYSZ010000248.1 GCA_030854525.1 Chloroflexota bacterium | reverse complement strand
AGACTAAGCGCCCAGTGCCTGTAGCGCGGGAACGCGCCAAGGCAATGAGATAGTCCACGTCCGAGGGAAACCTCGGGGAGCGGGTAATCAGTAGGTTGGAGGTTCGAATCCTCCCCGGGGAGCAGCGGTCGCGAACTAGCATTCCGCGCGTGACCGAGGGCCCGTTCCTCGAGGACTTCAAGGTGGGCGACGTCTTCCGCTCGTCGACCGGCCGCACCATCACGCAAGCCGACAACATCTGGTTCTCCCTCCTGACCAACAATCAGAACCCCATTCACATCGACGCGCACTACGCGGCGCAAACCGAGTTCAAGCGTCCGCTCGTCAACAGCGTCTTCACGATCGGCGTCGTGACCGGGCTGATGGTCCCCGACACGAGCCAGAACGGGTTCGCTCTTGGGTGGGACGAGGTAAAGCTGCCGAACCCGCTGTTCGAAGGTGACACCCTCTACGCGGACGCCGAAGTGCTCGAGACGCGCGCGTCGCGCTCGCGGCGCGGGTGGGGGATCGTGAAGGTCCGGCAGCGCGGGTTCAAGCCAGATGGCACCGTCGTGCTCGTCATGATCCGCAGCTTCATGGTGCCGACGCGCGCCGCGGCACCGCGCCGCGACCTGCCGTCGCCCCGAGCCTAGAGATGGACTTCTCGAACGATCCGGATCGCGACGTGATCCGCGCAGCCGTCAGCAAGCTCTGCGCCGACTTCCCCGACACGTACTGGCGCGAGGTCGATCGAAAAAGCGAGTACCCCGAGAAGTTCGTCCACGCGCTGACGGAGGCGGGCTGGCTCGGAGCGCTCATTCCCACCCAGTACGGCGGGTCCGGGCTTCAAGTCGCCGACGCAGCGGCCATCCTCGAGGAGATCAACCGCTCCGGCGGCAACGCCGCCAGCGCCCACGCCCAGATGTACACGATGGGCACGCTCCTCAAGCACGGAAGCGAGGAGCAGAAGCGGAAGTACCTTCCGGCCCTCGCGAAGGGCCAGACACGTCTGCAGGCATTCGGAGTCACCGAGCCCGAGGCTGGCTCGGAGACGACGCGGCTCCGCACGACTGCCGTCAAGAAGAAGGGCGGCCGCTACGTCATCAACGGCAAGAAAGTCTTCATCTCACGCGCCGAGCACTCCGACCTTCTGCTGCTCCTCGCGCGCACCACGCCCTACGAAGAGCTCGAGGACAAGACGCAGGGTCTATCGGTCTTCATCGTTCATCTGAAGCGCGCGCTCGCCGATGGGCGCATCACCATCCGGCCGATCCGCACGATGCTCAACCACCATACGACCGAGATCTTCATTCAGGACCTCGAGATCCCGGCCCGCGACCTCGTCGGTGAGGAAGGCCAGGGGTTCCGCCACATCATCGACAGCTGGAACGTCGAGCGGATCCTGATCGCCTCAGAGGCCATCGGCGACGGCCGTTGGTTCGTCGAGCGAGCGTCCAAGTACGCGACCGACCGCGTCGTTTTCGGGCGTCCGATCGGCGCGAACCAAGGCGTGCAGTTCCCGATCGCCCAAGCGCACGCGCGGATCGAAGCCGCCGCGCTCGTCCGGGACAAAGCCGCGTGGCTGTTTGACAACGACAAACCGTGCGGACCGGAAGCGAACATGGCCAAGCTGCTCGCATCGCAGGCCTCGTGGGATGCCGCGAACGCCGCCCTCGATACGCACGGCGGGTACGGGTTCGCGTCCGAGTACGACGTCGAGCGCAAGTTCCGCGAGACGCGCCTCCTCCTGGTGGCTCCGGTCAGCAACAACCTCGTGCTCGCGTACCTCGGCCAGAACGTGCTCGGCATGCCGCGGTCGTACTGATGCAGCTCCTGCGCTCGCTTCTCTTCGTGCCAGGGCATCGTCCGCGGATGGTCCAGCGGGCGCTCGGCCTGGGCGAGTTCGGGCCGAGCGCGGCCGACGTCGCGATCCTCGACCTCGAGGACGGCGTGCCGCCCGATGAGAAGGATCGCGCGCGCGCGGCGATCGCGTCCGTGCTCGGTGTTCCCTCCGATGCCGCAGGTCCCGCGCGCTATGTGCGTGTCAATCGGGATCCCGGTGCGCGCGACGCCGACCTCGCTGCGGTCTTACGTCCCGGTCTCGACGGCATCGTCGCGCCGAAGATCGATCAGCGCGACGAGATCGTAAGAATCGCACGGGATCTCGACGAACGAGAGGACGCCGCCGGGATGGCCCGCGGGTCGATCCGCCTGGTGGCGTCCATCGAGTCGGCCCAGGGACTGCTCGAGGCGCACGGGATCGCGGCCTGCACGGACCGCGTGATCGCTCTCTTGTTCGGCGCCGAGGATTTCGCGCGCGATCTTGGCCTCCCGGCCGAACGCGAGGCCGAAGCAGCGGAGCTCTTGTACGCGCGTTCCGCGGTGGTCGTAGCCGCGGTCGCGGCGCGTCGGCAGGTGATCGATGGCATCCGGCCGGACGTCACCGACGACGAAGGTCTTCGCCGCGATGCGGTCCAGGCGCGCCGCCTCGGCTTCACGGGTAAGTCGCTCATCCATCCCGGACAGATCGAGACGATCAACGACGTCTTCAGCCCGAGCGCGGCCGAGGTCGCTTACGCGCGCCGCGTCATCGATGCGTTTGAAGGGGCGCAATCGAAGGGCCTCGGCGCCGTCGCGCTGGATGGCAAGCTGCTGGATCAGCCCATCGTCGAGCGCGCCCGCCGGACCTTGATGCTCCACGAGACGGTGTCCCGTAAAGAAAGAACGCCGCCGGTGGAGAGACCGGCGGCGTTGGAGGGGAAGCGGTTGAAGTGATTTCTCACACGGCCTAACGACCGCACCGGCCGGCAATTAGGGATGAAGGTCTCAGCCGGGTAGCGCCTGAAAATGGAGCGGCCC
>JALYSZ010000243.1 GCA_030854525.1 Chloroflexota bacterium | reverse complement strand
GGAGTGTCGAGGCGTTCGGCGATCTCTACTTGAGTCAGGCCCGCAAAGTAAGCGAGTTCGAGCACCTGGCGCGCGGGGTCAGAAAGTCGGGCAAGCCCCTCCTGAATCCAGGCGCGCGTCGGCAATTCGGTGACGGCCTCGTCCTCGATGCCGGACATCTCAGGGCCTTCGCGCGCGAGTGGATCAGAGGAGTGTCGCTGCTGGCTTCGGACGAGATCGACGGCCCGGCGGTGAACGATCGTAAGCAGCCAAGTGGCAGGCTTCGCCTGGGAGGCGCGGTAGCTGCCAGCCTGCCGCCAGACAGCCAGGAACGATTCCTGGACTGCATCCTGGGCGAAGCTGTGGTCGCGAAGCACCCGAAACGCGAGCCCGCATGCCGAGCCGACGTGACGTCGATAGAATTCCCTGAATGCGGTCTCATCGCCTCGCGCCATCAGCGCGAGCAATTTTTGATCGCGGGCGACACCCGGCGAGACTGGCGAGACTGGCGAGAAAGCCATACAGCACTAGAGACATCGAGCCCCCGGGGTGTTACACGGGGTGGCCACCCGGGAACATCCGTCCGTCACGTCTCGCCTAACACCTTCACCTGAGCGGAGTCTGAATTCGGTCGACGAGCGGGAGCTGCTCGCTCGACTGCGTGCCGGGGATGAGCGCACCTTTCGCGCGCTGGTCGCCGATCTCGGGCCGTCGATGCTGCGGGTGGCAAGCGTCTACGCGCGAGACCGCCAGGTTGCGGCGGAGATCGTGCAGGAGACCTGGGTCGGGGTGCTCGGTGGTCTGGACAACTTCGAGGGTCGCTCCTCGCTCCGAACCTGGGTCTTCACCATCCTGGCGAACTGCGCCCGGCGGCGCGCAAAGACAGAGGCCCGCAGCGCGCCCTTTTCCTCGCTGAACGCCGGCGCGGCCGAGGAGAGTGAACTGGATTGCTTCTTCCCTTCGAACCACCTCCGCTGGGCCTCTTGTTGGACGACGATCAACACCCGCTGGGAGGCGTTACCCGAAAACGCATTGAGCACCGAGGAGGCGGACGCTGCGATCATGGCGACGCTGAAATCGCTGCCACCCAAGCAGGGCGCTGTGATCACGCTCCGAGACATCGAAGGCTGGAGCTCGGACGAGGTTTGCACGCTCCTGGGCCTAAGTGCGGCCAATCAGCGTGTCTTGCTGCACCGCGCACGCTTGGCTGTGCGCCGCGCCCTGGGAGAGGTGCTCGCATGAGAGGCCGCTTTTGATGTTCAGCTGTAGGCAGATCTACGACCTGATCACGGAGTACGACGAGGGGGGCTTGAGTACGAGTGAGCGACGGGAGTTCGAATCGCACGTTGTCGTCTGCCCGCCGTGTCGGGGCTTCGTCAGTCAGATGCGCGCCACCCGCGGACGCCTAGGAGCCGGCTCTGCCCCTGAATTCAGCTCCGAGCTCGAGAACTCGATCGTCAGCGCCTTCCGCACGTGGAAGAAGCGGCAGTAGATGATCGCCTACAAGTTCCTTTCCTCGGGCGCCCTCGGGTTTTTCAGCGGATACACATGGCCGACACCTGCGGCCGATCGTCCCGGCGACTGGGTTCGTGCCTCGGGTGAGCTCCGGCAGTGCCAAAACGGCATCCACGCCTGCACCGAGACACAGCTCGTCGAGTGGCTTGACGAGGAATTGTGGGAGATCGAGCTTGACGGTACCGCGGTCGATGTTGAGAGTGGGCTTGTCGCCCAAGCAGGCAGGTTGATCCGCCGACTGGAGGGCTGGGACGAGAAATGCGCCCGCGCATTCGTCGACCACTGCGCGGACACCACCGTCGCACTGGCCGCCGAATCGCTCGTCCTAACGGGCCGGAAACGAGACTCCGAGGAACTAAGCGCCGCGCGAGCTGGACCGCAAGCAGAAGAGAAGCTGCGCGCGCTCGCCCGAAGCTTTGAGGACGAGCCCTCGAGTCCCATCATTTTCTTGGACGACGTGATGCGACTGAAGCGTGGAGGCCGGCCGGAGTCCGAGGAGAGGGCGCCCGCCGAGGATAGCGGCGGGCCCACACCCTTCGCACTGGCCGCGAACCTCGGATTTGTCTGCGCGCACGTCGCAGCTCAGCTCGCTGAGCAGGCGAACCCCGGGACCTATAACGACACGTTCGGCCGGGAGCGGCTGAGCCAGTCGACCTGGCTTGCTGAGCAACTCCGACTGCAAGGCTGACGTACCTAGCGACTCGCGGATGACCAACGCGCCCGTCTCGTCGAAATCGACAAGACGGGCGCGACGGTCGGGGTCTCAATGAGTCGGTTCTTCTAGGGCACTGCGCCACTTAATCGCGGCCAGCGAACCGGCTCAGGATTCGGTGGCCATGCGAAAGTTCGAACGCGTCTGCCAGCGTCGCTCGAACAGCACCGAGAGCCAAACCGAAAGCTCGAACAGGCCCATGAGCGGAACCATCTCGAAAGCGGTCGTAACCGGATCGACTCCGGGCAGCGCGACAGCAAGGGCCGCCATCGCCACGTAGCCGATCCGGCGGTTGCGGCGTAGCTTGGCCGAGGAGAGCACTCCGATTCGGACGAGGCAAAGGATGAAGATCGGCAGCTCGAAAACGATCCCGACCGCGATCAGCGACAACAGCGCAAACGAGTAGTAGCTGCTTGCGCGGATCTGGATGTTGTAGACCCGCGCGTCGTAATTGGTCAGAAAGTGGACTGCGGCCGGCAGTGCGATCTTGTAGGAGAAAGCAACGCCGAACGCAAACAGACCAGTTGCGAATGCGACGAAGCCGAGGATGGAGTGCCGAACGCGCTTGTCGAGCGCCGGAGCCAGGAAGCTCCAGAGCTGCCAAAGGATGACCGGGAAGGCGAGCGCGAAGCCGGCATAGAGGCTCACTTTCAGCGAGGTCATGAACGGCTCGGTCACTCCGAAAGTGACCGGGCGCCGACGTCCGGCAGGGAGCGGCTGGTTAAGCCAGTTGATCAACTCGTGGTGGAAGCCGTAGGCGATCGCAAACCCACCCGCGAGCGCTACCAGCACGATCACGAGTCGGCTGCGGAGCTCGCCAAGATGGTCCACGAGCTCCGCTGGCTCTCCGTGCAGCAGGCGCTTCGGGAGTCGCATCAGACCGCGTGCTTGCTGTTGGTCAGAACGTGTCCCGAATCCGACTCGATCACTGCCTCGGGCTCAGCCGCCGCGTCGTGGTCGAGGTGCTCGAAGCTGACCGGCTCAGCGGTTGCCTCCAAGACAGGATCGGGCTGCTTGTCGTGATCACGCGTGACCGAGTCCTTGAACTCGCGCAGGCCGCGTCCCATCGAGCGGCCCATCTCGGGCAGTCTCTTCGGCCCGAAGACGAGTAGGACGACGAGACCGAGTAGCAGTATTTCTGGCATTCCGATGAATCCAGGCATGAGCATTCCTTTGTTCGAAGGCGTGTGTCGGGG
>JALYSZ010000240.1 GCA_030854525.1 Chloroflexota bacterium | reverse complement strand
TCCTCTCCACCGACTATCTGCCGCCTAGGATGCGCGGGCTCGACGTCGTGATAATCGGGGGCGAAACACGAGACGATCGCATCCAGGTCGTGGGCGTTGATCGCCGCGGCAAATCGTCGTAGGAGCGCCTTCGGCTCGTTCTGTGATTGCGTGCTCATCGCCTCTCTCCCTTGTCGTCATCAGCGGCGAGGCTACTGCTCAGCCAATGCCCGTGGATTAGGCCGCGCGGATGCGTGACCACGCGCGAGGGTCCGTACCGCGGTAAATGGGGGAGTACTGTGCCGGCACAGCGCGCCGGAGTCTGATTTCAGGAGGGCGAGTCATGCTCGAGATCGCCGTACGAGGCACGGCTCTCCTGCTCCTCGACTTCGAGAACTACTCGGTTCACCCTGACGGTTATTGGGCGCAACAGGATCCTGCCGCGGCTGTCCGCGGAGGTCGGGCGATGGCAAATGCGCGACGGGCGCTGACGGCGGCACGAGAGGTCGGTATGACCGTCGTCCACATCGGTCAACAGTGGCGAGAGGGATATCCAGAACTCAATAGGAGGAGCCCATGGGAAGCCAGTGCGCTCGCGGCTGGCCGCTCGATCGCCGGCACGTGGGCCACGGCGTTCTGCGACGAGGTCGCCCCAATCGCCGGTGAGCTCGTGATTCCCAAGCGAACCATGAGCGCGTTTATCGCGACCGAGCTCGATCGGCTATTGCGCGTCCGCGGCATCAACACCATCGTCTTGGCTGGCGTGGTGACGAACTTCGCCGTCGAAGCGGCGGCCCGCGATGGTGCCGATCTCGGCTACGGCGTCATTGTGCTCGCCGATTGCTGCGAGACGATCAACGACGAAATGCAACGATTTGCACTCGAGGTGATCTTCCCCTTGATCGCGCTGGTCTCCGACGCCAACGAATTCGCAGCCGCGCTGAAAAGCGCGTAGCGCAAACCGGGAGAGGGCGGAGGGATGCCAAGGGTCACCGCCAACGGAGCTGAGCTGAACTACGAAGTGGCCGGGAAGGGCCCGTCGCTGCTACTCATCCATGGCGGAGGCGTCGATGGCGGCACCTTCAAGAAGTTGGCTGCCGTCCTCGCGTCTGACTTCACACTAGTGACCTACGACCGTCGGGGACTGTCCCGAAGTCCGCGACCGACGAACTGGAGCCAAACCTCGATCGCCGAGCAGGCCGAGGACGCCGCGGGGCTCTTGCGAGCCCTCGGCGTCGCCCCCGCAGCCGTTCTTGGTCAGAGCTTGGGGGCGCTCATCGCGCTCGAACTCTTACTGCGGCATCCGGAATTGGTGCGGCGGGCGATCCTGCTGGACCCCGGTCCAATTGACATTGCCGTCCCGGATCGCCGGGAGAAAATGGCGCTTCTACCCGAGAACGAGGCCATCCGCACCGGCATCGCCACGGGCGGGCCTGAAGCTGGCTTCGAGGCTTTGCTGCGCGGCCTCGGCGCTTGGGACGCAATGGATCCAGAGTCTCGACGACGCGTGCGTGGCAATGCCGAAATCTTCTTCAATTACGAGACGCCTTTGCTTCAGTCATACCGGCCTGATCACGGCCTACTAAACGGCAACCGCGTGCCCGTCCAAGTCGCGGCAGGAAGTGAGACACCTCCCGTTTTCTCGGAGATGGCCGAGTGGCTCGCCACGCGGCTCAAAGTCCGTGTGGTAACGAGTCCGGGTGGCCATGTCGGCTATCTGAATCACCCAGATGAGGTGGCCCACTTGATTCGACCCTTCCTCCTGGATAAGCCTCAGGAGAGCTTTCGCTGAGCGGCGAGGCTTTGGTCAGCCGTCGTAGGGCGGCGGTGCGACCGTTGAGTTGTTCATTGAGCGCGAAGGTGCGCTCGCGATCTATCGCCGTCGCATACCATCCGGTCTCGGGAGGGGGCGGGTTGAAGATCCAGCGAGACATCACGGTCGATGCAGGTCCGCAGGACGTCTACCTCTACCTCGCTGACTTCGCGCGCCATACCGAGTGGTCTTATCCGCCCCACAAACTGCGTTTGAACCCGCCCGCAGGGGTGCGAGTCAGTGCGACGTTCGAGTCGACTGGCCGAGACATGGGCCGCGACGTCCTGAATAAGGTCACGATCAGAGAAGCGATGCCCAACGAACGCTTGTCCTACGAAGCCGTGATGGATGACGGCCAACGGTGGCTGAACGAGATCGAACTTGTTCCCTCCGGATCCGGCACCAAGATCACGAAGAGGGCAGTGTCGACTTATCTACCTCCGCTGAAACGACTCCTCTATTTCGTGCTCGGGCCGATGGCTTCGGCGGAGGGCGGTAAGGTCATCGAGAGCGATCTTCAACGGATCGCTACGCACCTCACCCGAGGACCACGGCCGACCCCCTAGCGTTTTCGAGTCCCGTCCTCCGCTCCGAAGCAGTACCAGCCGGTGGTCCACGCCGCGGGCGCGCCAGAATGTCGAAAAGGCCCCCGCTCATTCGATGTATGGATGAGGCCCTTGAGGAGCCCTAGCCGCGAGGATGCGGATCAGATCTTCCACAAGGCCTCCGGATCAAGCCCAAAGAAAAGGAGATAGAGATGCGCGTGCTGGTGCTGGCAAAGGAAGGCGAACAGAGCAAAACGGCGACCCCCCCGACGCCGGAGGCCATGGCGGAGCACGAGAAGTTCAACGGGGAGCTGGTCAAGGCGGGGGTCGTCGTCGCGGCTGGCCGCCTCTCCCCGAGCTCGCAGGGCAAGCGCGTTCGGTTCGACGGCAAGAAGCGCACGGTCATCGACGGGCCGTTTGCGGAGGCGAAGGAGCTCGTGGCTGGCTACTGGCTGTGGCAGGTGCGCTCGATCGACGAGGCCATCGAATGGCTCAAGCGGGCACCGTATGACGGCGGGGTCTTCGAGATCCGCGAGGTCTCCCAGCACGAGGGGGCGTGAAGGAGCTCTCGCCATAGATCCGCGAGAGGCGCCGGAGGGCACCGGCTATACGAAGACGGTGCCCACCGACGCGCATCGCCCCATCGAAGCGATCTGGCGGATCGAGTCGGCCCGGCTCATCGCCGGGCTGGCTCGCCTCGTCGGCGACATCGGGACGGCTGAGGAGCTTGCACAGGACGCCCTCGTTGCCGCGCTCGAGCGATGGCCCACGTCAGGTGTGCCAGAGCGGCCGGGCGCCTGGCTGATGGCAACCGCGAAGCATCGCGCAACCGACCTGATCCGACGCCGGAAGACGCTCGAGCGCAAGTACGAAGAGCTCGGACGCGTCGAGCAGGATCAGGGAGGCAAGGACTTGGACATGGCGATCGACGAAGAATTCGGAGACGATCTCCTCGGCCTCATCTTCATGGCATGCCACCCGGTCCTCTCGAAGGACGCACGTGTGGCGCTGACCCTCCGCGTTCTCGGCGGTCTGACGACCGAGGAGATCGCGCGCGGGTTCCTCGTCCCGGTTTCGAGCATCGCCCAGCGCATCGTCCGGGCGAAGCGGACCCTCACCGAAGCGCACGTCAGGTTCGAGATCCCGGGTGGGATCGAGCGCGGCGCGCGCCTCGCTTCGGTCCTCGAGGTGATCTACCTCATCTTCAACGAGGGGTACGCCGCGACCGCGGGCGAGGATTGGGTCCGACCGGCGCTATGCGAAGAGGCGCTCCGTGTGGGCCGCATCTTGGCCGAACTCGCCCCGACCGAGCCGGAAGTCCACGGGCTTGTCGCGCTTATGGAAATCCACGCGTCACGTCTGCGTGCTCGCGTCGGACCGTCCGGGGAGCCCGTCCTTCTACTTGATCAGGACCGGGCGCGCTGGGACCGCCTGCTCATCAGCCGCGGCCTGGCGGCACTCGAGCGTGCCGAGAGCCCCGGGGGCGCAATGGGTCCCTACGCGCTGCAGGCGGCGATCGCCGCATGCCACGCGCGAGCGGTGACCGCTGTCGAGACCGACTGGCCGCGCATCGTGGCGCTTTACGACGCGCTCGCGGAGCTCGCGCCCTCGCCGGTCGTCGAGCTGAACCGGGCGGTCGCCGTGGGGATGGCGTTCGGTCCCGCCGCCGGCCTCGACCTTGTGGACGCACTCGTCCTCGAGCCCTCGCTCAAGGCGTACCACCTGCTGCCGGCCGTTCGCGGCGACCTCCTAAGGAAGCTCGGCCGGTCTGAGGAGGCGCGCGCCGAGTTCGAGCGCGCTGCATCGCTCACGCAGAACGTGCCAGAGCGCGAGCTCCTGCAGCGACGAGCCGCGGAGTGCGCAGCGGAGCGGATAGCGGGCTAAGAGCCAGGCGCTGCTGACCTCGTTTCTGGTCGCGACAGCGTTAGCCAGCAAGGCGCAGCCATCCGCGCTCGTCTCGTACCAACCGGTTTGTTTCAACATTGCGGACATAGAGTCCCGGTGATCCCGCGACGACCCGTGTTGCAAAAAGGCGCCTTGTGTTGCGACATTTGAGCGTGGTCATGGCGTAGATCCCAACCGAGCCGCCTCATTCTCGTGGCCCGCCGCCCACAGAGACTGTATCTAGCCGGTCGACAAGACCTCTTGAATCTTCTGGCGCAGCATGTCCCGCGCTACACGAAATGCGACGGCGCGGCGTCCAGAGTCAGCATCAACGGCTGCGGGATCCGGGACGCTCCAATGCAGCATCCGCTGGGCACCAGGAAATAGGGGACAGGCTTCCTTCGCTTCGTCGCAAGTCGTAACGACAACGTCAAACGGCTGACCCGCATACTCGTCGACTGACTTGGACCGCTGCATTGAAATGTCAACGCCGATCTCTTTCATCGCGGCGACCGCCTCGGGCCGTAGGCTGCCCGCCTCGATCCCTGCGCTGAACACGTCAAACCGATCCCCCGCAAGCTGGCGCAATAGGCCCTCAGCCATCTGCGATCGAGCGGAGTTGTGAATGCATAAGAAGAGGACGCGAGATCTCTTCATGAGCGCGACCGCCTTCGTCGCTGCCGCTCGACCTCGCGCTGGGCGTAGACCGTATCCCGCTGATATAGCTCTCGCCGCCGGTCGTTCCGACACGTCCGGCAGTAGGCAATGCGCCCGTCGCGGTGGCGGACCACATTCGCGGCCGTGAGCTCGTGACCGCGTCGACACATCGGACCAGCGAGGCTAGGTCGCGTCACGCGTAGATGGTCGAGGTTTACACACGCGCGAACGCCACAGGCGGTCTCAACGGTCACCCCTCTGGGGAGGTCGCCGCGGCTCGCTTCGAACAACCGCCGCCGCGCGACTCGCAGGGGATCGCGGCCGGTCCACTCGCAGTGTCCCGTGGCGTCGCACTTGATCCAACGACCGTCCGGTCCGCCGTGCGGCACGGTTTCGATGCTAGTGCGGGCCGCCATCCGTACGCGCGATAAGGTTGCGTCAAACCACCAGGAGGTGCCTTCATGGCCTGTGCTTGTGGAGCCTGCTGCGGAAAGTGCTGCTCGGGCGCCAGCACCGAGAAGCCGAAACCCTCCAAGTAACCCATCGACGACACTCAAACGGCTCCAAGCAACAACGCGTTGAGCTACGTCATCCTGCGGCTGAGTGGTTTGACCTGAGGCGTCGACACGGGCCTTAGCTGAGGCCAGCGATTCGCGCCGCGCCTCGAAGATCAGGACGCAATTCTCGCTCGACGTGGCGCTTTGGCTCCGTACCATTGGGTCATGGATCGGCGGCGGTTCCTTCTGCTGGCGGGCGGCGCGCTCGTCTCGGCATGCACCGGCGCGACGCAGAACGGGCGACCCGAGGATGCGCTTGCGCAGGTCTACGCCAACCCGGCCAAGGACGAGTGGCCCGACCAATTCCGCCAGCTTCCAGCGGAGACTCAGGAGCTCTATCGCTTCGCGGCCGTGCACCATGACGTCCTTCAGTACATCCCGTGCTTCTGCGGCTGTGTGAATGGGGGCCACACCTCGAACTTCGACTGCTACGTGCGTGAGGTCTATCCCGACGGCCGGATTCGGCTGGACACGATGTCCTTTGGCTGAGACATCTGTACTGGGATCACGCGTGACGTGATCGCAATGCGGGCCCAGGGGATGAGCATGCTTCCGATCCGCCGCAGCATCGATAGCAAGTGGAGCGATCGCGGTCCTAGCACGCGCACGCCACTTCCGCCCGAATAGGAGGACAGCGATGAGTTCTCAGGTGGCTCGCGATCCATGGCCGACCTCGGCAAAGGTGATCCTGATCAGCATCGGGGTGCTGGCGATCCTTGTCGCAGTGCCGTGGATCTTCATGTGGACAACGATGGCGGCCTGGTGCGCTCCGATGATGGGCGCCATGCGGGACATGATGGGTCCGGGAATGATGCGGTAACCGGGCGGACCGGCGTCTGTTCGAGCGGTCCCGGCAGCGACTGCAGCGACGATCCGGCAACTGACTGCGGGTCACCGACGAGCACGTGCTGCGGCAGCAGCGACACCGTAGTCCCACTGTCGGCACTCACCGGGGCACCGGCCCGCTAGCCTAGCTCGCGAGTCGCAGCCATCCGCGCTCGTCACGAACAAGCCGACGTGTTTCAACATTGGGGACGTAGAGTCCCGGTGTTCGCGCGACCATGAATGTTGCAACAGTGCGGCTGCGTTGCCACATTCGAGCGTGGTCAGGGAGTAGATGTTGCAGCTCGACGGCGCTTTGGGCGGCTGACTCCTGATCAGATGCCCAAGTGGCCCGGCTCTAGTTTTGGACCATTGGTCGCCCAGCAAGCCACATGACTCTCAAGGACGGCGTCAGGGGCGCGATCTCCGCGCCACGAAGGCCGCCGCCGTTGAAGTTTCACGGCCACGGTTCGCGACCGCTACACAAATGAACGGGAATGCCCCTACACGTCGAAACCCGAACTGGGGCTGACGAGCGGGGTGCGCCACTGCTTTCCGGCACTCTCCGTGTGGCCGCTGAAGGCTGACGAGGATTGTGCGGCGCGAGAGCCGGAAGAGACGCTGAGCCACGCGTCGCCCTTGCGCCCCGCAGTAGCCTGTCGCTCGGGAAAGGAACGCCGCAGCCCCGACCCGAATCTGGCGGCTGCGCGTCGGAGATCAAGAGTTGACCAGGAGTGTCGTAGCGCTGATGCTCGTCGCGCTGCTGCTCAGTGCTTGCAGTAGCGGCGCGCCTTCATCGGCGAGTTCAACGGCACCCACCGCGAAGAGCCCGACGGCCGCGCCGGTCCCGCGTTCGGCCGCGCCCGTTGCGCGGGGATATCACGCGTTGATCGGACTCGGAGACCGCGGTGTGCTTCTCGTGGGAGGCTCGACCACGATACCCAGACTCGGCGGGAAGGCGCTCTCTGATCCGTGGATATACCGACGGGGCAAGTGGGTCGCCGCCGATCGCGGCAAAGTGCCCGTACTCGCCGACGCGTACGGGTACGACGCGAGATCCGGACGCGCGATCGTGTTGGCGTTCCCGTTCTCGGCGTTCGACCAGGTGAGTGTGAGCGCGACATGGATCTACGATCCGGCCGCTGACCGATGGGAGCAGAGGCTCGAAAGAGGCCGACCCTCAGGGATCCACGGCGCCCGCGGCGCGTACGACCGCAAGGCGGATCGGCTCGTCGTGCTGGACGAAGCCGGCAATACGTGGTCCTACGACGTCGACGGAGATCAGTGGACGAATCGGCTTCCGAAGACAAGTCCACCGGGTCGGCGCTACTACGCCCTCGCCTACGACGACGCCTCGGATCGCACGATCCTCTTCGGTGGCGAGGGCTACGGCAGTCAAACGTGGGCGTATGACTACGGCGCAAATACGTGGACGGAGATGCACCCCGCGAAGAGTCCGGCGGGGAGGCTTTATCACGCGATGGCCTACGATCCCAAGAGCGATCGGATGATCCTGTTCGGCGGGGCCGGCTTAGACGAGAAGCCACTCGCGGACACCTGGACCTACGACTACGACATGAACACATGGGCCGAGCTCACACCGCAACCGGCGCCGAGCGAGCGCGGCTGGCACGCGATGGCCTACGACTCGGACTCTGGCACGATCGTCATCTTCGGCGGCGGCGTCGACCGCGAGCACTTCATGGGCGACACGTGGGTCTTCGATCCGACACGCCGCGTCTGGTCCAGCGTCCCCTAGCGCGAGTCGGTGACTCCCACGCGCCAACGGGAGGGTTGTCAGACGGCGAAGCAGTTGAGCTCCTCGTCGCGATGGTGATGGCGGCGCTCGATCGATAGAAGGTAGGAGGTCAAACGCGGGTCAGCCGACTGCCAGCCGCAGCCATCCGCGCTCGTCGCGGACCAGCCGAATTGTTTCAACATTGGGGACGTAGAGTCCCGTCTTCCGCTCAGGAAGTTGTTCGGCAGGCCTGGGGTCATGAGTCTCTAAGGCCTTAGACGCGCGAGACGCCGGTCCAATCTCGTGTAGTTTCGCCCGGCGTGGGAGTCCTCGGCTCGTCCGACTTCGGCCAGAGCGAGCGGGACGCGGTCGCGACCGCGATCAGCGAGCGAGCGACGGAGATCGCGGACAGACGCGGCGCTCGCTGAGTGTCTCGTGGGTGTGGCGTTGCCCTCTCGGTCGCGATCGGTCTGGCGCTGCCGATCTGCGGGATCATCGCCGGAGCAGCCACGCGAAGCACCGAGGGCTTCGTGCTCGCGTTCATGGTGCCGGTCGTGGTGATCGGCTTCGGCG
>JALYSZ010000221.1 GCA_030854525.1 Chloroflexota bacterium | reverse complement strand
CTCCGCGATGCGGACCTGATGTCGATCGCCGAAATCGAAAAGGCGGTCGCCGACTTCGGCAAGCGCGCGCAGGAAGGCAAGCTCACCGTCGGCGAGCTGACCGGAGGAACCTACACGATTTCGAATGGCGGCGTGTTCGGCTCCATGCTCTCGACGCCGATCATTAATCCGCCGCAGTCGGCCATTCTTGGCGTGCACGCGACCAAGGACCGCGCGGTGGTGGAGAACGGACAGGTCGTCATTCGGCCGATGAACTACCTCGCGCAGTCGTACGACCATCGCATTATCGACGGGCGCGAAGCCGTGCTGTCGCTGGTGGCGATCAAGGAAGCCCTCGAGGATCCGGCGCGCATGCTTCTGGATCCCTGAGCGGACATTCATGCGCAGGAAGACTCGTTAGCATGTCCGAAGCGTTCGACGTCGTCGTCATCGGCGCCGGCCCCGGTGGCTATACCGCCGCGATCCGTGCCGCGCAGCTCGGCTTCAAGACCGCGTGTGTCGACGACTGGAAGACCGGCGAGGGCAAACCGGCGCCCGGAGGCACCTGCACCAATGTCGGATGCATTCCCTCCAAGGCGCTGCTGCAGTCTTCGGAACATTACGAGCACGCGGGACACGCCTTCGCTGACCACGGCATCGAGATCAAGGGACTCGCGCTCAATCTGAAGCAGATGCAGGCGCGGAAGGAAAAGGTCGTCCGCCAGAACAACGACGGTATTCTTTATCTGTTCAAGAAGAACAAGATTGCCTTTTACAGCGGGGTCGCCCACTTTGCCGGAGGCTCAAATGGGTCCACCGGCAGCGAGGGATGGACGATCGAAGTTGCCGGGAGCGACACTCAACAGGTGAGCGCCAAGCACGTCATCGTCGCCACCGGATCGTCGCCGCGTGCGTTACCGGGCGTCGCCTTCGACAATCGACTCGTGCTCGACAACGACGGCGCGCTTTGCCTGGCCGAGGTTCCCAAATCGCTGGGGGTGATCGGCGCCGGTGTCATTGGCCTCGAGATGGGCAGCGTCTGGCGACGGCTCGGGTCGAAGGTCACCGTGCTCGAAGCCCTACCGGCGTTTCTCGGCGCCGCCGACGAGCAGGTGGCCAAGGAAGCGTGGAAGCTTTTCGCCAGGCAGGGTCTTGCGATCGAGCTGGGAGTCAAGATCGGCGCGGTCAGCGTGAAAGAAAACGTCACCATCGAGTACACCGACGGCGAGGGGAAGCCCAAGTCGGCGGCATTCGACAAGCTGATCATCTCGATCGGACGGGTGCCGCGTACCGCGGGACTCGACGCCGAGGCGGTGGACCTGGCACTCGACGAGCGCGGCTTCATCGCCGTCGACGAGCTGTGCCGCACGAACCTCGCCAACGTCTGGGCGATCGGTGACGTCGTTCGCGGCCCGATGCTCGCGCACAAGGCCGAGGAGGAAGGGGTCGCGGTCGCGGAGCGTATCGCCGGTCAGCACGGCCATGTCGATTTCAACACCGTACCGTGGGTGATCTACACTTCGCCCGAGATCGCCTGGGTCGGTCAAACCGAAAAGCAGCTCAAGGATGCCGGCACGCCCTATCGTGCGGGAACGTTTCCGTTCATGGCCAACGGCCGCGCCCGCGCGCTCGGCGACACCAGCGGCTTCGTCAAAATCCTGGCCGACGCCAAAACCGATCGCGTGCTTGGCATGCATGTGATCGGCCCGCTCGCCTCCGAGCTGATTTCGGAGGGCGTCGTAGCGATGGAGTTCGGAGCATCGAGCGAGGATATCGCCCGAATCTGTCACGCTCATCCTTCGCTGTCGGAAGCGACCAAGGAAGCGGCGCTGGCAGTCGACAAGCGTTCGCTCAACTACTGATCCCGCCCCAAGCGTTGTTCATGACCGCCGCCCCGACCTCATGAACGACTCCGCTGATCCCAACGTCGTTGCGTCGGCATCGGGCGCGCTCTCGGCGTATTTGGCGCCGGTTCTCAAGCAGCGCAACATCGTGCTCGATCTCTCGCAGCAGGCCGCGCTCGAGCGCCTCACGCGCCTGTACGACGAGTTCGCGGCTTTTGTCCGGGCGCGCCGATCGCTGTTAAGGCGCTGGTTCGATCCGGCGATCCCGCCGCGCGGCGTATACCTGTGGGGAGGAGTCGGCAGAGGCAAGAGCTTCCTGATGGATGCGTTCTATGCGGCGGTCCCCGTGCGGCGCAAGACGCGCGTTCACTTCCACGCGTTCATGAAAAGCGTCCACGACGAGCTTCGCAAGCTGACGCATGCCGTCGATCCGCTGGACAGGGTCGCGGGCAGAATCGCGCGCCGTCATCGCCTGGTCTGCTTCGACGAGTTTCATGTGTCGGATGTCGCCGACGCGATGATTCTGGGGCGGCTTCTCGCCGCTCTGTTCGAACGCGGCGTGGTGTTCGTGATGACATCGAACTACCATCCCGACAACCTCTACCCGAACGGGCTGCAGCGTCAGCGTCTGTTGCCGACGATCGCGCTGCTCAAGCAATGGCTCGACGTGATCGAGATCGACGGTGGAACCGATTATCGGCTGCGCGAACTCGAGCACATGTCGTGCTACTACGTGACACCGGCGGGCGCGGCGGATGTGGAGCTCGGCATGGTGTTCGACCGCATGCGGCCCGGACCCGACGAGGATCCGCGTTTCACCGTCGAAGCGCGCAGCCTGAAGGCGAAGAGACGTGCCGGCAGCGTGGTCTGGTTCACATTTGCGACGCTTTGCGAGGGTCCGAGATCGCAGGTCGACTATCTGGAGATCGCCCGCCGCTTTGCGGTCGTCATCGTTTCCGACGTGCCGCGCATGTCGGCGGACATGGGCAATGCGGCAAGACGATTCACCTGGCTCGTCGACGTGCTCTACGATCATCGGGTAAAGTTACTGCTTTCGGCGACGGTCCCCGTGACGGAGTTGTACCTGGAGGGACCCAACAGCCTGGACTTTGCGCGTACGGTCAGCCGATTGATGGAGATGCGCACCCGGGAATACATGGCATTGCCGCACCAGGCCGGGGAAGCCGCGCCGGTGGCCGAGGCCCTGTCCTGACCGCGAAGCAGGCGGAACAGGAAACTGAGCGAATCCGAGGGAAATCGAGGAGGACTGTCCAGTGCAGAAGTTCAAGGCATACCGTACGTTTCAGGACGACAGCAACGTGTCGAGCCGCTTCGTCGAGATGACGGTCGACGAGCTCGACCCCGG
>JALYSZ010000216.1 GCA_030854525.1 Chloroflexota bacterium | reverse complement strand
CGATCGCTAGGACCGGCGTTCGGAGCAGTGGGTCCCCAGCCGGACGCCGCTCCACCCTCGACTTGAGCGGCGCGCCGCGAAGGAGCGGACCACCGATGTCCCGACGGATGAACGCGACGACCGCGATGGCGGCGAGCACTAGCGAGCCGATAGCCAGCCCTGCTGTGGCGGGAACATCGGGCGAGCCTCCACGCAGAAGCGGGTTGCTGCGCTCGAAGAGATAAAAGGGCGACGCCCAGCGGATCGCCCCGACGTCGACGCCGGACCGGGCGGCGGCGTTCAACATGAAGAGCGCAAGCACGACCACTCCGGCGATGCCGCTCGCGCTGCGCCTCGTCGTCACGAGCTGCGCGACGACGAGGGCGAGCGCGAACACGAACAGCGTGAGGATCCATGTGGCGAGGCCCTCGAGGGCGAGCGGACCGAGGGGCAGCGGCTCCTGTCCGATGGCCGCGCCGACGTCGGTCACAGCGAGCATGACCGCGATCGAGAGCGCGGCCACCGCCGCGAAGCCGGCGACGCGCGCCGCGATAAGGCGCATGCGGGAGGCTCCGGTCGAAAGCCAGAGCTCGACCAGCCCGCGCTCCTCGTCACCGCGTCCGGCGCCGGTACCTGCCAGAAGTGCCCAGAAGGAGTAAACGAGCACGGCCGAGCCGAACCAGCGCCAGGTCAGGTAGCCCGCCATCGTGTCGAGCTGCGCCGGTGCGGGAAGCAGGTAGGTGAGCTGGCGCGCGAGGAGCTCCATCTGTTGCGCGAAGACGGCCCTCGCCGCGGGGTTGTCGCCCGCGATCTGCGCGAACCCGACCGCGTTGAGCAGCCCGCCGGCGGAAACGACGAGCGCGGTCATCAAGAGACCGGTGCGGTGCGATCGAAGCGCGAGCCGCAGAAGAGTCATCACCTATAAAACCCGAGGAAGATCTCCTCCAGCGACGGCTCGCGACTTTCAAATTTGGTGACGTGAGCGCTCGCGAGCGCGGCGAGCAGCGGCTCGAAGTCACCGCGGAACACGCCGGTCACGCGATGATCCTCGACGGCGATCTGCTCGAGGCCCGGTATCGCGCGGAGCCGCTCGATCGGAGGCTGGTCCGCGAACTGGATCTCGATTCGGTGCGCCCGCATGCCGACGAGCTCATCGAGCTGACCGACTGTCGCGAGATGACCGTCGCGCACGATGCCGACGCGGTCGCAGACGTGCTCCACCTCGGAGAGCACGTGCGACGAAATGAAGATCGTTGCACCCCGCGCCCGCGCGTCGCGGACGAGACCGTAGAACTCCTGTTGATGCAGAGGGTCGAGTCCGCTCGTCGGCTCGTCCAGGATCAGGAGCGCGGGCCGGTGCGCGAACGCGAGCAGCAACGCAAGCTTCTGTTTGTTTCCGTGCGAGTACTCGCGGTACTTCCGGCCGAGATCGAGATCGAGGCGCTTCGCGACGGCCTCCACCTCGCGGTCGTCGAGATCGCCACGGAGCCCGGCGATGTACGCGACGATCTCCGATCCCCGCCAGCCTCCGAACTGCGGGAGCTCGCCGGGAACGTAGCCGACCTTCCGCTTCACGGCGACGGCGTCGCGATCCGCATCGAGCCCGAGAATGGTCGCGCTGCCGCGCGTCGCATGCGAGAGACCCATCAGGAGCTTGATCGTCGTCGTCTTCCCTGCCCCATTGGGACCGAGGTATCCGAAAACCTCGCCCTCCATCACCGTGAGGTCCAGGTCGAAGATGCCGCGGCCGGCGCCGTAGTCTTTCGTCAGACCCTGCGTCGCGATCGCATTCGTCACGAACACATGATGAGAGCACTCTGCCTAGGCTTCAGGCAGACGCCTAGGATTCGCAGCGGGGAGCGCGGAATTGGAACCTCGATCCGAGCGCCGTCTGGTCACCTGCGTCTTCATAGACGTCGTGGGCTCGACGGATCTCGGTCAGCGGCTTGGCCCGGAACGGATGCAGCGACGCCTGGCGGATGCCTTCGGACACATCAGTACCGTTGCGCTCGCCGAGGGCGGCACGATCGAGAAGTACATCGGCGACGAGATCTTCGTCCTGTTTGGCGCCCCGAAGGCCCATGCCGACGACGTACTCCGCGCGCTGCGCACCGCGGAAGCCGCAATGCGGTGGGCCGAGACCGCCGAGGCTCTGGCGGTTCGCGTGGGGGTCGAGACCGGCGAGGCGCTCGTCGACCTCGACGGCGTCGGCGAGCGGCAGCGGATGGCCGTCGGGACTTGTGTGAATGTCGCCGCGCGCCTGCAACAGCAAGCTGATCCGGGCCAGATGATCGTTGGGCCGACCTGCCGTGCCGCCGCTGGCGAACAGGGTGACTTCGAGGACCTCGGAACGGTGAAGCTCAAGGGACTCGGAGACACGCGGGCCTGGCGGTTTGTGCGGCTGACCGAATCCGCCACCCTTCCACTCCCGTTCGTCGGCCGACGTGCGGAGCTCGATCAGCTAAGCGCCGCGTACGAACAAGCGACCGCGGGCCGCGCCACGCTCGCCGTGGTCACCGGGCCGCCCGGTATCGGAAAGAGCTCTCTCGTCCACGAATTGTCGCGATCGCTGGCTCACAAGGCACGCGTGCTCGAAGCACGCTGCCGCCCTGGCACCGAGACCGGGTCGTCCCCGCTCCGGCAGCTCATCGTGGACGCCGACCTGGACCGCCTGCCACTAGGCGTCGCCTTCAGCGCGGGAATCCGCTCCGACGCCCGGCTTCTCGCGCTCCTGGTCGTCGATCGCCAGAACACGATCTATGCGGCCTGGCGTGACTACCTGGCCGACCTTGCTCGCGATCGCCCGGTGCTTCTCTGCATCGAGGATCTGCACTGGGCCGAGGGCGAGGTCGTCCGGCTGATCGATCGGCTCACCTTCGACGCCGACCTGCCTCTGATGGTCATCGCGAGCGCCCGGCCCGAGTTTCCAGGGATGCCACTCCTGCGCCCGAAAGCGGATCGGCTCCTCCTCGAGCTGCAACCGCTCGATCGTGATTCCGCGAGCGCGCTCGCACGATCCGCCGGAGGGCGCGACGTCAACATCGAGCGCGCCGAGGGACACCCGCTCTTCATCGTCGAGCTCGTGCGCGCGCGCGAGTCGGACGGTCCAGTGCCGATCACGCTGCAAGCAGCCATTGGCGCCCGACTCGACGAGCTTCCAGTCCACGAGCGCGAGCTACTCCAGACCGCCGCGGTAATCGGCGAGACGTTCGATGTGCGCGGAGCGGCGCTCTTGGCGCAGCGTGACCCGGCGGAGGTCGCCGGGAGTCTGGGGCGCCTCTCCCATCTCCGCTACATCCATCCGGTAAATGGAGCGTTCCGTTTCAACCACGCGCTCGTTCACGACATCGCCTACGGGCGCCTCCCCATCGCGGCCCGCCTGCGGCTGCACGCGCAATACGCGGAGGCGGGCCTTGGACTCGAAGATGTCGAGGCGCTGGCACACCACTGGTGGGAGGCGCTCGGTCCATCGGACGCCGCGTGGGTTTGGGAGGGGAACCCTGAGCTGGACCAGATGCGCGCTGCCGCCCTTCGCGCGCTACTAGCGGCCGGCGGCGGACTCGGCGACCGGTTCGCTATCGAACGCGCGACACAGGTCTTCGAGCGCGCACTCCGTCTCGCGCGGGACCCTAGGGAGTCCGCGCAGGTCGAGGAAGCATTCGGACTCGCATGCGTGAGGAACGCGATGGGCGAGGACGCCAGCCTGCACCGCATGAAAGCGATCGCGTTCTATCGCGAGGCCGGTATTGAGCCGCCAGTCGGCCTCTACGCAGACATGCTGGACGTGACGGTCTTCAACTGGGGCTACTTCAAGCACCCTCCGAGCTTCGATGATGTCGTCCGCGTCATCGACGAGGGCATCGCGGGCGCCAGACGCGCCGACGACTCCGTGAATCTTCTGCGCCTTCTCGTTCAACGAGGTTTTTTCACCAACGACGCCACAGTGCTTCCCGAGACTTCTCGCCTACTCGAGCGGGCGGCTGATCTGCGTCCGTACGCCAACGCCCTCTGGCGCTTAGCGCTCGTGCACTTTCTGGTTAGCCGCGACCTCGAGCGAGCGCTGTACCTGCTCGAGCGTGCGTTCTCGCTCGGCAGGGACGGTGCGGTGCTCAATGAACCCGAAGCCCTGATGTGGCGGTCGAACGCGTACTTTCACGCTGGCGACCTGGGGCGGGCAGACGCAGACGCAGATCGTCTCCTCGAGATCGGACGCTCGATGAGCCCGCACACACGGCAGCATGGCCTCGGAACCAAGGCGCGCATTCTCGCTGCGCGCGGCGATTGGCGAGGCGTGATCGGATACGGGAACGCGCTACGCACACTCGTTCGCGAGAATCCGGATGCGAGCTTTTGTCTCGTAGGAGCCAACCTCGCCGGCTACGCAGCGATCGGCGAGATCATGACCGGCCAGTCGGTCCCGGATGACCTCGATGCCCTGGCAGCGAGGCTCCTGCCCGATGCCACGGCGACTCGCGCCGCGGCGCTGCTCGTGCCACTGGTGATGGCCGGTCGTCCAGTCTCAGAGGACGAGGCTCGCCGGGCGTACGCCCCGGAGACCGTGATCTGGGATCGCCAGGCGGTGTGGGACCTCAACGAAACGCATTTTGCTGTCGCGAACGCGATGCGTGGAAGGTGGTCGGAGGTTGAGCGACTCCTCCCGCAGCTCGACGCGATGGCCGAGCGCGGTGCGACCCTGGCCTCCGCAATGGCCGCCGCACTTCGCGAGGAGCAAGAGGCGGCGCGCGGCGGACCGAAGCCAACGCACCACGCCCTCCGCAGCCTGGGCTACCTCGGCATCAGCGAGCTCCTCAGCTACCGACTGCGCTAGTACGCTGAATCCCTGATCTTCCGGGGACGCGGCGACCGCGTTGAGCCACCGCCGGAGCGGCGCCAGCTTCGTCGAATCCCGCGTGTCCTCAGATCGTCCTTCCACCTCGTATGGGAGGCGGCGCCGGGCCGGTTCCTCGCGAGCCTCGCGCCGCAAATCGTGACCGCCGTCACGACAGGTGCGCAGCTCGTCATCACGAGAGACCTCATCGCGGCGGTCCTCGCGACGAGCAGCGGGGGCGACCTCGGACGCGTCGGGACGCTGCTCGCGGAGATGATCGGGCTGAGCGTGATCTCGAGCGCGGCGGGCCTCGTGCAGGGCCAGCAGCAGTCGATGCTCTCGGCGATCGTCGAGCGACACACGAACTCGGTCCTGCTCGATCGGATCATCGCCATAGACCTGAAGCGCTTCGAGACACCCGAGTTCCAGGACCTCCTGCGGCGCGCGATGAACGCGATGGGCCGGATGATGGGCGTCACGGGATCGGCGATCGGACTCGCGCGAAGTCTGTTTCTCATCATCGGTGTCGCCGCCGCCCTCTACATCCTCCAGCCGATCCTGCTGGTGCTCGCGATCGTAGGGTTCGTCCCGATGTGGCTGGCCAGCGCTGCGAGCAGCCGCCAGACGTATTCGTTCTGGCGATCCATGACGCCGAACGAGCGCAAGCGGAACTACATCTTCGGCCTCTTCACGAGCCGCGAGTACGCAAAGGAGCTGCGTGCGTTCGCCCTGGCTCCGTACATGCGCGCTCTCTACGAGCGGCTGTCCAACGAGCGCCTGCGGGAGCTCGCCGCAAATCTTCGCAAGCGCGCCCGCTACCAGATCATGAGCACCGGCGCGTCGTCGCTCGTGACGGCGCTCACGTACGGCGCGCTCGCGTACCTCGTGATCGAGCACCGCATCGGCGTCGCGGAGGCGGGCGCCGCGGTCGCAGCAACTCAGCAGCTCTCGGGACAGCTCTCGAGCGTCGTCAACAACATGACCCAGCTCTACGAGGCGAGCCTCTTCCTCGAGGACTGGGACGAGTTCAGCTCGCTCGCGCCCGCGCGCGCGCCGGCCCTCGCCGAACCTGCCGCGCCGTTCCGTCGCATCGACCTCGACCACGTGTCCTTCCGTTATCCGCGGTCGGCGTCAAAGGACGGCGGCCCAGCGCTGCCATCACGACTCGCGCTCGACGATGTATCCCTCGAGATTCGCGCCGGCGAAGTCATCGCGCTCGTCGGCGAGAACGGATCGGGCAAGACCACGCTCGCCAAGGTGCTCTCGGGTCTGTACCGCCCGGACTCCGGCCGCATGCTCTGGGACGGCGCCGACGTGACCGCGCACGATCAGAGCTGGATCTACGAACGCGTGGCGGTGCTCTTTCAGGACTTCGCGCGCTTCATGCTCACGGTGCGCGAGAACATCGGCCTCGGGCGCGTGGAAAAGCTCGAGGACCTCGACTCGATCATTCGCTCGGCAGAGCGCGCGGGCGCCGATTCCTTCGTGAAGGCCTGGCCCGGCACGTACGACACGATCCTCGGCCCGTATTTCATGGGCGGTAAGGACGTCTCGATCGGTCAGTGGCAGCGCATCGCGCTCGCCCGCGCGTTCTTTCGTGACGCTCCGCTTGTGATCCTCGATGAGCCGACCGCGGCCCTCGACGCGCGCGCCGAGCACGACCTCTTCACGCGAATGCGCGACCTCTTCAGCGGCAGATCCGTGCTCCTCATCTCACATCGCTTCTCGAGCGTTCGGTCGGCGGACCGCATCTATGTCCTTCACGAAGGCCGGGTGGTCGAGAGCGGCACGCACGATGAGCTGATGCTCCTCGGTGGACGCTACGCGGAGCTTTTCACCATGCAGGCGTCCGCGTATCTCGCACCGAGCAGGGAGCGCGTGGCTCGCTAGTACTTTCTGCGGACAAAGCGAGCATGCCCTTGCATCTAGATGTGCGATCGGTCGGACGTTACAGTCGGAATGAATGAGGAAGGGCGCACTCCGCACGCAATCGTTTGGTCTCACGGCGATCCTGGTCGTGCTCGCGGCCTGCACCTCTCCGGCGGCCACGTCGGGCACGTCGAGCCAACCGCAAGCGTCCACCCCAGTCCCGACGGTCGAGCCGACACTCGCGCCGGATGCACCCTGCAGGGATTGCTGGCCGCTGACGGGCAAGCCCCTGAAGATCGGCGCGGTCGACAAGCGAGCGCTCTTCGTAAAGGTGGACAACGTGCCCCTCGCCCGTCCGCATTACGGGATCACGCAGGCCGACATGGTGTTCGAAATACTTGTCGAGGGCTTTGCCACGCGCCTTGCCGCGGTCTTCCACTCCCAGGATCCGCAGACAATCGGGAACATCCGCAGCGCGCGGCTGGCCGACAGGTCGCTCGCGCCGATGGTCCGGGGCGCGCTCGTGTACTCGGGCACGTCCGCCTATGAGTTGCCGCTCATCCAGCGCGATGCCGCGAACGGAAAGTACGTCGACCTTTCGGCCGACTACACCGGTGGGTATTACCGCGTGACCTTCCGCCCAGGCCCGTACAACATGTTCACGAGCGCCGCCGCGATGCGGCAGGCGATCGCGGCCCATGGCGCCGACACGCCGCAGCAGATCCCGGCGTGGGGCTTCCTTGCCGCGACGGACCACGTCGCCACGATCGCGGGCATGACCGGTGCCGTGGCCGCGACGGAAATCACGATCCCCTATCGCGAGGACATCTCGCTCGTGAAGTACCAGTACGACCCACAAGGGCGGACGTACGCACGGTTCCAGAACAACGCGGGCAAGGCCGTGCGCGATGTCGACGGGGTGAACAACCAGCCGATCGCGGCGGCCAACGTGGTCATCATCCACACCGAGATCTGGGAGGTTCCGCAGATCGTCGACGCCGCGGGCTCGTACGCGCACGACATGCGACTCACAGGAACGGGCCCGGCGACGATCTTCCGCGACGGTCTCCGTCAGGATGCGACGTGGTCGCGCGCGAGCGACGCCGACGCATTCACCTTTAAGAACTCAGCCGGCGAGAGGATCCTCTTCGATCAGGGGCAGACGTGGGTACACGTCGTGCCTAGCGACTGGGAGATCTCGAGCCAGTAACGCTCGCCTCGTTCAGCCTCGCGACGGTATCACGGCGACACCGTAGCGACATCACGCATAGTTCAGGCGTGCCGCTCGTCAGCCACACCGGTGACGTTGCGCTGGCGCGGGCCGAGTTCGACCGCCGGCCCGGCGCGAACCTTCGCTACTGCCTCCGCAAACGTTTCGTATGGATGCAGCGTTACCTCGGGCCGGAGTCGTTCGCGGTCGAGGTCGGCTGCGGCGCCGGCTTCAGCGAGAAGTTCATCCGCGCGGGACGCCTCGAGCTCACGGACGCGGAGCCGCGCCCCTGGGTGTCACGCGTCGTCGATGCGCACGAGCTGCCCTACACCGATGCGAGCGTCGACGTCCTCATCGCGAACAACGTCATCCACCACCTCGCGTACCCGGACCGGTTCTTCCGCGAGGCAGCCCGCGTCCTTCGACCGGGCGGCCACCTTCTGGTGCAGGAGTGCAACCTGGGCAAGACGACCGAGTGGGCGCTTCGCATCACCGGCCACGAGGGCTACGACTGGTCGGCCGATCCGTTCGACGCAACCCGTCCGTGCAACGACCCTCGGGATCCGTGGAGCGCCAACTGCGCGATCCCGAATCTCCTCTTCGACGATCTGGCCCGTTTCCGCCAGCGCTATCCGATGTTCGACGTGGCCGAGTCCGGCCTCTCCGAGTTCTTCGTCCACTTCAACAACGGAGGCATCAGCGCTCGCGTGCCGTACCTGCCGCTGCCCGAGCCCGCGCTGAAAGTGGTCGACGCCATTGACTCGGCGCTCGTCGCGGTCGCGCCGGGATTCTTCGCGGCCCAGCGCCGCGTGGCCTTCCGGCGCCTCTAGCGCGACCGAAGCCGCCAGACCGGCCAGCCGGTCTGAGGCAGCGTGGTTACTCGCTCGTAATTTGCCTCCACGAAGTCGATGATCCGCACGGTTTCGGGGAGCCATGCGTACTGAGACTCGGGTGAGGTCCACCCGGCGAATCCGGCGCGGTCGAGCGGTGGCGTCACAAAACTGTCCCTCGACGCGTCGACGATGAGGAGTGGTCTCTCGCGTTCCAGTGCGGCGAGGAGCTCATCGATCCGGGCCGCGCTGGCGTAACCGCGCGTCGCGAGCGCGGCGTACTGATAGACGTAACGCGTAGGCGAGCGGCGGTCCGCGAGAACCAGGACCTCAGTGCGTGACCCCCAGAGGAGGACGCGGTCGGATGCCTCGCTGTGTTCGCGTACATATGACGCGGCCTCGCGCGATGAGCCGTCATCAGGCGTGATCGTGAGGCGCGCGACCAGAACCGCGGGCAGGACGACCATGAGGAGCGCTGGCACAAAAAGGACGCGCTTGACCAGCGCGTTACCGACGCGCAGGTGGACGCGGGCGGCGACGTACCCAGCGAGGACGCCCATCGCCGGCAGCCACGCGATGAAGTAGTAGTGATAGCCGCGTCCGGCCGACGCGAGGAGAAGCTCCAGCGGCAGCGCGACGAGCGCGACCGTGACGACCGGAGGTCGCGGACTGCGAAGGGCGAGGAGCCAGCCGCCTATCGCTAGGAGTGCGAGGCCTGAGGGAAGCGTGAGCCGCAGCCCGCCGGCGATCGCATTGAGACGATCGGCAGGCGAGGCGAACGCGGTGTATGCGGCGTTGTAGCGAATGACCTCGTCGAGCGCGTCACCCAGCGCGCCGACCGCCCAGAGCCAGAACACGACGAGGGCGAGGATGACTCCGGCTGGCACGACGAGCAGCAAGATTCGGCGCCCAAGATCGGCCCAGCGACGCTTCCGTGCACGCGTGACGACGAGCACGAGTGCGATCGCGATCCAGACCCCTAGGACGGTCGGCTTGAGCAGCGCTGCGAGCGCGGCGAGCGCGCCGATCGCCGCGGTGCGCCAGGTGGGCGCGGGCTGCCCATCGTCCCGGATGAAGAGGAGGAATGCCGCCATCTGGAGCGGGAGCGCGAAGAGCTCGGGGTAGGTCGTCTCGAACCCATCCTCCAGATAGAGCCGCGGCGCGGCGACAAGCCATGCGAGCGTCCCGAACGGCCCCGCCGGTGAGCCGAGACCGCCCGAGACGAGGACGCGGTTGGAAAGCGCGACCGCAGCGAGCAACGCCGCCACTTCGAGCAGCCAGATACCCCAGAGCCCTCCGACCGCGAGGCCGAGCGCATCGACGAGATAAATGCCCGGCGGCTTGTGATCCCAGACGTCGCGATACGGGCCACCGGCGGCCAACGAGGCCGCGACGTAAATGAAAACGCCGGCGTCCTCGCTCGGGACGCGACGAAAGGGCGCGTTCGGCAGCATCAGGATCAGGACGAGGAGCGCGGCGGCGGCGAGCATCAAGGCCTCGCGCCGCGCAAGCGACATCTCGCGCATCCTAGGTGCGATGCCACGACGGGTCGCCATCGTCGGAGCCGGCGTCACCGGTCTCGTCGCGGGCAGAGAGCTGTCCCGCCGCGGGTTCGCAGTGACGCTCGTGGAGCGCTGGCCCGACGTCGCGGGCCAGGCGAGCGCGTTCGAGGTCGCGCCGGGCGTGTGGCTCGAGCGCTATTACCACCATCTCTTTCCGAGCGATCGCGAGATGGTCGCGCTGCACGACGAGCTGCTCCCCGGTCAGCTCGAGTGGCATCCGTCCTCCGTCGGGATCTGGTCGCGAGGCCACGTTTATCCCTTCGTCACGCCCAGAGACCTGCTCACCTACTCGCCCCTGCCCTTTGCCGACCGTCTGCGTCTTGGTTTCGTGGTGCTGCGGCTCGTCGGCCGCACCGATTGGGAGCGCATGGACGACATCGGCGCGCTCGAGTGGCTGCGCCGCACATGCGGCGAGCGCGCCGTCAGCTCGGTGTGGCTTCCGCTCATGCTCGGCAAGTTCGGCGATGACGCCGAGCGCATTCCGCTCGCCTGGCTCTGGTCCAAGTTCGTCCTGCGCCGCGGAAAAGGGGCGCGGGCGGGACGCGAGAGCCTCGGGTATCCGCGCGGATCCTTCCGCGCGATCTGTGTCGCGCTCGCCGACGATCTCCGCCGGCGCGGGGCCGCGATCGAGCTGGACCGCGAGGTCGTCGACGTTCGAGAGGACGGCGAGGAGTTCGTCCTCCACTGCGCCGCGCCCGGCGCGTACCGCCGCGCCATCGGCGGCTCGCCCGTTGACCCGGGCCGCGAGCTTCGCGCCGACATCGTCCTCCTCACGACGCCGACGACCGGGACGGCCTCGATCACGAAGTGGCCGGCCGACTATCGCAAACGCCTCGAGGACTGGACCTACCGCGCCGCGGTCGTACTTCTGCTCGAGCTTCGGCGCCCATATAGCGACGTGTACTGGATGAACGTCGCGGACATGGACGTTCCGTTTCTCGGCATGGTCGAGCACACGAACCTCGTTCCCGCGGAGCGGTATCCCGCGCGCTACCTGTATGTCTCCAATTACGTCGCGCCGGACGATCCGCTCGCGAAGCTTGGGCCCGAGGCGCTGCTCCAGCACTACCTCGCGGCGCTTCGACTCATGAACCCTTCCTTCGTGGAGGAAGACCTGCTGCGCTACTGGTCTTTCCGCGAGGACGCGGCTCAACCGGTGCCGCGCATCGGCAACCGTCACCGTCTTCTTCCGTTCGAGACGCCGCGACGCGGCATCGTTATTGCGAACACGACGCAGATTTATCCGGAGGACCGCGGCACCAACTACAGCGTGCGGCTTGGTCGGGACGTTGCTGGCTTCATTGCCGAGCGCAATAGCTAGGATCGGCAGCATGAAGCTCGGGGTCATCGTGTCTCCCTCGGCGGGGTTGACCTATACGGAGATTTGCGGCCTGGCGCAGGGCGCGGAGAGCTCGGGTTTCGATTCGTTCTGGGTGAGCGACCACTTCTTCGGTGGCGCAGGGGGAACGCCCGACCGCAATTGCCTCGAGGCCTGGACTCTCCTCGCGGCCCTCGCGCGAGACACGAAGAAAATCCGGCTCGGGGTTCTGGTTGCCGCCGTTCAGTACCGCAACCCGGCGCTCCAGGCGAAGATGGCGGCCGGCGTGGACCACATGTCCGGTGGCCGGCTCGAGTTCGGGGTGGGCGCGGGCTGGAAGGAAGACGAGTACCGGGCCTACGGGTACGACTTCCCATCGCCTGGCGACCGGGTGGAGCAGCTCCGAGACGGCCTCGAGATCACACGACGGCTATGGCAGGAGGACCGCGCGACCTACCACGGGAAGCACTATCGCATCGACGACGCGGTCTGCGCGCCGAAGCCGACCCAGCGGCCTCGCCCTCCGATATGGATCGGCGGAGCCGGCCCGCGAGTGATGCGCCTCGCGGCGCGCTACGCCGACGGGTTCGATCTCGGAAAGCACGGCGCCGGCGGCGCCGATCTCACTCCCGACGAGATGGCCGCGTCTTTTCACGAGCTCGAGGCGGCGGAGCGGTCGGCCAAGCGAGAGAAGCGCCTCCTGCGCTCTCACTGGTGTGCGAGCGCCTTCGAAGGGGACGGTAAGACACTCATCGAGAAGATCCGCGCGTACGGCGGCGTCGGGCTCGATCAGTACCTCTGCGCGTTTCCAAAGGAGCGCGCGGTCGAGATGATCGAACGGTCGCGCGAGCGATTGATCCCGGCGTTCGCCTAGCCGGCCCTCGCGGCTCCGTACACTTGAACGGAGTGGCAACCCCCCAAGTCCTCCCCCCTCCCGCGTACGAACCTGTCGAGGAACCGCCGCCCTTCTCGTGGCGCGCCATCCTCGAGATCGTCCAAGCACTCGCTCTCGCCGTCGTCATATCAGTCGTCCTCAACCTGTTTGTGGTTCAGGTCACCGAGGTGCGCCAGCAATCCATGAGACCGACGCTCGAGCAGAACGACCGCGTCCTCGTCAGCAAACTCGACTATCGCTTCGGCGCGCCGCAGGGCGGCGACATCATCGTGTTCAACCCACCGGTGCCCGACGCAACGATCCCGTACGTGAAGCGGGTCATCGCGGTCGGCGGCGAAACGATCGATCTGCGAAACGGGAACGTCTTCGTCAACGGGCAGCAGGTGGACATCCCGCAGGCCCACGGCACCACCCAGCCGCAGGCGCCGCAGATCGTCTACCCGTTCACGGTTCCCAACGGGCAAGTGTTCGTGTTGGGCGACAACCGCACCTTCTCCTCGGACTCACGCACGTTCGGCCCAGTACCGGTCGGCAACATCATCGGCAAAGTGATCCTTCGCTTCTGGCCGTTCGACCGCCTCGTCTTCTTCGAATGGTGAGCTGGAACTAGGCGGCGGCGCTATCAGACAACGACGGCGCGTTGCGGGTGGCACGGGGGAGCGGGTTGCGCGCGAGCCGTTGACCGGCCGCGTCACTTGCGAGCGGTCGCAAATGGTGGGGAGCGGACCGGTAGGCGAGCGCGCGACCCCGACCCCGGGACAGGACCCGCAACGCTAGCCGATCGGACTTCCCAGCTCGGCATCGCGATCTGGTTCAAGCAGAACGACCCGGCCGTCCTGCTGGATCGCTCCGAGGGTAAGAACTTCACTGTCAAAGGTGGCGATGCGGCGAGGCGGAAAGTTGGTCACGCAGACCACCAGCCGACCGAGAAGGGCGCGCTTGTCGTACCACTGTCGCACTGCGGCGGAAGACTTACGGGTGCCGTGCGGACCGAAGTCGACCAGGAGCTTGTAAGAGGGGTTCCGGGCCTCGGGGAAGTCATCGACCGCGACGATCCGCCCGACGCGCATCTCGATCTTCCGAAAGTCATCCAGTGTCGCCGTCACGTTCGTATCATCGGTGGAGTGGCCGATGTCTTCCACCGACCGACTGACTGGGAAATAGTCGCCGACAAGAGGTTGTTTCGCATGACATGGGACGACGGCCAGCTGACCGAGTACCAGTGGGATGGCCTTCGACGTGCGTGCCCGTGCGCGTATTGCTCCGGCGAGGGGACGTTCGCGGGTAACGTGAACGCCGACACGAAGTTCAGCGATCAACAGACGACCCTGAAGGAGGTATACGCGGTGGGCCGCTACGGCCTCACGCCCGAGTGGGCGGATGGCCACGACACGGGCATCTACACGTTCAAGATGCTCCGGCGCGCCGCGGGACTCGGTTAATGAAGTTCTTCACCAAGAAGAGCGAGCTGCCGACGGAGATCGCGGCGCGCGTGCCCCCGGGTCAGTACCTCACTGAGAAGTGGCCCGTGCTCCACTACGGTTCGGTGCCGCGGTTCGACCCGCAGCGCTGGGACTTCCGTGTGTTCGGCAAGGTCCTGAACGAGTTCAAGCTCAACTGGAAAGAGTTCCAGGAGCTCGACGAGGTCTCCGTAACGGCCGACATGCACTGCGTCACGACATGGTCGCGTCTCGACCAACACTGGGAAGGGATCCCATTCGCGAAAATCGTTGAGCTGGCGAAGCCGCTGCCCGAGGCGAAGTTCGTGATCGCGCACAGCGAGCAAGGTTTCACGGCGAATATCCCGATCGAGTTCTGCATGCGCGACGACTGCCTCATCGCGCTGCGCGCCAACGGCGAGCCGCTCACCGCGGAGCACGGCTATCCCGCGCGTCTTGTCGTCCCGCGCCTCTACGCCTGGAAAAGTGCGAAGTGGTTGCGCGGTATCGAGTTCAGTTCGACGGACAAGCCCGGTTTCTGGGAGCGCAATGGCTATCACAACCGTGGAGATCCATGGAAAGTCGAGCGGTATTGGGGCGACTAGTGCAGGTCCTGGATGCCGACCTTCCAGTCGCCGCCGCTTGAGTTGATCTTCAGAAAGTACGTGCCGGATCCAACCCAGAAGCTGGTGTCGGAACCGCCCTTCTGACTGTTCGCGGCGATATTCATCAGCGTGCGGCCATCGGCCGCATAGATGAAGACCTGAAACACGCCGGTCGATGACGTGGGGCTGAACACCCAGTCCACTCGCCAGTGGCCGGTCACGGTGAACAGCTCAGTCTCTCTGCCACCCGTTCCCTGCCATGTCTTCGTCACCGCCCAGACTTTCCCGGCATCTGGCGCAGATGCCTCCTGCACGAGCGGCGGGGCATTCTTCGCACCCGTCGCATCCGCGGCGGCCGGCTGCCCTGCGGGTCGGCCGAGGCTCGCGCAGAGGCTCAGCGTGCCTGCAAGGGCGAACAGAGCGGCGACCACAAGACCGGTGCGCGTTTGGTGGGCTTGCCGTTGCCACCACGCCATCGCGATCGGGACTGCCGGAGTCCGCAGCCAGCGCTGCATGTGAATCGTGTCGTCGCGGCGCGACGGTTCGTCGTGGACGGGATTAGTCGTCGTCGTCATCTTCATGCTCCTCGTCCCCGTCGTTCTCGTGGTCGTCCTCTTTGTCTTTCTTGGGCGTGATCGTCTTCGCCGGCGCCGCGGCGACCAACGCATCGATCTTCTGCTGAGCCTCATCGAGGATCGCGCCGAGCCTGGCGTCGAAGTCGCGAAGAATGCCGTCGTAGGTCCCGCGGAGCGCCGTGACATCGAGCGCGACGCCCGTGTCGGCGTTGCGGTCTTGGCACTTCGCGAGATCGGCCGCGTCCATGACCTTCTTTCGCGCGGCAGTCAGCTCATCGCGGATGCGGCCCGAAGACGCCTCGATCTGCACGCGGAGCGCTGCCGGGTCGAGCGCCTTGTGCTGATCGTCGGCTGCATCGCTGGCGCGATCGCGGAGGTGCCGAAGCGAAGACTGGCCGTCAGCGGCCAGTACATCGAGCTCGAGGACCGCCTCGGTCTGCGCGATGAGCGCATCGACGCAGGCCTTGCTCTCGAGGGGTTTGATCAAAAGGTTGACGATCCGCTCGCCGTCGTCGTCGGCTTTGGCCTCGATCGTCCCGCTCACGACGAACCCCGTCGTGCCGAGCACGATGAGTGTGGCGATCGCCGGGATCTTCGCCAGGGCGACGAGATGGAACTTCGCCTTGATCAAATGAAAGACGAGTTGGTGAAACACAGCCCCTCTCTTTCCCGCCCATATGAACGCACGCGCGGAGACGCGCGTTAAGGAGCGAGTTCGGGGAGGTACGGAGGTACGGTCCGCCCGGTACGAGCTGCAACCACGCCGTTATTGGCTGTTCCACTCCGGCGCGTAGTTCGGATCCGAAGAGTGAGTGCGCGTGAACTGGACGATCTGAATCTGATCCACGCTCTGGAGTTTCAGTAGCCAGCCCCATGACGTGAGCGCCACCTTCGCGTCGGTCAGCGGGTATGGCTCCAGGATGATCTTCCGATACGACCCGTTCATCAGCGCGCGCACGATGCTCTTCAGCTGATCGGTCTCGGCTGGGGTCAGGTTGTTGTACCCGATAACGACCCCGCCGTGCTCGAGGTTGTGTGTCGTTATCTCGTTCTGCAAGGTCGAATCCTTGATGCCCCAGGGCGCCGGCGCGACTCCCAGCTGGTTGTAGTGCTGGCCAGAGGTCGGCGGGGTGGTGTTGTAGCTCCCCTTCTGGCCGAACGGGATGTGCTCCGGTGCCTGCAGAGGCTGAAGCGTGCCGATGGTCGTCCCGGCGGGTACCTGGAAAGCGGCGGAGTTGAGGTCAATCGCGGCAGGAGGTGGCTCGAACAGTCCCGCAGCACGAAGTCCCAGGAACGCGAGGACGATCGCGCCGATCACGAACCCGCCCATAACGAGCTTGTTCGTGATTCCGCCGGAGCCGCGCCTGCGGTGTGGCTGACGCTGCCGCTCGCGCTTCTGCTTCTCGCGCCGTTCGCGGCGCAACTCGGTGGCCATACATAACCAGAATACCGACCTAAACTGACCTCGCATTGAGCGTGCGTTTGCGCTTCGCGCCCTCCCCCACCGGCGCCCTCCACATCGGGAGCGTGCGCACGATCCTCTACAATTACCTTTTCGCGCGACAGCGGGAGGGGACCCTCATCCTCCGGGTCGAGGACACCGACCGCGATCGCCTGGTGCCCGGCGCGATCGAATCCGTCTATATAGGACTGCACTGGCTCGGCATCACCTGGCACGAGGGGCCGCAGGAAGGTGGTCCCCACGCGCCCTACATCCAGTCCGAACGGCTCCCGCTTTACCAGACGCGCGCGCAGGAGCTCATCGGCAAAGGTGCCGCGTACTACTGCTTCTGCTCCAAGGAGCGGCTCGCCGCGCTTCGCGCCGAGCAGGAGGCGCGGCACGAGCTGACACGTTACGACCGGCACTGCCGCTCCATCCCGGCCGCCGAAGCGGCCGAGCGCGCGAAAACCGAGTCGCACGTCGTGCGGCTCAAGGTTCCCGACGAGGGAACGCTCGGGATCGACGATCTCGTGCACGGACACATCGAATGGCAAGCCAGCACGATCGAGGACCAGGTACTCCTCAAGTCCGACGGTTTCCCGACCTACCACCTCGCGGTCGTCGTCGACGACCACGTCATGCAGGTCACGCACATCATGCGTGGCGAGGAGTGGATCGCGTCGGTACCGAAGCACCTCCTTATCTACGGGGCATTCGGCTGGGACGTCCCTCCGATGGCTCACGTTCCGGACGTCCTCGGCCCCGACGGGAAGAAGCTTTCCAAACGGCACGGATCGACCGCCGTCTCGCAGTTCCGCGACGACGGTTATCTTCCCGAAGCGCTGATCAACTACCTGGCGCTCATCGGCTGGTCACCCGGCACCGAGGACGAGATCTTCTCGATGGACGACCTCATTCGCGTGTGGAAGATCGAGCAGGTCCAGAGCGCTGGTGGAAAGTGGGACAAGGAACGCCTCGACTACTTCAACGGAGTCTGGATCCGCAAGCTGCCGGTCGAGGAGCTCGTCCGCCGTCTTGAGCCGTTCGTCCCCGTCGAATGGGATCGCGTTGCGCTGACGAGGATCGCGCCACACATCCAGGAGCGGATGAAGACGCTTAAGGACGCGAAAGATCAGATTCGGTTCCTGTTCACTGACGACATCGGCTACGAGCCAAACCTCCTCGTCCCCAAGAAGAGCGACCGCATTACGACCGCCGAGGCAATTGCGCGCGCTCGCGCGGTCCTCACGCCCGTCGAGCCGTTCACCGCCGCGGCGATAGAGCCGGCGCTCGTCGGTCTTGCCGCGGAGCTCGGGTGGTCGAGGAAGGATCTGAACGGCGCGATTCGGATGGCGATCACAGGCCGCCAGGTCGGACCTCCGCTGTACGAATCGCTCGAGGTCCTCGGCAAGGAGAAGAGCCAGAGGCGCATGGAGAAGGCGCAGGAGCTACTCGCGGGAGTTCGCGCCTGATGCCGCTCGCTCGTCGCGTCGGATTCGGGATGGCGGCGCGGGGCTCCGTCGACGACTGCGTGAAGTGGAGCGAGCGGGCACGCGCCGGAGGCCTCGAGTCGATCTGGTTCCACGACAGCTACTTCGAGCGGGACGCGATCACGTATGCGAGCGCGGTCGCGGCGCAGGTCGATGAGATCGGCATCGGTCTCGGCGCGGTGAACCCCTTCACGCGTCACCCGGTCCTGCTCGCCATGACCGTCAGCGCCCTCGATGAGATGGCACCGTCGCGGATCAGCCTCGGGCTCGGTACCGCGCTCCCGCTTCGTCTCGGACAGATGGGAATCCCGTACGCGCCGGACGACGCCGCCACGATGACGTCGAGCACGATCGACACGCTCCACCAGCTCTGGAAAGGCGAGCGCATGCCGTCGGGGAAGCCTGGTCTCCCGCCGCTCCAGCCGATGTTCCCGCCGGTGCACCGCGTACCTATATATGTGGCCGGATACCGCTCGCCGATGATGGTGCTCGCGGGCCAGAAGGGGGATGGGTACCTCGCCCGGCCCGCGGAGTCAATACCTGGGCTCCGAAAACTCCTCCGCGTGATGGATCGCGCGGCGCGCGAAGCCGGTCGCGACCCCGAGTCTCTCGACGTTGCCGGCTACCTGCTGACGTTCATCGACGAGACGCGCCGCGATGCGCTGAACCGCGCGAAGCGCGATCCGTTCGTGATCTTCATGATGTCGATCCTCTCCGACGTCACCCTGAACCGCGCCGGCTTCGATCCAGCCGTGCGCGACCGGATCAACGCGAAGTGGCGCGCCGAGGATTACACCGGAGCGAGCGAGCTCATCCCTGACGACCTCCTGGACGCATACATCCTCTGCGGCACTCGGCGCGAGGTCGCCGCGCGCACACATGAGTACCACGAGGCGGGCATGGACCTGCCCATCCTCCAGCCAGTGGTGCAGGAGGAAGCGCAGGTGGCAGCGACGCTCGATGCGGCGGTGATGTACGGGTCTGGCGAGGTCGGCTCGGCGACACGCGTCGCGCTCGCGGCGCAGAAGAAGACGTACACGCAGGCTGCGCGCGACAGCCTCGGTGCGCTCTGGGAGATCGCGCGACCCTTCTCGTTCACCGCGTCGACCGTGCCGGTGGCCGCCGGTGGCGCGCTCGCCGCGCTCGCCGGCGCGTTCGATCCGTGGCTCTTCCTCGCCGCGCTCGTCGGCGCCGTGGCGCTGCACATAGGGACGAACGTGACCAACGAGATCTACGACGTTCGCAAGGGCGTCGACACGATCGTCTCGCCGCGTGCGAGCCACGCGATCGTGAAGGGTCGCATCACGGACCGCGCCGCGTACCGATTTGCGATCGCGGCGTTCGCGGTCGCGGTGCTCGCCGGCATCGTGCTGGTCCAGGCGCGGGGCTGGCCGATCGTGGCCCTGGGCCTCATCGGGCTGATCGGCGGCTACACCTACACCGCACCGCCGTTCCAGTACAAGTACGGCCCCATCGGCCTCCCGTTGGTCTTCCTGCTCATGGGGCCGCTCATGGTCATCGGCTCGTTCTACGCGGTGAGCGGTCGCTTCGACCCGGCCGCGGTCGCGGCAAGCATCCCGGTTGGGCTACTGGTCACGGCGATCCTCCACGGGAACGAGTGGCGGGACATAAGCGAGGATGCGCGCGCGGGCGCCGTCACGTTCTCCGTACGCGCTGGGCGGAATGCCGCGCACTGGCTCTACATCGGACTCGTCGTTGGCGCGTACGTCGCGCTCTCGGCCGGTGTGGTTCTCGACCTCCTGCCGACCTGGACGCTGCTCGCGATGCTGTCCCTCCCCCTCCTCGTGCGGCAGATCCGCTCGTCGGAGCTCGGCGCGGCCGGCCAGCAGCGCGCGATAGCGATGATCGACCTCGAGACCGCACAACTCCACGCCGCGTTCGGCTACCTCTTGGTCGTCGGCCTGATCATCGCTGCGCTTCTGGCTCGCTGAGCGCGTGAAGCTTCTCGCGCTCGGCATCGGCGTCGCGTTCGCGGCGTTCGCGCTCACCTTCCGCGGGCCGCGCGCACGCTTCTGGGACCGCATGACCGCGACCGGTCTCGTCCTAGGCGGCCTCGCCTTGGCAACAGATCGCGATGCGCGGCGGGCGCGCATCGGTCCGCGCGAGATCGCGCTCGGGCTCGGGACGGCGGCGGGGCTGTACGGCATCTTTCGCGTCGGCGACACGATGGCCCGCGAGGTCATGCCGCGCGGCGGCGAAGAGATCGGCGACATCTACGCCCTGCGTTCGCTCCGGCCGAAGGAGGAGCTCGCCGCGCGTCTTGGCCTGGTCATCGGGCCGGCGGAGGAGCTTTTCTGGCGCGGCTTCGTGCAGGGCCGAGTCGGCTACCTCACGGCGACCGCGCTGTACGGCGGTGCCCACCTGGTCACCGAGAACGCGACGCTCATCGGCGCCGCGACGATCGCCGGAGCGTACTGGGGACTGCTCCGCGCGGTCGGCATGCCGCTCGGCGCACTCGTGGTTAGCCACGTCGTCTGGGACATCTGGATCTTTCTCGTGTCCCCGACAGAGCGTGCCGCCGCGGTGTCGGGATCGATCGACGAGCTCTGGGATTACGACGATCCCAGAGCGAGCGAGCGACGCTTCGCCGCACGGCTCGCGGCCCTCGAACCTTCTGAAAACGAAGTCCGGTTCGAGCTCCAGACCCAGGTCGCCCGCGCGCAGGGACTGCAGCAGCGATTCGCTGAGGCCCACGCGACCCTTGACGAGGTCGACCGCTCGGGCCCTCGAGCGGGCCGCATCCGGGCTCGCTACGCGCTCGAGCGTGGGCGGGTGTTCAACAGCTCCGGCGATCCGGGCGCGGCGAGGCCGCACTTCGAGCAGGCCCTCGAGATCGCCTGGAGCGCCGGTCAGGCGGGACTTGCGGTCGATGCCGCCCACATGATCGCGATCGCCGTTCCCGAACCGAAAGCGAAGCTGGAGTGGAACCAGCGAGCGCTCGCGATGGCGCGTGAATCGGCCGACGAGCGCGCCCAACAGTGGGTCGGTTCGCTGCTCAACAACATCGGTTGGACGTATTTCGACGCGGGCCGCCATGACGACGCCCTGCGCGCGTTCGAGGATGAGCTTCGCTGGCTGGAGCCTCGCGGAAACAAAGGGAAGATCGCGATCGCGCGGTACTCGATCGGCCGGGTCCTTCGCGCCCAAGGAAAGCTTGGCGAGGCGCTCGCGCTGCAGCGCGAGCTGCACGACTCACTCTCCGCTTCCGGCGGAGAGGACCCCTATGTGATCGAGGAAGTCGCCGAGAATCTGCACGCGCTCGGCAGGCCCCAAGAGGCGCGACCATTCTTTGCGCGCGCTCACGCGGGACTCAACAAAGACGACCGGCTCCGAGCGAACGAACCGCAGCGGCTCGCGCGGCTCGCGAGGATGGCGTCCGCCGAATAGGCTCCGCCTTTCTGACTCTCGCGATCCTCGGCGTTAGACCTTTCGGTCGTGCGGCTGGCGAGCGCGCGCGCGCTCCGGGCAGCACTTGCAGTGCGGGTCGGGCCAGGTCAGCCAGACGACCAGAGCGAGCCATCCCGCAAGGAGCCCAACGCTGAAGGCGAGATCAGAAGACATGGCAGGGGACCACTGGCATCGGGCATGCCAGCATGGCGCGGTAGACCGCGATGTCACCGTCAACGGCGTCCGCCTTCACTGCGTGGTGGAAGGAGAGGGCCCGCTGGTCGTCCTACTTCACGGCTTCCCCGAAACCTCGCGCGCCTGGCGCAAGCAGATACCCGCGCTGGCGAAGCGCTTTCGAGTGGTCGCGCCGGACCTTCGGGGCTACGGCGGGAGCGACAAGCCGAACGGCATCGCCGCATCTCGCGCATCGGTCCTCGCGGATGACATCGTCGGGCTGATCCACGCGTTCGAGGCAGAGCGCGCCCATGTCGTGGGTCACGACTGGGGCGGCGCTGTGGCGTGGACCGTGGCCATCGAGCATCCCGAGGCGGTCGACCGGCTTGCGGTACTGAACTGCCCGCGCCCGGCGGTCATGGCCAGGGCGCTCCGCTCCAACTGGGCTCAGATACGTAGGAGCTGGTACATCTTCGCGTTCCAACTCCCCTGGCTGCCGGAGTGGGCGCTGCGTCGCGACGGAGCGCGAGCGGTCAAAGACGTGCTGCGGCGCGCCGCGAAGCCGGGCACTTTCAGCGACGCCGACCTCGACGAGTACGCCCACGGCTTCAGCGCGCCCGGCGCGGCAACGGCCGCGATCAATTACTACCGCGCGGCGGTCCGCTCGCGCGCGTCCACCGGAAAGAAGAAGATCAGCGCGCCGACGCTTGTCATCTGGGGCGAGGACGACATCGCGCTCGGCATCGAGCTCACGCGCGGGATGGACGGCCTCTTCGAACGCAAACCGCGGGTGGAGTACCTCCCGGACACCGGTCACTTCGTGATGGAGGAGCGGCCCGAGGTCGTGAACCGGCTCCTGCTGGAGTTCCTCGGCTAGCCGGCGGTGCCGTCCCGGGCGACGCGTAGCGCGTCCTTCAATGTGAAGCGACCGAGGTACAGCGCGCGTCCGACGATCACGCCGCGCAACCCGCGGTGGCGCAGCTTCGCGAGCGCGGCGATGTCCTCAAGCGATCCGACGCCGCCGGAATAAATGATGTCGCCGCCAAAGGCGCGCGCGACCGCCTCGGTCGAGGCGAGGTCGAGGCCCTGGAGCGTGCCATCGATCGAAACGTTCGTGTAGATGACCGTCGGCACCCCGGTCACGGCGAGGCGCTGCATGAGGTCCACGGCGCGGACATCCGTTGTCTCCGTCCAGCCGTCGGTCGTAACCATCCCATTGCGCGCGTCGACCGATACGGCAAGGCCGTCGGCGTGTCGGTCCACGAGGCGGCCGATGAGCTCGGGGTCGTCGATGGCCGCCGTGCCGACCACGATCCGTGACGCACCGGCCTCGGCGAACGCTTCGGCCGTGTCGAAGTCGCGGATGCCGCCGCCCGCTTGGATCTTCACGGTGAAGCGATTGGCGATGGCGCGGAGGTGATCGAGGTTCTCGGGCTTTCCGGTACGCGATCCGTCGAGATCGATGACGTGCAGCCACTCCGCCCCTTCGGCGACGAGCTTGCGCGCCGCCTCGAGCGGGGATGAGGCGACCTCTTCGACCGTGGCGAAGTCGCCGCGGGTCATGCGGACCGCGCGGCCCTCGTAGATGTCGATCGCGGGATAGACGATCACTGCGCGCGAATGTTAGGCCGCGAGCGCGTCCATGAGCCGGCCCACCGCCGCGCCGAGCGAGTAGCGTTTCGCGAGCTTCTCGAGCGTCTCGGGGTGCGCCGGCTTTCGCGGGATCGCCCCATCGCCGCCGGTCACCGGAGCGTCTCGCGCCATCCACACGACCTTGCGCGCCGCGGTGAGGTACTCGGCGTCGGCGCGGAGTTTCGCGCGGATCGTCGCGGAGATGTCGGTCGCGGCGAGGATGCCGTCAAGCGATCCGTACTTCGAGACGAGATGGCTCGCTGTTTTCTCGCCGATGCCGTGCACGCCGGGGAGGCCATCCGACGGATCGCCGCGAAGGACCGCGTAATCGAAGTACCGATCACCGGGGATCCCGTACTTGTTGCGGATATACGCCTCGTCGACCTGGCCAAGCTCGCTGACGCCGCGAAGCGTGTAGAGGACCCGAACGTTCGGGTCCTTCACGAGCGCGAAGAGGTCGCGGTCCCCGGTCACGACCTCGATCGGCCCGCTCGTGCCCTCGGCGATCGTCGCGATCACGTCCTCGGCCTCGTAGCCATCCGCCGCGGCCACGGAGATGCCGAACGCGTCGAGCAGCTCGACGATGATCTTCATCTGAGGGTCGACCGGATCGGGCGGGTCGTCGGGTCCCGCGACGCGGTGAGATTTGTACGACGGCATCGCGTCGACACGGAATTGCGGGCGCCAGTCGGCATCGAGCGCGATGAACAGCTTCGACGGACGGCGATCGGGGACGAGACGCGAGAGAAAGTTCAGGAAGCCGAGGGCCGCGTTGACGTTCGTGCCGTCCGACGCCTTCCACTCGGGCACCGCGTGATAGGCGCGGTAAGCGAGACTCGCCGCGTCGACGAGGAGTGTCGCGCCGGCTATCGGCGTGCGGCGGGCGCGGCGAAGACGGTGTCGAGCGCGGCGATGAAGCGGTCGTTCTCCGCCGGCGTTCCGATAGAGGCCCGCAGGCACCCGTCGCACCCGGGCCAGATAGAGATGTCGCGGATGAGGACGCTCTGCTCGAGGAAGCGTGCATGCACGTCTGGTGGCTTCTCGTTCTTCAGACGGAAGAGGATGAAGTTGGTCACCGAAGGGAACACTTCGATCGAAGAGACTCTGCGGAGTGCGGCACGGACCCGATCCCGCTCTTGTTTGGCGAGCTTGAGCCGGTGTGCAATCGATTCTTCGTCGCGCGCGATCCGCGCGGCGATCACGAGCGTCAATGTGCTCACGTTGTACGGGAGAGCGGCCGCTGTGAAGTACCCCATGAGGTCGGGGTGAACGATGAGCGTGCCGACGCGCAGGCCCGCTGCCGCGAGCACTTTCGAAAACGTCTTCGAGATGACCATATTTGGGAACTCGTTCATTCGCGAGACGAGCGACTTTCCGGCGAAGTCGGAGTACGCCTCGTCGACGAGGACGAGCGTCTCGGGGAAGCGCTCGGCGACCGCCAGGATCACGTCGCCGTCGATCTCGCCGCCGGTTGGGTTGTTCGGAGTCGTGAACACCACGATCTCGGGACGCGCCTTCGCCATAGCGGAAAGCGCGCGCTCCTTCGTCACCTCATACGGCAATCCGACCATCTCCTCGACGACGGTTCCGCCGGCGAGTTGCGTGAGCCTCCCGTGCATCGAGTACGTGGGGTGGAAGAGCAGCGTCTTGCGGCCGTGCCCGCCAAAGACGAGGAAGACTTGGAGCAAGAGCTCGTTGCTCCCGTTGCCGAGGATGAGCCAATCGGGGCTCGTGCCCCAGCGAGCCGCAAGGATCTCGCGGAGCTCGTCGCCTCGACCGGGATATCTGTTGAGGAGGACGTTGTTCAGCTCGTCCGCGGTGATGTACCGGCCCGCCACGTTCGGCTCGGGCCACTCATTCGCGTTGATCCGAACGTCGGCCTTGAGCATCTGGGTTCGATAGGGTTGGAACTGCGCCAGCTCGGCTCGCGGGCGCGGCAGGTTTCGATCGCTCATGCGTCCATAGCCTGACACGCGCGGGCCGCTCGCGCTCTCCGCGCGAACGGCCCGCCGCTGCTTGGGGGAGGTGGGGCTAGTTAGTTGTTAGCTCGGGAGTTACGAGCTCCCTTCGTGGAGTTGGCGCCGTCCGTGTTGTTCTGGTTGCCCTTGTCCGTCGTGGCGCCGCTGTTCTTGTTCTGGCCGTTCTTTTCCTTGTTGTCGTTCTGGTCCTTCCTGTTTGCGTCTTCCTTTGGGGCGGCCGGTTTCGGAGCGGCCGGGGTCGTCGGCTTCTCCGGTGCAGTCGGCGTCGCATTCTCGTGCTGTCCCTCTTCGTCGCCGGTCGCCGAGCACGTGGCAGAGGCCTGAAGCTTCGCCGTCAGATCGCTGACCGCCGCGAGTTGCTCGCTGGTCAGCGTGCGACGGCCAATCGACGCGAGTCGATCGAGCCCGCGAAGAGCGTCGCAGAACTCAGCGCTGCTGCCCGCGACGGACGATTTCAGTTCATCGAGCCGACGTATCAACCAGCGCTGGGTGGAGCGGTCAAGATCGAAGCTCTTGACCAGGTCGGTCAGCTGATCGAGGAGCGCCGCCGTCGTCGTGGCCGGAGCTGTCACGACCACGAGAGTGGTCGCGCTCGCTGACGCGCCCGCGGAATCGGTCGCTGTGGCGGACACCATCCAGGTGCCCGCAGAGGCATAGCCATGTGTCGCGGTGAACGACGTAACGCCGGGCGCAAGCGACCAGGTGCTCGAGGGCGTTCCGTCGCCCCAACTCATGACCACCGAGTGCCCGTCGGGTGCGTCCGTGTCCGAGAAGGAGCCGGTGACGGTGGTCATCGCGCCTTGGACGACGGCCGGCGCCCCAAGCGTCAGGCTCGTCGGAGGGACGTTGCGGTGGCGCACGACGACGGTCGCCGAAACGGTGCCAGTCGCCCCGTCACGGTCCGTGACAGTCACCACCACCGGGTATGAACCCTCGAGGGTGTAGGCGTGCGACGCCGTGAACGAGCGGCCATCCGCTCCAAGTACGGGCGGCGTAGCGGTCGCCGTCACGACGCCCCAGTCCACGCTGAGCGTGAACGTGTCGGTGGTGCCCGGATCGGTGATTGTTCCGCTGAGATCGAGGCTGTCACCCGCGACTGGGGAAGAGGGCACGGTGAGGCTCACTGACGGACCGACGTTCGAGACCGAGACCGCAGTCATGGCCGTGATCGAGTGGCCCGCACTGTCGTTCAGCACGACCGTGACGGTGTAGGTCCCGGTGGCGGCATAGGTGTGGGCAGGAGTGAACGACGCGATCCCTGCCGCGAGCGTCGGGAGCGTGTCGATACCTGAGCCATCGCCCCAGCTCACATTGACGGCGTGCGTATCGGCCGCGTCCGGATCGGTGAAGGTCGCGGTGAGGGTTGACGTGCCCCCTTCAGCGACAGCGCTCATCGCGAGGACGAAGTTGCTCGGAGACACGTTCGTCGACCCGACGGTCAGCTGCACCGGCTCCTCGACCCAGCCGGAGTCATCGTCGATGACTCGAGGCGTGATCGTGTACGTGCCAGCAACCGGGTAGGTGTGGGTATACGAGAACGTGTAGGTCTTGGCCAGGAGTTTCGGGAAGAACCCGGTCTCACCGTCGCCCCAGTCGACCATCACGTTGTGACGATCGGCCTTGCCGGCATCCTCGAAGGTGCCGGTTACCGTCGCGTCCTGCCCTGTATTGATCGCGGAGGGCGAGACCGTGAGGCTCGTGATCGTCGGTGGTGCGTTCTTCACGAGGACAGAGACCGACGCAGACAGTGACGTTGTGGCGTTGGCGGCCGTGACGGTGACCGTCATCTGATCCGACATCGTGCCGGGCATGTCGTCCATGTACGTGTGCCCGAACTCAACCTGTTTATCGCCGGGATTGAGCAAGACGGTATTGACCGACGGACTGGGTTCGCCCCAGTTCACTTCCACGCGGATCTGCTCACTTGCCGCGGAGTCGAGCGTGACGGTCAGGTTGAGGAGGTCGCCTTCAAAGACAGTTGTCGCGCTGGGAACCACCGCGACGGAGGTCGGGGCGGCGTTTCCAGCGGCCGCGGCGCGACCACCGGACAGACCGACACCTGCGATGGCGATGCTCAGCCCACCCACAAGGAGCGGTCGCAGCAAGCCTTTCATTTCGATTACCTCCCGGCCGGGAAACCCACCCCAGCTGGAAGTGACGCTAGAGAGACCGAGCCCCCGTAACGAGAGGCGAAGAGGGCCTACGCGGCTACGCCGAGAGGGGCACAGTCCTACACCCCTCGTACTCCCCCGACCAGGGGGTATTTGCCTTCGTCCCCCGTTCTCGGGATGACCGCGACGCTCGCTGAGCCGAATGTCAGCAGCAGGAACGGGAGGACGACAAGTGAACGGACCCATGCAGCACGGACTCGGCCACGAGTGCGCCCTTTGCGACGCGCACTCGAAGGCCGCTGAGCGCCACACGGCTCGTCCGCACGTGCGAACGAAGCGGTACCTGCCGTGGATCGCGCCCTTTGCGCTCTGTGTCGTCCTCATTGCACTGGTCGACGGCGCCGCTCGCGGTCTCTTTGCGGGGATCGCGCTGGGCCTCGCCGCCGGGGCCGGCCTCGCCTGGCTCACGACCCGCGTCAATCGCCACATCGCGGCGACGACCCTCGCATCGGCGACGGAGGAGCTGAAGGCCGAGGCCGATCAACGCGTGGCCATGGTCATCCGCCAGTTCGAGTGGGCAGTGAATGACGTCGCGAACCTTCGCGACGCGCTGAAGCGCGCCCAAGACTCGCGCGCGACCGCCGAGGCGAACGAGCATCGCGTGAAGCGCCGTCAGCATCACCTCGAGCGTCAGCTCTACGAGGCGCGGATGAAGATCGGCGAGTACTCGCGTGCGCTTGGGAGCGAGAACGAGACGACCGACGACGAGCCCACCGTGCTGCCGACTGGTGACGATCTGGTCGTGCCGCTGACGTGGCGCGTCTTCGAGGAAAACATGCTCACGTGGCTGCGCTTCGAAAGCGCGGGCATCGTGCCCTCGCAGATCCGGATCATGAACGAGCACGAAAGCGTCATCGCCATCAGCGCGCACGCCATCGACGCGCTCAAAGAAGGCGCGCAGGTCTCGCTCGTGCTTCGTGCCCCAGACAACGTCGTAGCGACCCTGGAAGGTCGGCACCAGGGTCGCTTCACCTTTGAAGCGCTGGTTGACGACACGTGGTGCAAGGTCGAGCTCAAAGCCGGTACCCGCACCCCAGTTCTCGTCACGAAGGACAAGCAATCGCGCGTATGGCGCCCAGAGGATGACCGGAGGCCGCAAGCGCTGATCGCGTAAACCGCCTGACCCGGCTACGCGAACGGGAGGTTTGGGGCAGACGGCTTACTTACACGGCGTTGCGGCCATCGCTTGGACGGAGACATAGCGGATCCGCAACGCATTGGGCCCTTCAGGAAGGGTCTCGTCGGTGTGTGTCCATGCGAGCACGGTCTGTCCCAGGGTCGGGAACGCCGTGGGTAACTCAAGGTCGCCCAGTCGGTTGATGCATCCGGTGAGCGGAGCTGCGAGCCGCAACACACTGTCGGTCGGTGTCCACGGTTTCCACGTCACGAAGACACCCAACGACTGCGGGGCCTCGCCCGCGCCAAGTGTCATGACCTTTCCGCTGCTTGTTACGAATGCCCGAAGCTCCCCTTGGACAAAGCGCTCGGACTGTTTGAACGCGAGGAAGCCGTCCCCCAGGCTCGGCTCGGACGACGGGGCGTCTCCGATCTCACGCTCGGTACCGTCACGAGAACGAAGCACAACGCGCGTCTGGGGTTGCGCCGTCTGGCTGCTGCGCTCGTAGGCGATGGCGCCGTCGCGGACGCTCGGCCACGTGATGACCGACCCTGTGGGTGCGGTCAGCGCGACTTCGATCACGCCATCGGGCAGGGTCCGGTGCATGAGGCGCCCATGCCACACGCCGTTCTCGATGACGGGCTGGCTCCAATATGCCTCGGAGCCGTCGAGTGCGACCTCCATCGGGTTGGCCAGAGGGCCATAGCCCTGCGCGTCGTCGAGCAGGATGGGGTCGCCGCCAATTCGTCGCTGCGCATAGATCTTCGTGTCACTCGCTTTTAGGAAGTCGGTGTATTCCGCCCACATGATCCATGCGTCAGACGCTCGCACCAGGGAGATGACGCCGGGCGGCGTGCGCGAGGACGTGTGGAGGACGCGTTTGGCGCCGGAACTGATTTGGTACTCAAGGATCTGAGCTGGCCCGCGCGTGCCGACAGTTCCGACCTCGCCGGCCGTGAAGCTCTCGCATGCAGTCCAGAGGATCGCGTCGCCCGCGACCGTGGGACCGCCGGCAATGCATGGCGCTGCGATGTCGCGCTCTGTAGCCGAAGCGACCGACGGCCTCGCGGAGGGACTTGCAGCGCCGGTGGGCGAACTGAGGGCTACAGACTCTGCTGGCGTCTGCGAAGAGGGGGACACACCCGTCTGGGGCCCAGAGCACGCTGATGCAATCAGTACGAGGGCGCTCATGACAGGGCTCTGCAGCCTCCTTGAACGCAAGGCGCGCGAAAGTGTGGAGTTCACGTCACGAGCCTGGTGGGTTTGCCGCCGGCGCGCATGACCGTCACGTCATCACGGCGGTGGTGCCTGATGCCCCAAACCAGACCCCGAGAGATGGAGGAACGAAGCGGCTAGTTCGAGCCGCGTCCGGTAAACTTCGTGAAACGCATCCAGTCTTTGGGGAGTGGCCAAGCGGTAAGGCTCCTGACTCTGGATCAGGTAATCGGTGGTTCGAATCCACCCTCCCCAGCAGATCCCAATGGTTTCGCTGTTTCGTGACGCCGCCGAAGCCACAAGGCACCTGAGCGGAAATCAGGTAATCCCCTCTCTGCGCGCCTTTGCCGGTGATTCGGCCTCGTCGCTTTGCGAACCTCACCTAACTCCAACGACACCTGATTCGTAATCAGCGGGGAGACGCGCGTCGCGGTTGCCCGATCGTTCACGCCCGACCGTGAAATGGCTTGGGAGGGATTCGGCTAGGGAAGTCTTCCGGCGCGGACATCTAGGGTCAGAACCGGGGTCAAAGTCAGGAGGCGCTCGGCGGTCCAGTTCCTCTTGAGTGAGCGACCAGTTCCGCAAGCGTGGGCGGCACTCGAATCCAGGCGCACGACTCGTGGGTTACGAAACTCCGACGTGCGACGCGGTGATGGTCTCCTTCAGCATGGGCTCGCCCTCCGGCGCCTTGTGGAGGCCGATCGTCGCCACGAGCCCGAGCGATGTGAGGCGCCATCGCGGGCGTACGGACTGGGTGCGGCGCGCGGATCGGCCAGGAATAGCCTCATGCGGATGGGGAGCGACCTTGTCGGCCGGGACGCCGAGCTCGCGACTATTACCGCTTTGCTTTCTCGAACGGCTGGCGGGGCGCCGTCGTCATGCGTGATCGAAGGTGGGATCGGGATCGGTAAGACCGCGCTTTGGCAGGCCGCCCTCGGATTCGCCGAGCGACGCGGGTTTCTCATCCTCAGGGCGCATCCGGTCGAGGCCGAGACGGCATATTCCTTCTCGGCGCTCGCGGACCTCCTTCGCCCCAATCTGACTGAGGTGCTGGAAGCGCTGCCACCCCCGCAGCGGATCGCGCTGGAGACCGCGCTGCTCATCCAGAAGGGCGGCGAGGGCGCTCCGGATCCACATGCGGTCTCGGTGGCCGCGCTGACGAGCCTCGAGCTGTTGGCGAAGAAGCGACCGGTGGTCGTTGCCGTGGATGACGTGCAGTGGCTTGACAGTCCGTCGCGCGGGACGCTCCAGTTCATCGCGCGGAGACTCGAACCCCGGATGGCGCTTCTCGCGACCGAGCGCGTCGACGAAGGCGAGGTGCCGACGTTCCGGATCGAAGGCGAACGATTGAAGCTCGGACCGCTGAGCGCAGGCGCATTGCAGCAGCTGATCCACGAGCGCACCGGCGTCGCGCTGCCCCGACCCATGCTGCTGAGGGTTCACGAGGCGAGCGGTGGGCATCCGTTCTACGCGCTCGAGATCGCGCGCGAGCTCCGCGCATCCGGAGGCGACCTCGCGGCGACTGAGCCCCTTCCAGTGCCGGGGACCCTCCGGCAGCTCGTTGCGCGGCGGCTGAGCACGATCTCACCCGCGACGCTTAGCGCGCTCGTCGCCGTTGCCGCAAGCGCTCGGCCCACACCGAAGCTCGTGCCGCCAGAGGCTC
>JALYSZ010000176.1 GCA_030854525.1 Chloroflexota bacterium | reverse complement strand
AGCCGGAGCTGCGCAGTCCCGAGCGCTTGACCATCGACACGCAAGAGCAGGACGAGCACCCGCCCCGCCGAAACCTCGTCGGCGAGCGCCCGCCACCAGCGCTCCGCATCGACAGCGGTGAACGGGGGGAGGAACCCGACCGACGCACCACTACCGACTGCGTCAACGAGGAGTTCCGCAAGCTCGCGGACGGCGGCCCGGAATTCCTCGGCGGCCAAGACCTCGATCATCGGGGCGGCGGCCGCGGCTTTCATCGGATCGACTCGGCCACGTCCCGTTCCCAGATCGCGCGATCGTGAGCGAAGTGCACGCGCACCGGGTCGAGCTCGTGGAACCGCGAGATCCAATCCGGATAAGACGCGTGCGGCTCGCCCGCGAGCGCGAGCTCGTGCGAGTACTGATGACGCGCGTAGTCGGACGCGAAGCTCAGCGCCTGTCCCGCGAGGACGACGCGGCCCTCCTTCGTGTCGACCACGAGCGACTGATGGCCGGGCGAGTGGCCCGGGGTGGGCACAAGACGGATGCCAGGCCATGGCTCCGCCTCTCCCTCGATCTCCTCGAGGGCCGCGCCGGGGAAGTCCGCGACGTGAGGCAGGTGCGTGTAGTCGTTCTCTTTGCGCGCATGGGCGACTTCGCTCTTCTGGACGAAGATCGGAATCCGCGTGAAGTGGCGATTGCCGCCGGCGTGGTCGGAATGTAAGTGGCAATTCGCGATGAGCTTCACGTCGGTGATGCCGTGGCCCGCGGCGCGAAGGGCTTCGTCGATCGGCCGCATGTAGACGGGCTGGTAGAGATCGACCATCTTGCGCGGCTCCGGCGAAAAACCGGTGTCGAACAAGAAAATGCCGCGCGGATGTTCGATGACGAACGCCGTGACTACGATCCGCTCGCCCGGATAGCGATCGCCGTCAGAGGGCATCGTGTAGTGCCCGGTGTGGATCGGCTGAATGCGCGGGTGCGCCACCTCGGCGTCAGACTAGCCGCGTGACCGATCCTCGCCGGTTTCGTTGCGCTTGCGATCATCGTGATCGTCACGCCGGGGCCCGACAGGGCGCTCACGATCCGCAACCACGCTCGTCGGCGGACGCCCGGCCGGCGTCGCGACAGCGGTCGGCGTCGCCCTCGGGCAGGCGAACGACTAGAACGCGACCGCAGGCGTGCCGCGACGGAGGCGGCGAATATCCGCGGGTCGATCACAAGGAAGCGCGTTCATGACCAACCCGGTACGAGCGCGATCAGCCGCGGGAGCTGGTGCCGGCCTCTTGGTCTTCCTCGGCGCGGTCGCCTTCGACCCTGCCGCCGTGGATCTCGCCACGCCAGGCGCCGGTCGGAGTGCGTCGCTCCTCAATGAACTTCTTGAAGCGACCGAGGTCGCCTTGGATGCGGGCGTCGTCTGCGCCTAGCACGTCGCCGATGCGCTCGGTCACGTCCTTTGGCTCCCAATGCATCTCGAGCTCGATTTTGGTCCTGCTCTCACCGAGGGGGACAAACCGCACGATGCCTTCGTTGCGTGCGCCCGACGTGCTGCGCCACGCGATGACCTTGTCGGGCACCTGCTCGGTGATCTCAGCGTCCCACTCTTCGACCTTGCCCGCTACCTTCGCGCCCCAGTGCAGGCGCTTGTCGTCGAGCTGCTCGACTGCCTCGACGCCTTCCATGAATCGCGGGAACTCCTCGAACTGAGTCCATTGGTCGTATGCGACCCGGACCGGAACGTCCACTTCGATGGATTTCTTGACTGTCGGCATATCTATGACTCCTCCGCTTCTTTGAGCTGGATGCGACGTTTGTTGGCGCTCCCTTTCTTCGTCGGGGCCTTTTCATCGAGCCGCTGCTTCGCCTCGCGAGGCGAGCGAGTCGGCGTTTGGCCGGCGCGATTGCGGGGAGCGGGGCGTGATGGCACGCGGCCTACCGGCGCAAGAGCGGTGCCAGTTCACACGAATGCGACACGTCGGTAGGGCGGGTGTTACCCGCCCCTCGCCTCGAGATGCCGTCGGAGGGCGGCGAGGAACGAGTCGATCGTGCGATGGTGGCCGACGATGTAGCGCGAGACGAAACGGAAGAACGCGTTGTAGACCTCGCCGTTCTCCGTTATGACAAGCCGCGTTCCTCCGCCCGGCTCGGCTTCGAGCTCGGACGTCCATGTACCACCGAAGTCGCTCTCGCCGACGATGCGGCGCACAAGTCGCCGCGGCGGGACGGATTCGATCGTCTCCGTCTTCACATCACCGACCCCTCGGGATCGCATGAAGGCCGGATCGTTGATGACATCCCACACCCGCTCCGGCGGGACCGCGAAAGTGGCGGAACGGCTCGCGGCGTGTCCGACGGGAAGGGTGCGCCCAATGCCCAAGCCGATGACGAAAACGAGGACGAGGACGACGGCGAGAGCGCCCAGCAATGCGAAAACGATCTCCACGGGCGGACACCCTAGCAGCGACTGAGGGAGAATCGGCTCCTGACCGCACGCCTTCGACTGTCACATTCCGACCCGTCGCGGTGCTCTATTGGTGTATGGAGGCATCGTCGTCCATGACGCTGCGGGCACGAGGCGGGGAGCCACATTCCGCCGCGCTCTCCCCGGCGTTCGAGGGCCTCTTCCGGGATGAATACGCCCGCATCGTAGGCATCGCCCATCGCGTTTTGGGCGACCAGGCTGAGGCGGAGGACGTGGCACAGGACGTGTTCATTTCGTTCTATCGGTCGCATCCGGCGGACGCGCAGTACGCGCCGGCGTGGCTCCATTCCGCCGCGGCACACACCGCTCTGAACGCGCTGCGCGGCCGCGACCGGCGCTCGCGTCGCGAGCTCGCTCACGCGCTGCCGCTTGACACACCTGCCGCCGACGACCCGGCGGAGACCGTCACGGCGTCGGAAACGCGCGAAGAGGTGCGCGCGATCCTCGCGCGCCTCCCCGAGCGCTCGGCCGCGATGCTCGCGCTCCGCTACGCCGGCCTTTCGTACGCAGAGATCGCCGCGGCGCTCGACGTCCGCGCGTCGAGTGTCGGCACGTTGCTCCGACGCGCGGAAGATGCTTTCCGGAGGGAACTGAGATGAACGAGACCGATATCGAACGGGCGCTGGGCACGACCGAGCCCCGTGTCAACACCGACGACGCGCTGGCCCGATTCCGAACGCGAGTACAGAGCGAAGGCATCGCGCCGGTGGCACCGGTAGCTCGCCGACGCGTCTCGTCGCGGTGGTTGCAGGGCCTCGCGGCCGCCGCCGGAGTGGTGATCGTCGCGAGCGCGCTCACGCTGTCGGGGGTCGCCGAATCGATCCTCCAGATATTCGAGCCGAAGAGCATCGTCGCCGTGCCTCTGACGCAGAGCGACCTCAACTATCTCGGGCAGGCCTGTGCAGGTCTGAACCTCCAGGAATGCATGGGCGCGTACGGCACGTTCGTGTGGACTGCGCCGCCGCAGCCCCGCGAAGCGCAGTCGCGCGGCGAGGCATCGGCCGCCGCGGGGTTCTCAGCGCTCGCTCCGACCTCCCTCCCATCGAGCGTGACGGGTAATCCGCGCTATGGCGTGATCAACCGTTCGACCGCGACGTTCACCTTCAGCGCCGACTCAACGCGACAGGCGGCCGCGCGTCAGAACCGCACCGCGCCTCCGCTTCCGGCGAACATCGACGGCAGCAAGCTCTTCATCACCGGCGGCCCCGCGATCGTCCAGATCTGGGGCGCGCCAGCCGGAACCCCGACCGCGACGGGCGCGTCTCCCGACATGCCGACACTCATCGTCGGGCAGGCGAAGGCTCCGACGGTATCGAGCGATGGAGTCACGGTCGACGAGCTGCGCAGCTACCTCCTCTCGCAGCCGGGCATTTCCCCGCAGCTCGCGGCCGCTATCCGCGCCATCGGCGATCCCTCGAGCACGCTGCCCGTTCCCGTGCCGGCCGAGCTCGCGATCTCGCACCCCGTCACCGTTCAGGGTGTCCAGGGCCTCTTCATTGGGGACAACACCGGGATCGCGAGCGCCGTCATCTGGCAGAAGGACGGCATGATGTTCGAGGTGATCGGGTCGTTCACGGAAAGCCAGGCTCTCGCGATCGCGAACTCCATGCGGTAGGTGACGATCGCGAACGGCGCGATCCGGCTCGAGCACGTCACCAAGCGCTACGGGAAGGTCGTGGCGCTCGACGACCTCTCGCTCTCGGTGGAACACGGCGTGTTCGGCTTCCTCGGCCCGAACGGCGCGGGGAAGACGACCGCCGTGAAGATCCTTCTCGGGCTCACGCGCCCGACGAGCGGGAGCGGTTCCCTCGCGGGGGCCGCGTTCGGATCCAAGGCGTCGCTCGGCCGGATCGGCTACCTGCCCGAGCTTTTCCGCTATCAATCGTGGCTGACCGCACGCGAGGTGCTCGCTCTCCACTGCGAGCTCGCGCGCATCGATCGCGCGCGCTGGGTATCAGAGATCGACCGCATCCTCGCGACCGTCGGGCTCGCCGATCGCGGTACGAGCCGCGTCGGCACGTTCTCCAAAGGCATGCAGCAGCGGCTGGGACTCGGCGTGGCTCTCCTCGACGATCCCGCGGTCGTGCTCCTCGACGAGCCCACTAGCGCGCTCGATCCTGTGGGCCGCCATGACGTGCGCGAGATCATCCGCGCCCTGCGCGAGAAGGGGACGATCGTCTTTCTCAACTCGCACCTGCTCAGCGAGGTGGAGCAGGTCTGCGATGCCGTGGCCATCGTCGACCGCGGCAAGGTCGTCGCGCAGGGCGATCTCGCCCAGCTGCTTGGAACGCCGGCTGTGCGCATCCGCGCGAGCGGCCTGTCGCGCGAGACGCGCGCGGCGATGGCCCGGTTCGGCGAGCTCGACGACACCGACGACGGCACGATCCTCGTCAAGGGAATCGACCGCGAGCGGATCCCCGAACTGGTCGGCGCGGTCGTCGCGTCGGGGGCGCGCGTGTACGCCGTCGAGCCCCAGCAAGAATCGCTAGAAGAGCGTTTCCTGAGCCTTCTGGGGCAGTGAGATGAGATCGGTCCTCGTTGTTGCGCGACAGGTCGTGAGCGAAGCCGCACGACGTCGCCTCTTGCTTGCGCTCGTGCTGCTCACGCTCGTGGTCATCGCGCTCACCGTGTGGGGCGTATCGCGCGTCGACGACCTTCGGAACGGCGGCCAGCCTCTCTCCGATGCGCAGAAAAAGACGATCGTGTCGCAGCTCCTCATCCTCGTGATGTTCATGTTCAGCTGGGTTCTGTCCCTTGCTGCCGTCTTCGTCGCGTCCCCGGCGGTCTCGGGCGAGCTCGAGTCAGGGATCGCGCTCGCGATCCTCGCACGCCCGATCTCGCGGGCTGAGTACGTGCTCGGGAAGTGGCTCGGCCTCGTCGCGCTCATCGTCGCGTACGGCGTAGCGGCGGGGGTAGTGGAGCTCGTCGCCGTCCAGGCCGTGAGCGGCTATCAGCCACCTCATCCCCTCGAGTTCCTCGGCTTCGTCCTCGGCGAGGGCATGGTGATCCTCACGTTCGCGCTCATGCTCTCGACGCGCGTTGCCGGAATGGTCGGTGGGGTGATAGCCGCGATCCTCTTTGGCATCGCGTGGATGGGCGGGATCGTCGGCGGGGTCGGCGCCGCGTTCAATAACGCCACGATCATGCACGTCGGCACCGCGACGAAGCTCATCCTGCCGACCGACGGGCTCTGGCGCGGCGCCGTTTGGAGCCTCGAGCCTTCGATCGTCATCGCGGCGCAGCAACAGCTTGGGCCGGCCGTCGCCGCGAACCCGTTCTTCGCCGCCGAGCCGCCGCCGGCCGCATATGTGATCTGGGCGATCCTGTGGATCGCCGCGATGCTCGCTCTCGCGATCTGGAGCTTCCGCTCGCGCGAAGTGTGAGCGCGGTGGCGGTGCGGGTCCTGTCCGCTCCACGATCAGGGGCCCCTGCCCCTGGGGTCGGGGTCGCGCGCTCGCCTACCAGTCCGCTTCGCTGGCGTCGCCATCCGCTCCGAGCGACGCGGCTGGCCAGACGGCTCGCGCGCAACCCGCTCCCCCGTGCCAACCCGCACCCCCACGCGCTCTAGCATCGCCTCCCAATGCCGATTGATCGCGCGTTTTCGCGGCGAGCCGGAGTCCAGGCCTATCTCATAGCGGCGTTCTCGCTGGTGTACGCAGTCGTGTTCCTCTTCTTCGTCCGGAATCATCCCGAGAACACGCAAGCGGCGGCCCTCGCGTCGGCGCTCATCGCCGGTGGCGGGCTCTCGGCGACGATCGCAACGACCTCGGCGGCGGCGCGCATCGGTGGCGACGCCCGCTGGTGGCTCGCCGCGCTCGGGGTCGGGTACGGCCTTCTGTCGGCGGCACACGGAACCTTCGAGGCGATCGCGATCGAGCAGAGCGTCGCGGTGCCGGCCATTTCGCCGACGGATCCTCGCGGTCTCGCGACCTTCGGGCTTGCCGGTCTGTGGGCCTTCACGCTGGGCCTCGAGACCGTCGCCGGCAATGCGACGTTGCCGCGAAACCTCGGCTGGCTGGCGATCGTCGGCGGTCTCGATCTCATCGTCCTCTTCTTCGCGACGGTCGCGGCCTACGAGGGCCTCATCCTGGTGAGCGGCGGGCTTGCGTCCGTCATTCTCGTTCCGGCTTTCTGGATCTGGACGGGCCGGGTCCTTCGCGGCTAGGCCCGTTCGGGCGGGCCGTCCTCGCGCTGCCTCTCGTGGGCTCGTTTGCCCTGGGGCTGCCACTCTTCGTTTTCCCGAAACCGTTCGCGGCCATTGCTGGCCTCGCGGGTGACGACACCTTCATCTACGAACTCGGCGGCGCGGCCATGCTCGGGTACGCGGTCGCCATCGCTCTGGGCGTGCGCGGCGGACTCTGGTCGCCGATGCGATTCATCGTCCTCGCCACATATGTCTTCGGCGCACTCGGTTTTCTCGCTGGGTTTGCCTCGTTGGCTGGCGGCCACGTCAACGGCCTCGCGCTGCTCGTCTTGATCTGGTCTGTCGTCGTCGCGTGGTCGGTCGGACAGATCCTCGTCGCGCATCGCGGCGCCCGCGCGGGCCCGCGCGATGTCGCGCCGTGGGTCGTGGTGGTTCTGGCACTCGCGACGATCTCAGCCGCCGTATTCGGACTCGGACCGCAGGTTCCCGGGCCTTTCGCTTCGTTCATGGGCTACAGAGGGACCGACGAGTTCATCTACCGGCTCGCCGGCGCGGCGTGCTTCGGCTACGCGGCGATGGGCATCCAGGAGCTTCGTTCGCTGCACTGGGACGATATGCGTCTCCCGAGCGTGATGGCGCTGGTCTTCAACGGTCTAGCCTTCACAGCGGCCGTCTTCGAGATTCTCGCGCCGGGCCGCGCCACGTTCCTCGTTGTCCTGGTCGCGCTAGCCTCCGGCGTCTTCACCGTCGCGATCGCCGCGATCCTCGTCCGCCGCGGGCGCTAGTCCGCGATCTGCGTGTCCGCGGGCCCGAGGATGGACCAGTGGGTCATATTCTTTCCGGGCTTCGCGCCGTGCCAGTGCCTCGTCTTCGCCGGGATCAGGACGATCTTGCCGGGCGTGAGGTCCTGCTGCTCCCCGTCGGTCGCGATGATCCCGTCACCGTCGGTGCACATGAGGATCTGATCGGTGGTGTGGGTGTGCCAGCGGTTGCGCGCGCCCGACTTGAAATGGATTTCCGAGAGACGAAGATCGTGACTGTGCTCGCCTCCGATCGGGGTGTACGTGTCGACGTCCCCAGAGAAGATGTCGGAGACGCTCCTTGTGGGCTTCCGCATCTCGGGCTTGACCACCCGCACACGCGGATGGTCGCACGCGTCGGGCAGACTTGACCACAGTGAACGTCCCTCTCGCCGTCGAGGCACTCGGCCTCGAGCGGACGTACGCCTCGGGCCGCGCGACCGTCGCGGCGCTTGCGGGCGTCACGCTCGGGATACGTCGCGGCGAGTTCGTCGCCGTGATGGGACCGTCCGGCTCCGGCAAATCCACGCTGCTCAACGTCGTCGCCGGCCTCGAGCGGCCGACCGGCGGGACGGTGCGCGTTGACGGCGAGGACCTCGCGAAGCTGGACGAAGAGGCCCTGGCGCGCCATCGCAGCAAGCGAGTCGGCATGGTCTTTCAGGCGTTCAACCTGCTTCCGCGCTTCCGCGTCGTCGACAACGTCGCGCTGCCGCTCGCGTTTTCCGGCGTGCCGACGGCGGAGCGCCTCCGGCGAGCCCGCGCGATGCTGGACCGTCTTGGCATGAGCGCGCGGGCCGACCATCGCTCGAACGAGCTCTCGGGCGGTGAGCTCCAACGCGCGGCGATCGCCCGGGCGCTCATCGGGGAGCCCGCGATCCTCCTCGCGGATGAGCCGACAGGCAACCTCGATAGTGCGAATGGCGCCGCGCTGATCGCTCTCTTAGAGGAGCTCCACGCCCAAGGGCAGACGGTGCTTCTCGTGACGCACGACGCGCAGATCGCGGCGCACGCCGAGCGCACGATCCGTATGCGCGACGGCCGGGTTGTGGACGCATGAGGCCTGGCGACCTCTTGCGCATGTCGCTCGGAAACTACGGCCGCGCGCGGCTTCGCTCGGGCCTCACCACGGCTGGCGTCGCGATCGGCACCGCGCTCGTCGTCCTCCTTATCGCGCTCGCGACCGGAGCGGAGGACAACGTGCGACGCTCGATCTTCTCGATCGGCGACCTGCGTCTCGTCACAGTGCAGCCGTTCCAGCCAGGCGCGAGCGGCCTCTCCGCTGTGTCCCGAACGATCACCGACGACACTGTCGCGAAGCTCAAGCGAGTGGCTCATGTCGACGGTGTGTACCGGCAGTTCGACGCGCCGCTCGGCATGATCGTGGAGGGCGGCGAGGACGCCACCATCCGCCCGCAGGGCATCGAGCCCGGCGCCCCCGTCGACCGCGGTGACCTTCTGGCCGGAAGGCATCTGGAAGCTGGCGATCGCGGGGTCGCGGTCATCCCCGGGAACATCGCGCGGCTCGTCGCTTCAAACGTCAATGCCGCGGTCGGCAGAACGGTCACGATGCGGGTCGGAGGCGCCGTGAAGCTCGGAAGCACGCGGATCGGCGGAAGCGGAACACCGCGGGATTACACAGTGAAGATCGTCGGCGTCTTCGATGAGCAGGCCTCGCAGACCTCGTTCCGGATCCCGCTGGACGACGCTCTCATCGCGGGTGCGGAGAACCGCGGGCTCACCCCCGATGCGATCCGCGAAACCACCGGGTACAGCGGCCTCGCCATCGAGGCCGACGACTCGACGAGTGTTGCCGCGATCGTGGAGGCCGTCCAGGCGCTCGGCTTCTCTTCCTTCTCGTTGAAGCAGGTCGTCGAGCAGATCGATCAAGGCTTTGGGGTGTTCAAGGGCATCCTCGCCGGGATCGGTGGCGTCGCGCTCCTCGTCGCGGCGATCGGAATCGCCAACACGATGATCATGTCGGTACTCGAGCGCACGCGCGAGATCGGGATCATGAAGGCGGTCGGCGCATCGCCGCGCGACATTCGCGCGCTGTTCCTCGCGGAGGCCGCATACGTAGGCGCGTTCGGTGGGATCCTGGGGCTTGCGCTCGGGCTCGCCGGCGGTCAGCTCATCGACAGGGTCATCCGGCAGCTCAATCCGAGCACGAACCCCGCGGCGATCTTCGTCGTTGGCCCCGAGCTCGCCTTCGGCGCGCTGGCGCTCGCACTCGGTGTGGCACTGCTCGCGGGTTTCCTCCCCGCGCGTCGCGCGATGCGGATGTCCGCTCTGAGCGCATTGCGATACGAATAGGCCACGCGGTCCGAGCCCTCACCCAGACTCCGCGACACGGAGCGCTTCTTTACACCACTGTCGCAACGCCTCGGATCCGAGAATCCCGTACCGGACGGTCAGCAGCCAGTACGGGAGTCGCGGGTCGGCGCGGTAATTCTCCTTGAGGGAAGTCTCGATCCCGCGCAGCTCGTCAAGGTCGGCGCGGGCGGCGGCGTCGGTGTTGCCTACGAAGGAACGAAGCGCGCCCACATCACTTGGATTCGCGAAGAACACCTTGAGGAGCATCTCGTTGCGTTCTGGCTGGGGGGCGGGCGGCTCGCGCAGCCAGGCCCTCAGCACCGCTCTGCCGGCCGCGGTGATCTCGTAGTCGCGCCGGCGACGCTTGCCCTCACGGACGGAGCGGCCGTTGACGAGTCCTTCCTTCTCGAGCGCTGCAAGCGTGGGAAAGAGCTGACCGAAGCTCTCCTGCCAAAAGAATCCGACGGACGACGCGATGCGCTGCCGCAGCGCGTACGTGGACGCCGAGCCGAGCGAGAGCATGCCGAGGACGACGAAGCGGGTGCGGCTGCGTCGCAGCCCCGAACCGTCCGGTTTGGTGAGTCCTGGGCGCGATGCGCTACGGGTGCTCACGCCTCTTCCGCCACCCGGGTGGTGCTGCTCCGGGCGACGACGAGGCACGCGAACGCAAGCAGAAGGGCGACAGGTGCCCACAGGAAACGCTCCCAGATGCTCGATGAGGCGACGTTCATCAGGGCTCCGAGGGCCAAAAGAACTGCCAAGACCCACGTTCCGCGGCGGAAGAGGTCGGAGAAGCGGGTCCCCCAATACCCGGCGCGACCGAGGACGATGATCGCCGCGCCGATGAAGATGACCATCGAGATCGTGCTCGCAAAGCGGAGCTCCTGCGAGAGTGTTCCTTCCTGGCCGCCGCCCCACGCCGCCTGCCCCCATGGGGCGCCGAGCGCCAGCAATAGCTGAAAGAACGCGACAACTCCGAAGCCGACGGCTGCGGTAACCGCGGCGCGGCGAGTGGTGTCCCGGATTGACGTCAATTCGGGCATGAGAGCGCCTCCCTTGTTCATCTGCTCGTTGCGAACACCGCGGTGAAGATCACCAGGTCTTGCAAAAAGTGAAGAGACCATGCCCAGAAGACGCCGCGCGTCTCCGTGATCGACTTCGTGAGCAGCCAGCCGAGGAATCCGGCGAGCGCGACGCCGATGAGCCCGCCCGGGATTCCGAAGTAGTGGAGGACGCCGAACAGCACACCGGACAGGATCGCGATGTGTCCAGGCTTCAAGATCCCGTCGAGCGCTTCGACCGGCGCGAGTCGGAAGATCGCCTCCTCGACGGCCGCGTTGCTCGCCGCGAACGGAAGGGCGATGGGTAAGGAACCCACGACGCCGCCGAGGGAAAGCTGGACCGTAGCTGTGCTGACGATCTGGAAATAGACGGCCGCCGCGGTGGCGACGGTGAGGATGATCGCGAAATTCCGCCCGACCCGCGTCCACGGCTCGCCCGCACTGATTCCGAGCCAACCCACAGGACGTGCTGGTGCGCCCAGTTCGCCCACGACGAGGAAGCGCCGACCGCCGGACGACATCGCCCGCGCCAAAAGCACGACGCCGACGGCCAGGAACGCGGAAACGACCTGATACGCGATCTGGCCGTCGACCCGCGCGTCCCCGAACAGGGTTGGAGTGCCGTGTTGGGTGAGCGCACGTGTCGCCAGGAGCGCGGCTCCAGCGGCGACGAGTACCAGCGCGACCAACACCGCTCTTACAGACATATCTGCAAGATACGTTATCAATAGGCGCCCGTCAAGGCGGGAAGGGCCCGCGTCGGGGCCGCGTCGCGGCCGCTCCCGCCCGAGTGCGACTAAGCGGCGAGGCCTCGCGTCTTGGCGCTCGCCTCGTCGATCGCTTCGAGATCGACCTCGATCTTCACCTTCTCGCCAACGAGGACGCCGTTGGGGATCGGCATGTTCCAGGTGAGGCCGAAGTCACTCCGGTCGATGGTGACCGTCGCGGCCGCACCGAGATGCCGCCCGCCCTGTCCGTTCTCCACGACACCGATCAGTTCGATGTCGAAACTGACAGGTCGCGTGAGCCCCCGGATCGTGAGGTCGCCGCTGGCCGTGTAGTGGCCGTCGCCCTTTGGAAAGATCGCGTTGCTCTTGAACGTGACCTCCGGGTACTTCTCCGCATCGAAGAAGTCGGCCGACTGGAGGTGGCCGTCGCGCTTGGCATCGCCGGTCGTGATTCCCTTGATTTCTGCCGCTACCTCGAAGTCACCCTTCTCAGGCTGCGCGGGGTCCAGCTCGATGCGGCCGCGGACCTTGCCGAGGCTACCGCGAACGGTGCTCAGCATCATGTGCTTCACCGAAAAGCTCACTGCGGTGTGCGATGGGTCGATATACCAGAACATGTGTTTCCTCTCGCCGGTCCAACCGGCATCTAGTTGATGGTACAATCAACTAGTTGCCTACGCAAGTTATTCCTAGAGCGGCGAAACGCCGGCTGAAGCCGGGCGAGCTTCGCGCGTGGCGCGCCTTCATGGTCGCGTCGGTCGCGGTGACCCGGGCCATGGATCGCGACTCGCAGGCCGCGAACGGGCTTCCGCTCGCTGAACACCACCTGCTTGCGGTGCTCGGCGAAGCGCCTGAGGCGGGGATTCGGCCGACCGATCTGGCGGTAGCCTCGACGCTCACGAAGAGCGGTCTCACCCGCGCGGTCGACCGACTCGAGTCGGCGGGGCTGATCGAGCGACGGGCCTGTCCCTCGGACGGCCGCGGTCAGCTCATCACGCTCACCGCGAGAGGGCGGCAGACCTTACGTCGCGCGGCGCCCGAGTTCTTCCGCTCGGTCGCGCGCAACTTCGCCGATCACGTGACCGAACGGGAGATGGACGCGCTCGCGAGCGCGTTCGAACGAATCGCCGTCGCGGGTCGGGACTAGAAGGGCCCGGCGAGCTCCGGCGGCGCGAAGAGCAGCGTCGGCTGCTGCCACCACATGTCAACGAGATCCCCGCCTGCCTGCCGCAGGAGCGCGGCGATCGTGTCGGGCGGCTGATCCCCGGACGCGGCGACGACCACGATCTGTCCGGAACGGAGCGCCTTCTTGTAGCGGCTGGTGACGTCCTTCGGCACGCCCCCGTTGATCAGCCGCTGCAGGCGGGCCATGAGCCCGCTCCACCCCTTGCCGGGAAGCCAGGCCCGGTTCCCTGCAATGAGCTCGGCGCGTCGGCGGTCGCGCGCGATCACCGAAATGTCTTGCTCGTGCACCCCTGACTCACGCAGCAGCCTCACCGCCGCTACCGCCGCATCGTCGTCCTCGAACGCGGCCGCCGCGACCATCCCGCCCGCGATCTCCTGGAGATATGAGGTCGTCGCCACCGCCGCGAATCCTAGCTAACGGACCCGCTCACGCGCGCCACGCGAGGACGGGGATGCGCATCTCCTCGGGGCTCATGCCTCCGTGCGAGCCGCGGTGGCGGAAGGTCTGGCCATCGACCTTCACGATGCTCGCGGCGCGGTCGCCACCGAGCATCGCGAGGACCTCACCAATCCGCTGCCGCGCTATTGCCGGATCGCCTCGCCCGAAGAGACCGGCCGCGATCGCTTCCTCGCGATCCAGGAAGAAGAAGGTCTCGGGGTAGCGGCGCTCGAGGTGCTGCTTCACCCGGTCGGCCTTGTCCGTGTGTAGGAAAGCGAGGCGCGGCTCGCCGGCGATGGGATTACGGAGGAGCGATCGGAGCTGCTCGTCGCCGACGAGGTCGATGAGCTTGTCCGGATCGGTGAACGAGTGGCCGTGATCCGCCGTGAGCAGGACGAGGGTGTCGCCCGGGGCCCGCGACGCGAGCGCGCGTTCCAATGCCTTGTCGAAGAGAGCGGCCTCGGTCGCATGGTCCGCGGACTGTGGCCCCGAGACGTGCGCGACCGAGTCAATGCCGGCCCAGTACGCATAGACGTATGCCGGCGCGTCGCCCCACGGCCGCTGCTCGAGGAGATCCCGGAGCCGCACGCTCATCGACGACGGCAGGTAGTAAGCGGCGAAGCCCGCCTCGGCAGCGTGCATGCGCGTCATCGCCTCATTGCGGAAGATCTCGGGCTCGATCACCCACGACTGTCCCCCGCGCTGACGCAAGCGCGCGTGGACGCTCGGCACCTTCACGTACTCGCGCGGATCGATGCGCTGGTCGTCGAAGAAGGAGCCGCGCCGGTTCACGCCGGGCCCCCAGCGCAGCATCTGCGTGACCGCCGCGAACTCCTCGAGCCAGATGAAGTACGCCAGGTTGCCGTGCTCCTGCGGGGTTCGCGCCGTGTTCAGCGTGGTGATCGCCGCGGCCGTGGTCGAGGGAAAGATCGTGGTCGCCTCGATGAGCTGCGCCTTATCGTGGCGCCGCGCGCGCTCGATTATCGATGCTACGAACGGCATATCGCCCGCCGCGCAGAGCGCACGGAGCTGCGCCAGTCCGAGCCCGTCGGCGAGCACAACGACGACCTGCCTCACCGCTTCACGGAGCGATGGCTCCAATGCGCGGAGCGGCGGGGGATCGGTCTCATCGCGGACGCCGAGCACGTCGAGCACCGTTGCCGCGACGTTGACGAGCCCACCACCGTCGTAGTCCGGCGGCACGAAGCCGCGCGCGCGTAGACGGTCGATCAACGCGTCGGGCATCGGCGGACGATACTGCCCTGCGGGGTGGGGCGAGTCTTCGTGCTGATCTCGCCGAAGGGTGTCTACGTGCGAGGGGTCGCGGTGCTCCAACGGCTCGAGGCTGTGCGCGCGCATCACAGCGGCATTGCACAGAACTCGTGCCTAGTCGGGGTGTGTATGCCTCCGGCTCGCTTCCTCCAGCGCACGCGCGAGCGAGGCCTCGTCCCCGATCGGCGCCGAGCAGACCGTACCGATGCAGACATATGCGGCGACGCGCTCCGCGGGAAATCCGAGTTTTCCAAGCACCGCCGCGTCAGTTTGATCGCCGCGATCATCCCTCCGCTCGAGGACCAGCCGGTGGAGTGACCGCGCCGGATCGGTCGATGCTGTGGCTCGCCGCCAGAGCCCGGTCGCCACGGGATCGTCCGTCGGCCCGACGACCGTGACAACCAGCGGCTCGGCGAGAGCACGCGCGACCGCGTTCGCGTAGCTCGCCGCGAACTGGCCCCATTGCCGGTATTCGCCGACGAAGCTGCGGAGCGCGCGGAGCGCGAGTTCGCGCCATTCGTCCTCGCCGGTCAGCGCCGCGAGCCGCAGAAGCCCTTCGGCCGCGAGCGCGTTCTCTTCGATCGGCCGCTCGCGCCGCGCGAGGCGTCCCGGCTCGTCGCGGCCCTCCGGCGCATCGAAGAACCCGCCGCTCTGGTGATCCTCGAGCCGATCGCGGAGCGTCGCCGCGAGCCTCTTCGCGCCGACGAGTGCGCCGGGGTGCAGCCCGGTCTCGTACGCGTCGAGAGTCGCGACGAGATCTGTCGCGACGTCTCCAAGCAGGTCGACGACCTTCGGACCGTCGCCGGCATCGAAGTGGTAGAGCGACTCTGTCTGCGTATCCCAGAGGCCGCGGGCGATCGACCCCATAGCCTCGTGCGCGCGCTCTTCGAGCCGGTCATCGCCGGTCGCGGCCCACGACGCCCAGTAGGCGGTTGCCGCGAGCGCGTTCCACCCTGTGTACAGGGTCCGATCGACAAACGGCGTGTCGTGCTTGGCGCGCTCTTCTTTGGAGTCGAGCGTGTAGTAGTGCTCGTCGGCGTCCTGCGACCCCGCCCAGAGCTTGCGGTCCGGCTGCCACAAGACGGCGTCCATCCAGCGGATCACGTCCCGCACCACGCGGTCGTATCCCGCGGTCGGGAAGGAGCGGTGAGCTTCGGCATAGATGGCCAGGAGCTCGGCGTTGTCCTCGAGCATCTTCTCGTAGTGCGGGATCCCCCACTGCCGCGTCGTGGAGTAGCGAAAGAAGCCTCCTTCAACGTGGTCGTACATGCCGCCGCCGGCCATCGCGCCGAGCGTCCGATGAAGCATCGTGGCGATCTCGGGATAGCCGAACCGGCGATGCTCGTCGAGCAGGAACCGCAGCAGTTTTGGCTGTGGGAATTTCGGCTCGCGCCCGAACCCGCCGAATTGCGGGTCGTACTGGCCGCGTATGAGAGATCCGATCTGATCGACGATCTGGAAGCTGATGTCGCCCGCCTTCGGCGCGCGAGCTTCGTTCTCCTTCTCACGCATTTCGGCGACGCGCTGCGCGAGGTCGGCGCGCTGCGACGACCAGAGGTCCGCGACCTGAGCGAGGTTCGCCCGCATCGCGTCAGGCGGGACGTACGTACCACCGTGCACGATCTCGCCGTCCGGTGTGAGGAACGCCGTCGTGGGCCAGCCGCCCATGTTGTAACGACGGTTCACGTCTGGACGCTCATCGTTGTCGACGCGAATCGGCACATAGCGCTCATTGATCAGCCGGATGACCTCGGGATCGCTGTAGCTCGTCTCGTCCATGACATGGCACCAGTGGCACCACACTGCGCTGATCGCGAGGAGCACGGGCTTATCCGCCACCTGCGCTTCCTGGAACGCCTTCTGGTCCCATGTCCGCCAGGCGATCTCACTCGCGCGATTCGGCCGCGGCGAAAAGCGGAACGTCACGGGATTTCGTCGAGCTCGATCTTGTTTCCGAACGGATCCATCACGTAGATGCGCCGCCAGCCAGGGATCGGATCGGCCTCTTCGAAGCGCGCACCTGCGACGCGGAGCTTCGCCACGATGGCGTCGAGATCGTCCACGCGTAGCGCGAAATGCCGACGCGGGTGAAGGCCGAGCTCGCGGTCCGCCGACAGATGGACGTGACCCGGTGGCGCCGCATACCAGATGCCCGCGCGGTCGCGAAGCGTGACCGGCCGCTCCAGCTCTTCGAGTCCGAGGGTCTCCCCGTAGAACTCTCGAGCCCGGGCTTCCTCGCCAGGCGGATAGAACACTTGCGCGTGATGCAAGGAAATCCCCACAAATCCGAGTCTAGATGTGGAGAAATGCCCTGTTTTTCCCGCTTTTCGTGGGCTACTATTTATTCAACGCGACGGAGGTGCTGACTTGGCGATCGAGCAGAGCCCGATGACAACCGAGACCCCACTCGTTTCGACCCCGCTCGTAGCCACCCCATTGGTTTCACTGACACCAAAGGCGACGGACAAGCTACGCGAGGTTCTCTCGAAGCAAGACCGCCAAGACCTCGCGCTCCGCGTGTACGTCACGCCGGGTGGATGCTCGGGGTTCTCGTACGGGATGACGTTCGCCGACGGCACCGAAGAGGATGACGCGATCATCGAGCAGGACGGCGTTCGCGTCGTCGTAGATCCGATGAGCGCCATGTACCTCAAGGGCTCGGAGATCGACTTCGTCGACGCCCTCATGGGCGGCGGCTTCGCGCTCCGCAACCCGAACGCGGTCTCGAGCTGCGGCTGCGGCCAGTCCTTCAAGACTGCGGACCAGTCCGGCACCGCGAAGGCCTGCTCCCACTAGACGCCCACGGCAAGAGTCACCGGGCTCGGCGGCGCATTCTTTCGTGCTCGCGATCTAGACGCGCTCGCCGAGTGGTATCGCACCAAGCTCGGCATTTCCGTTGAGACCGATGGGTGGCATGTCTTCGAGTGGCGCTATCGTGACGATCCGGCTCGCGTCGGCTCCACCGTGTGGTCGCTCTTCAAAGAGGACACGACGTACTTCGGTCCCGGCGAGCCAGCCTTCATGCTCAACTACCGGGTCGACAATCTCGACGGGCTGATCGCCAAGCTCCAGGCGGAAGGCGTCCAGGTCGCGGACGAGCGGCATCAGGATGCGAACGGCCGCTTCGCGTGGATCACCGACCCTGAAGGGCATCGCATCGAGCTCTGGGAGCCTGCGCCGGGCCACTGAGCGGGGACTCCCGCTAACCGACGGCAATGCGCGCTGCGAGCGCCAGGATGATCAGCGAGCTCGTCACCGCGGTGATCCTTTGCAGCCGCGGTGTGAGCCGACCATGCAGCGTCGCGCCGCCGACCGCGAGGATTTCCTGCCACGAGAGCGACGCCAGGAAGGCCCCGACCACGAACGCCGCGCGGCTCGCCAAGTCGGCGGATACCTCCGGCAACGCGATCGCGAGTGAGACGAAGTAGATGACCGTCGGCGGATTCAGCATCGTGAGGCCTAAGAACAGGAGGTAGATGTTGCCGGTGCGGGCTCCGCCCGATGTGCGCTCGATCGGCTGGGGCGCCGCGAGCAGCCCGCGGACCGCAATCACCGCGAGCGCCGCCGCCGCGATGAAGCGCAGCACCGGGAGGGCCGGAGCGAGGAACCCCGACGCGGCGGCCCCGAACAGCATGGCGCTCGTCGCGAAGATCAGGTCGGCCGTCGCGGCTCCTGCACCCGCGGCCGCGGCGGCCCGTAGCCCACGGCTCACCCCGGTGCGCAGGATGAGCACGGCGATCGGCCCCACCGGAATCGCGATGGCGTACGCGGCCGCCATGCCGAGTAAGAAGGCTTGCCCCATTAGACGTTGGTCTTGTTGAAGCGCTTGGCCTTCATTTCGAAACGCGGGAGCGTTCCAGGCGCCACCGCTTCGACGAGGCAGCGGATGCCGAGCTCACGATGGATCGCACTCCCGACACGTTCGGCTACGTCGGCCGGCGCCTCCACGATGCAGCGCAGCTCGTCCATCTCGCGCACCCGCGCGAGCTCGACGCGATACTCACCCACCTCCTCGAAGCGGCGAACGATCGCCTCGATCGCGCTCGGGAAAACGTTCACTCCGCGGACCGTGACCATGTCGTCGACCCGGCCGGCGATCCCGCCGGCCAGCTTCACGAGCGTCCGCCCGCATGGGCACGTGCCGCGCACCGCGGTCACTCGATCCCCGGTTCGATAGCGAATGACCGGCATGCCCCAACGACCGAGGTTTGTAAGCACTAGCTCGCCTACACCTTCGTCGCGTGCCTCGCCGGTCCTCGCGTCGAGTATCTCGGCGATGAATTCCGCCTCGTTGAGGTGGACGCCGTCACGCGCCGAGCAGGAGAAGCCGTGCGCCCCGACCTCCGTAGCGCCGGTGTGATCGAACGCCTCGACCCCGAGCTCCTTCTCGATCCGGTCGCGGGTGGCCGGGATCGAGGCACCCGGCTCGCCGGCGTGGATCGAGACGCGCAGGGCCGATCCCGCGAGATCGATGCCCTCTTCGCGAGCCGCCTCGGCAAGTCGCAACGCGTACGTCGGCGTGCACATGAGCACGGTCGCTTGGGTCGCGACGATCGCCGCGACGCGCTCGGTCGTCGTCATCGCCCCGCCGGTCAGGCAGAGGGCGCCGAGTCGCTCGGCGCCGGCGAATGCTGACCAGAAACCGACGAACGGGCCGAACGAGAATGCGAAGAAGATGCGGTCGCGCGCCGTGACACCAGCCGCGCGGTAGACGCGCTGCCAGCATTCACGCCACCAGTCCCACGACTCGGCCGTGTCGAGGAAACGGAGTGGCCGTCCGGTCGTTCCGCTCGTCTGATGAAGGCGCACGTACCGCTCGACCGGGTACGTGAGGTTGGAGCCGAACGGCGGATGCGCCGCCTGATCGTCGGAGAGCTCGGCCTTCGTCGTAAACGGCAGGTCACTGAGCTCGCGAGCCGCCTTCGGCAGCTTCGCGCGGTAGAAGGGGTTGTGGCTTTGGAGCTCTGGAAGCTTCGCCGACAGTCGTAACCACTGCTCACGCCACCGGTCGTCGTCGCTTCTTGTCTCGAACGGCTCGAGCTTCATCGCGCGGGCAGTTTACCGATGCACGCCGAAGGTTGATGCGCGGCTGATGTACTATCCGCCGAACGCGTATGGCAGAGAGTACGGGAACGCTCCGTCCGGTCCCGGCCGTGGACAAGGCCGCGCGTGTCCTGCGAGCCCTGGCTGCGGGTGGTCGTCCTATGGGGATCAGCGAGCTCGCTCGGGCCCTGAAAGTCTCGAAGGGCACCCTCCGCGACGTCCTTCTCACCCTCGCTCACTTCGGTTTCGTCGTGCGCGACGCCGACACGCGCTTTCGCCTCGGACCCGAGCTTCGCTCGCTCGCAAACGCGTCGGCTCCGGACCTGCGCTCGCTCGCGCAGCCGTATCTCGTCTCGCTCATGGAAAGCTTCGGCGAGACCGCCGTCCTCGGGCTCGTCGTCGACGGCGCGCTCGAGATCGCGGCGCGCGCTGAACCCGCCACCGATCTCCACATGACTGCGCCGCTCGGGCGCCGGCTCCCGCTTGATAAGGGGGCGCACGGAAAAGTCCTCACGGGGCGTGAAGAGGTCGGCTATGACGACCAGGAGCTCTTCGCGGGAGTGCGCGCGGTCGCGGCGCCGATCGTCGATGCGCGCGGCCGGAGGATCGCGGTCGTGATGGTCGTGGGGTTCAAAGAGCGCGTCGACCTTCGCACGCTTCGGCGCATAGGCGAACGCTGCGTCTCCGTAGCGCGCGCGCTCTCACAGCGGATCGGCGCGGAGGCGGCGTGACCAAGCAGCTCGTGACCCTCCGCGTGAACGGCGAGCCTCGCACCATCGCCGCGGATCCACATCACACCCTGCTCGAGGTGCTCCGCGAAGAGCTCGGCCTCACCGGCACGAAGCACGGATGCGAGCTCGGCGAGTGCGGCGCCTGCACTGTGCTCGTCGACGGTGTCCCGGTGCTCGCGTGCCTGACGCTCCCCGCGCTCGTCGGCGACGCTGAGGTCACGACGGTCGAGGGGCTTGCGACGGGTGCAGGGGCAGGGGCCCCTGGGCGCGAAGCGAAGCTGCATCCGCTCCAGATCGCCTTCGCCGAGGAAGGCGCGGCGCAGTGCGGCTACTGCACGCCCGGCATGCTGATGACCGCCAAGGCGCTACTCGACGCGACGGCGCGGCCGACCCGGGCGCAGATCGCTCAAGCGATCAGCGGAAATCTCTGCCGCTGCACCGGATACACGGCGATCTACGAAGCAATAGAGAAAGCCGCACTACGCGAGGGGGGTGCGGGGGCACAGCCCCTGCGAGAAGCAGGTGCAAACTCGCGATCAGGAGCGAAGCTCCTGTGAGCGAGTTTTCCGTAATCGGCCGCCGTCTCCCGAAGGTCAACTCCTGGGCCCACCTCACCGGAGAGGCGCGCTACGCGGACGACCTCTTCTTGCCGCGGATGCTCTACGGGCGCCTCCTGCGATCGACGCGCCCGCACGCGCGCATCCGCCGCGTGGACGTGAGTCGCGCGCTGGCGCACCCCGGCGTCATCGCGGTCGTGACCGGCGCGGACATGCCCGAAAAGATGGGCATCATGCCGTCGACGCAGGACGAGACGGCGCTTGCCGTCGATCGCGTGCGCTACGTCGGGGAGCCGGTCGCAGCGGTCGCCGCCCTCGATGAGGACACCGCGTTCGATGCGCTTTCGCTCATCCAGGTCGATTACGAGGATCTCGAACCGATCTTCACGATCGAGGAGGCTCTCGAGCGTGAGGACGTAAAGATCCACGAAGAGGTCAAACGCGCGAACGTGTTCAAGGAGGTCCATCTCTCGTTCGGCGACCTGGACGGCGGGTTCGCGAGTGCCGACCACGTTCGCGACGACTGGTTTTTCTTCGAGGGGAACACGCACGCGCCGATCGAGTCGCACAGCGCGGTCGCCGCATACGGCGCGGACGACAAGCTGACGCTCTGGACCGCGACGCAGGTCCCCCACTACCTGCATCGCGAGCTCGAAAAGGTGCTCGGCCTGCCGCGCTCGCGCATCCGCGTGATCGCCACGCCGAACGGCGGCGCGTTCGGTGGCAAGAGCGATCCCTTTGGCCACGAGTTCGCTGCCGCGCTCCTATCGATCCGTACGCGGCGTCCGGTGAAGATCACGCTCGACCGTGAGGAGGTCTTCTACGCGCACCGCGGCCGGCATCCGGTGAAGATGCGCATCCGAACCGGCGTCAAGAAGGACGGTGAGATCACCGCAGTTCATTACCAGAGTTGGCTGGACGGCGGCGCGTACGCGTCGTATGGGATCGCGACCACCTACTACACCGGTGCGCTCCTCACGGTCACGTACCGCATTCCCGCATACAAGTTCGACGGCGTTCGCGTCTACACGAACAAGCCGCCGTGCGGTCCGAAGCGCGGCCATGGCACGACGCAGCCGCGCTACGGCTTCGAATGTCAGATCGACAAGATCGCTGAAGATCTGGGCCTCGACCCCCTCGAGTACCGCAAGAAGATCCTGCAGCCGGCGAACAGCCGCACGGTGAACGACCTTCGGATCACATCGATGGGTCTCGGCGAATGCCTGGACGCGCTTCAGCGCGCGACGCGCTACTCGGAGCGCCGTGGCCAGCTCGATCGGGGCAAGGGCATCGGCCTGGCCGGCAGCGCGTACATCTCAGGCGCGGGGCTGCCCATCTATTGGAACGAGATGCCGCACTCCGGTGCGGAGATCCGAATCGATCGCGGGGGCGGTGTCACGGTCATGTGCGGGACGTCTGAGATCGGCCAGGGCTCGGACAACATGCTCGCGTCGGTCGCCGCGGAGGCGCTCGGGGTGATGCCAGCGGACGTGCACGTGGTCTCTGGGGACACGTCGCTGGCGCCGGTCGACCTCGGGAGCTACTCGAGCCGCGTGACGTTCATGGCCGGCAACGCGGTTCGCGACGCAGCGATGAAGCTACGCGCATTGCTCGTCGCGGCCGCGGCCGAGAAGCTCGAGGTTCCGGCAGAACGCCTGCTCACCGCGTACGGTCGGATCTACGACCGAAACGACCCATCAAAGTTCATCGGCTTCGTGGACGCCGCGGTGCTCGCCGAGTCGAAGCACGGAACCCTCGTGGCGGCCGGGAGCTACAAGCCGCCCAAGGGCATCGGCGGTTCCTTCAAAGGTGCTGGCGTCGGTCCGACGCCCGCGTATTCGTACCAGGCGGCGGTCGCCGAGGTGACCGTCGACCTCGAGACGGGAATGGTCACGGTCGACAAGGTAACAACGGCGCACGACTGCGGCCGCGCGCTCAACCCAGCGAACGTGGAAGGCCAGGTCGAGGGTTCGGCGTACATGGGGTACGGCGAGATCATGGGCGAGGAGCAGGTGTTTCGCGGCGGGCTCCACAAGAAGCCATCCCTCCTCGACTACAAGATCCCGACGTCGCTCGATACGCCGGTCCTCGAAGCGCTCGTCATCGAGAGCGTCGATGCCGAGGGACCCTTCGGAGCGAAGGAAGCCGGCGAAGGCCCGCTCAACCCGGTGATCCCGGCGATCGCGAACGCGGTCTACAACGCAATCGGTGTGCGCTTCGACGAAACGCCGATCACCGCGGAGAAAGTTCTCGACGCCCTTGGAAAGCGTGATCGGCGGGGTGAGCCAAAGTCGCGCATTGGCCCCGACGGGCTCGCGGAGCGGAACGGCGATCCGAAGCGGGCGCTGCGGCGTCTCGGCGCGTCGACCGACGCGCGCGAGCGAAAGCGGCCGGTGGGCTGATGCTGCGGCTGCCGCGTTTCCGCCTCATTGAGCCGCGCTCGTACGGAGAAGCGGCGCAGCTTCTTGCCGAGAACGGCGCTGGCGGGCTCGACCGGACCCGCGGCACGCCGACGCTCCGCGTGATGCTCGTCGCCGGCGGTACCGATCTCTTCCCCAACATGAAACGGCGGCAGTTCACACCCGAGGTGCTCATCTCGCTCGCGCGGGTGCGCGACGCCGCCGGCATCCA
>JALYSZ010000139.1 GCA_030854525.1 Chloroflexota bacterium | reverse complement strand
GAGCGACCCCACGGCTCGGACGCTTGGGCGTGCGCGGGCGCTGCTGGCGGCCGTGATGCTCGCGTTCACTCAAGGTGACTACCACATCAGTGAGGGCCTCGCCCCCGAGACGCTGGACCTGCTGCGCAGCCTTGGCCTCAAGCGTGAGCTGGGGTTCATGCTGATGGGATACGTGCGTTTCGCCGCCGATGACCAGCTCCGTGCCGCAGCGTACGGCGAAGCCCGCGCACTCCTCGAAGAGGCCGGGGACGCCCGGAGCCTCGCGAGCTTGGAATGGTTCGTCGCCGACAGCGCGCTCGAGCGCGGCGACTACGCCGCCGCCCGGACCGGCCACCACAAAGCCCTCGAGATTCTCCGGGCGTATGGCGACGAGATCGCGGCCGCGGCCCCCCTCATCAGCCTCGGCCGGCTCGCCTGCGTCGACGGTGACTACGATCGCGCGCGGGCCCTCGTGGAGGAAGGCCTCGCGCTCAGGCGGCGTGAGGTGACCGATGGCCACTTTGGGGTCGCGATCGCGCTCATCAGCCTGGGAGAAGTGAACCGCTGCACCGGCGACGCCGCCGCTGGCGCCCCGCTGTTCGAGGAAGCGCTCGGTTACGGGCGCGAGTTGGCTGACGATGCGATCACCGGCTGGGCGCTCCACAACCTCGGACACGTTGCGCTCGCGTCAGGCGACCTTCGATCGGGGGCGATGCGATTCCGCGACGGTCTCGCGCTACGCCGACCGGCCCATCAAGGTCCGGATATCGCCCGGGGATACGCAGGACTGGCGAGCGTCGCGCTTCGGGCGGGGGACGGCCTCGCCGCCGCGCGGCTGTTCGGCGGCACCGAGGCCATCTTGCGCGGAGCCGGTGTGGTGATGGTCCCCTGCGACGAGCTGGTACGGCGCGGGGACATCGCGCAGGCCCGGGCGTCACTGGACCCGGATGCCTTCAGCAGCGCGTTCGCGGAAGGTGAGTCCGTGGAGCCTGAGCAGCTCGACGCGATTAGCGTTGCGCTGATCGCCGACCTCGACGACGCAGCAGTGCGTGGCGCCACGCGCGTCTGAAAACGCGGAGGCCAGTGGTGTCGGCGGCGCATGGTCGACTAACTCGGCCGTTTGAGGTGGGCCTGCCCGCCGTTGATTTGGCGTTTCTCTGGACGGCGATTCAGCTTCTTGCCCAAGCTCATGCAATGCGGATATGTGGAGAACAGCCGTAGAGCGGACCTACGAGCCGCGAGGGTTGTTTGTCCGCGGTCTCGCGTACGGCGTTCTCGGCTGGTCAGTCGACCGCCTCTTCACAACGCTTACCGGCTCCCTGCGACACGGCCGCATGCGCGCACCGTCGGTCGATCTCGGCCTCGTCGCGGTGTATGCGCTCACGCTGCCGCTCTACGAGCCGGTCCGCGACCGGGTGCGGCACGCGCCCCTCGGGCTACGCGCTGCCGTGTACGGCGTGGGCATCCTTGCAGTGGAGTACACGAGCGGTCGGGTCATACGGCGTCTCCGGGGCGCCGCCCCATGGGACTACACGGGCGCACGATGGACCATCGAGGGGCTGACGCGCCTCGACTACTTTCCGCTTTGGGCGATTGCCGGACTCGCAATGGAAGGAGCTCACGACGCGCTCGTGCGGGGTCGCCCCGCTGCCGGGACGCCGGCCATGGTTTCCCTCTTCCAGTATCCGGAGCTGTTCGTCAAGCGCGTGAGCACGTTCCTGCGCGGCTGGGGCAGACGTTCAGCGTCTCAGAGCTCCCGCCGCCTGGACTATCCCCGACGACCACTCGACCCTTGAGCTTCGCATGATCACCACGCGAGCCCTCGCCAACGGTGACGATTACTCCCGCGCACTTTTCCGCGAGTGGCTAATCACCGAGGAGTTCAGAGACCCGGCGTGAGGTCGCGCTAAAGAAAGGTCCGTTCGGGAGGGACACCGGGGCGTACACGAAAGGGTCGATTAGTGGTCGCCAGCCACGTTCTGACGCTCGGACCGCAACGCCTGCCCACGACCGCCTCTTGCGACAAGGTGCATGAGTTCTGTGGACGTCAGGCCCAGCCTGCAGCCTGACGCGCATGCGCTCCAGACCAAGGTCACGGTCGGTCGGGTCTACGCGAAACGGGGCCGGTCGGCCGCATCCACCGATACCACCGATGGGTTGCCGATTACGCGGTCGCGAACCGCGATGTCACCTCGGCGAGGAAGTCCCCGAGCGAAACGATCTTCCGCTGGCGGATGATCCGGGTGAGGTCGTCAAGGTCCGTGCCATACGCGGTGGCCAGGAGCTCCGGGTGCACATGTACCACGCGGTCGAAACGGAACCGCGGACTGTCGACCGAGCTCGCGAGCCTGGCGCGGTCGAACTCGTTAGTCATCAGCACCGTCTCGGTTGGTTCAGCCCAGTTCGGCGGCGCTGTTGTCCGCGCTGTTGTCAGCTCGGCGCTTGATCGATCAGGTCTAGGCCGCTCGCGACGACCTATCACCGTGCGCTCTGAGATCAGCCCGCGGGCGGGCGT
>JALYSZ010000122.1 GCA_030854525.1 Chloroflexota bacterium | reverse complement strand
CATCGGGATCGTTGATGATTTTCTTCATTCGCCGGCAGCTCCTCTGGCGAAGTGCTCGCGAACAAGGAACAATAGTTATGGCGCCGCTGACCAGCCGAGCGCCATCTGCCGAGGTAGCTCAGTTGGTAGAGCAATGGTCTGAAGAACTGCGAACCGTCTCACCTAGCGAGTTTCTTTGGAAACTCGCGGCTGATACCTGTTTTCAGCCCACCAGAACAAATAGTCTCGCTGCTACATAGTCTTGCGAGTGCGGCGGGCAGGCCGCACCAATTCTTCACTCGATCGACTCCGGACTATGCCGGTGGCCGGAGTTGCCCGCGTTCAGATTGCTTCAGCCGGCGTCGACTCACCGGCTGCCGCGCTTCGGGGGGCGAGACGTGGGTTCGGAAAAGTTACGATCACGCCGGATGATCGGGAAGAGCGCGGCGAGCGCGAGCGGCGCGAGGGCCGTCCGGGCGGCCGCAGCGCTGCATGTGCTCATGGGACTCGCATTCGGGATTGGGAGCGTCCCCGTGCTCGCTTACTTCGCCCGCCACGGCGAGCTGCCCATGTCCCCGTTTGGGTGGCGCTATATGGCCGGACCGTTCGTCCAGCTCGGGCCGGATGGCTTCACGGCGCTTGGCTGGACCCTGGTCGCGTTCTCCTGGATCGATGTCGCCGCCGGCATCTGGCTCTGGCAACGGCGTCCCCGAGGCTTCCGGATCGGGTTCGCCACGGACCTGCCCGTCTTCGTCCTCGGTCTTGGGTTCGAGCTACCTCTGCTGCTCATCGGTGTGCCGGTCCGGACAGCCCTCGCGATCGCTGGCCGGCGCAACCTTCTGTAGGGGAGGCATCCCGTGGCTGCAGCGAGCGGCTTCACACGCACGCGGTGGACACCGTTCGATCGCATCTTGATCGTCGTTCTCTTGGCCGTGTTCGCGCTCGGTTATCCAGGCCTCGGGATCGAGACTCGGGAGGCCTCGAACACCCCCGCTCTCAGCGTCGCGTATTCGCTGGCGTTCCTCGCACCGCTGCTGGCGCTCGGCACTTCCTGGAGATGGCCGCGGATTGCGGCATGGTCCGCGCTCACTGGCGGTTCAGTCGCGGTCGCCTTGGTCCTGCTGGACCTCGCTGGGGTCTTGGTCGGGCCGCCGCCGGCCGCAATGGTCGTCGTTAACGCAATCGTCGCGGTGCTCGGAGCGCTACTGGTACTGAGAAGTTGGCGCCTCATGCGAGGCCGATCCCCGCAGTGAAACGTTACTCAGCACCCGCCCTTCGAGTGCGAAAATCTTCTCCGCTTCGGTCCGGGCGGGTCGGCCCGCCAGGCCTAGGTCGGCCCAGGCGACAACGAAGAGAGCGCCCAGCACAACGGCGACCAGCCGAGCGGTCCAAAGATGTTCTGAAGCTGCCCGTAAGCCACCTACTTTGACCGCCGCGCGAAGGTCAGGCCTCTGGCGGCGCGTCGTCTCTCCAGCCGCGTCACCGGCTGCAGGATCTGTTCGGACAGCGCGTCGTATAGCCACGCCTTGTACGCCTCGACCGTCCATCCGAAGCCGGTCACCAGCGTCAAATAGGTCTCGGCGTTGTGCAGGGTGTAGACGATGTCGGCGCACTGATCGATCGTGCGGTCCGTGCGTAGCTGGCCCTTCGCAGCGATCGATGTCATCAGCGCGCGCATCCCGATACGGCGATCGAGGGCGACCGCCTTCGCGAACGCGGCGACCGATGGCTCGGCTTGGGCGGCACTCACAAGCGCCGGCATCAGCGAAGCGACGCTCCGGTAGATCTCAGAGCCGAACTCGACCACCAGTGCGATCGAACGCAGCGCGACCGGCGAGTCGAAGGCCTCTCGCATCCAGGGCCGCTGCGCGACCGGCCGAGGCGGGTCCTCGCCTGCGGTGTACGTCCGCACGACCTCGATGAAGAGAGCGGACTTCGTCTGAAAGGTGAAGTGGACCGTCTGGACGTGGACCTTCGCGAGCTTCGCGACCGCTGCGAGCGTCGTCGGACCATAGCCGCGCTCGGTGAACAGCTGGTACCCGGCCGCGAGCATCCGGCGCCGTGTTTCGAGGGCGCCTTGCCGACGGATGCCTGCCGTTGGTGCCTTGACAGGTTCGACCTTAGCGGCCACGATGTTCTTTCACTATAGCGGCTCTATAGCGAACACCGGAGGGACACCGTGGCCGTCATCGAGAACAGCGTGATCATCAGTCGGCCGCCCGAAGAGGTCTTCGACGCGCTGGCCGATCCGAGGAGCGAACTCCGCTGGAACCCTGACGTCGCATCGATGGAGATGCTCACCGACGGCCCGATCGCACCGGGCAGCCGGTACCGGGCCAAATGGAAGGGCAGTCCGGTCGTGACCTTGGTCATCACCGAGGTCGATCGCCCTCGGAGCTGGGCGTATTTCAATGACGGACCGATTGCCGTGAACCTCAGTATCTCGCTCACGCCGGAGGCCGGAGGCACGCTGCTGCGAAGCCGGTTCGAGGCGCGCGCAAACGGCTGGTTCAAGCTGATCTTCCCGCTTTTCGTCATCATGCTGCGGCGCACCGAGAAGAAGACCGTGCAGTACGCGAAGCAGTACGTGGAATCGAGGCCGGCCGCGAGCGCGGGGTCTGACTCCTTCAGCCCGCGCAGGTGATCATGCCGCTGAACGAGTTCCCGCTGAGCGGGTACAAGGTCGCCGAGGACGCTTCAGAGCACGCGAGCCTTGGGTGGCACCGCAAATTCGCGCCCGGCGGCCGTCGCCTCCGGTGAGAGCTGGGAGTATTGGTGGGTGGAGCGAGCCGCCAACCGGCGGATCGGGCAGACAAACCCACGCGACCCGGACGAATGGCGACGGCGTTTCAGCGCCCTCGTGGGACGACCCGAGGGTCCGGGAGACGCCCCAGTCCCGCGTGCCGAATTCACACGCGAGCACATGCGCATCGTGGATGAGACGAACATGCTCTCGACTCTCCGCAATTGGAGGCTTGAACTCAAACAACCGACTCCCGATTTCGATGCCATCCGCCGTTTCCTCAACACCAGGTATCGCCATGACAGGACGACATCGAGCACCCGGATCCGTTCGGCGCGACGCAGCCGGGAAACACACACGACGGTCCACGGTGACGACAACTGCGTCGCAGCGCAGGGCGCTTTTCTACGCCTATGCGAGCCGCTCTTGGCGCGGTGACTGGCGATGAGGCCCGACGACGTCTGCGAGTGGGCGGACCTTGTAAATAGCGATTCGGCGCAGCCCTAACTGCCAGGCCCGGCCACGTGACGGCCCGGGACCCCCGTGACGGGCCGGGATCCCCGTGACGGGCCGGGGCCCCCGTGACGGGCCGGGGCCCCCGTGACGGTCGGGGAACGGCCTCATGGGCCGTCGGATCGGGCCATTTTGGGTCGTGACCGTAGGCCCATCTAGTGACATACATGGACGTTGCCGCAGCCGAGCGTCTTGACGCCGTTGCTAGAGCACGCGTACACCTGCCGCGCAGCCACTCCGACGGTTCGGAGATCAGGCCAGCGAGGATGGAGGAGCACATGACGCTCGCGAAGAAGACCCTCAATAAGCCCGATGAGACCCGGCAGTTCCAAGGGAAAGGGAACATGGCCGTCGTCACGATGGGCGACGCCACTGTTGGCCGCGGGACGTTCGAACCAGGTTGGAAGTGGTCGACGAACGTGAAACCCATCGCCGGAACAGACAGCTGTCAAGCCAACCACACCGCGTACGTGCTCTCGGGCCGGATGATCGTCAAAAGCGATAACGGGACGCAGGTCGAGTACGGCCCAGGTGACGTCATGATCGCGACGGCTGGCCACGATGGTTGGGCCGTCGGCAGCGAGCCGTCCGTGCTCATCGATTGGACTGGCGTGAAAGCGTACGCCAAGAAGGCCTGAGCCCCTCAGCGCTCAATAGTCTCGTGAAGCGCCGCGGGCAGGATGGTCTAAGCGGCCAACGGTTTGAGTGCGGCGGCAACAGGCCGCGTTTTCTTAGCTCGCGCTCGGGTCCCGTGCCGTGGTCTACCAAACCATTGCGCAGCGAGCCCACTGCTCGGTGATGTGCAGCGCGGCCGCCGACTCAGTCGGTCATCGCGCAGAAGGTAGGAGCGCGCGCGCGTCGGCCGGTCCAGTCTGCGGCCGGATACCGATGTTCGGACCGCGAGGAGCAATGGACTCAACGCTCATGGTCTTGAGCAGGTGGCCGGAGGGCCGGAGCAGCAACAGATCCAACCACGGCCAAGGTCTATCGAGAGCAATGGTGTAGGTCGCCGCGCGAGCGCATGTTGAGCAATGGTTTCGCCGCCGTTGCGCTCGGCCCGCCGAGACCATTGCGCTCAGTCGTCATGGTTGCCCAGACCATGTGTCATCCAAACGTTCGATTCGCTCGTGGATTTCCGAGTAAAATGATGGTTCCGCCGAGGTAGCTCAGTTGGTAGAGCAATGGTCTGAAGAACCATGTGTCGCCAGTTCAATTCTGGCCCTCGGCACAGAACGAAAAGTGGCCACTATTCGGGCATCGATTCCGGGCTCGTCTTGGACCATGGGTCGCGCTAGACATTCGTCGCGGATCAGGGCACCGAAGCAGCGGAACGGCCTCGAAAAACCCGCCGCGCTGTTCGCTCGCATCCGCCGCCGCTGTCCTGTTTCCCCTCCTCGATGTGGCGAAAGCCGGCGGAAAGCGCCTCGTCTGGAGAGGGGTGTATCAGGTTCACCTGGCTCGGGAAGGGAGGTATCTCCGCGAGAGGCTGGCGCCCGCGCGCAAGGACGGCGAAGACGACGGAAAAGCCGCGCACATCAGGGGCGTGAAGGAGATCAACCAGATCACCGAAGATGCAGCGCTTCCGCGACGCGTGGCCTCGAGCAGCTGCTCGCGGCTCGAGCCAGGCAAGAGGGCTGCGCTAGGGTTCGACCGCCGTCGGCGTTGGAAGCCCGAGAGAAGCGTTGTCGTTAGTGCGGCGCAGCGGGGAGGGCGACGTGCCATTCAGGCCTGACTGCTTCGAAGAGAAGAGGGCCTTCCCCCCGAGGCGACTGACCGCATCGGGCAGATCATCACGGCCAGCAGCTTCACGCAGGAGGTCGTCCGTCGTGGCATCCCGGAGATATTTCTTCTCGTTCACGGCGCTCCTCCGTTGGTGCTGTAGCGCACCATCATCGTTGTCCGCAAGCGCGTTGGCGCGAGTATGCGGAGCCTCATCCCACGTACAAAATCGAAATGGTCCGGCGGCCGAACCGCGTCAATAAGCTGGACCGTGGGGGGAACGCCCTGCTTTAGGGCTGACAGGTCGAGATTCGCGGTGCCTCCGAAAGGTGCGCCAAGCCCACGCGCGATGCCGCGAATCCCGTCGCCCTAGACCCACTGGCTCGAACAATGTCCGATGCCGCGATCCCCTCTGCCGACGCGGCCAAGGTTCCGGCCACGTCGAATCCTTTGCCGGTCCGCAGATCCAGGACGCTCGAGGTGATTCCGCCGTACCAGAGCAGGAATGGCCCGGCAACCTGAAGGAACTGAAACTGATGCTTAAGATCGGGCGCTTGATACACCGAGTACGTCGATGTGTCGAACGCCCAAATCGCCGCATGACCACCGTCGGCGTTCCACGCGAGCGACTCGGCCGAGCCGGCGAGATACAGGACCGAACCGGGGTCCCGCAGTCGTTCGGGCAACTGGATGGGTCTGAGGTCAACTCCTCCGACGGCTTGGAACGAGAACTTGGCGTCGTCGGCCGATCGAGAGGCCCAGATCAAACGACCGCCCGCATAGACCGGGGAGCTGACTCGTCCGGTCGCCAATACCGTGTCGCGCGCGGCGGCGAGATCGTAGACGTGGATCTCAGCCTCCGGATTCGGGCCGCGCTTGGGTAGCGGTTGTGCCCAGCTGACGCGTCCCTCGCGAATTGCGGGAAGGGGCTGCTGGCCGAAGAGGAATGTCCCGTCGGGAGCTTTGGCGGTGGCGAGCGTTAACGTCCGCCCGGTATCGAGGTTTCGCGCGAGGAGGCTCCAGTCGGCGACGTTGGTAGTTGAGTTACCAAGGGTCCATACGAGCCAGGGCGGCTCGGCCGCCATCCAGGCGACCCCGCTGGCCGCAGGATCAAATACGACAAGGCGCTCAAATTCACCGTTGCGCAGATCGATACGGCCAATGCCACTCTCGCTGTTCGAGTTGAACTGACCGTAGACAACCTCGCCAGTAACCAAGGTCGGGGACGCCAGCCCGAGGCGGACGCCTTGCGGAAGGTTGTGACTCTGACGCTCGAATAGCTGGAGAAAATCATCTGGAATCACACCGACGCATGCGGTGATCGCAGTTGGACTCGTCGGGGCAAGTAACGGAGTCGTAATTGCGGCCGATTGGCTCGGAGGCGCCGATGTCGTCGCGGCGGACGGCGGCGCAGAGCACCCCGTGCTCCACGCCGCGAGTGCGACGACCGCTAGCCGTCGAAATCGTCTACCAAGCGTAGCCGAATCCTCCGAAGATGAGGATCAT
>JALYSZ010000097.1 GCA_030854525.1 Chloroflexota bacterium | reverse complement strand
CGTACACGCCATCCGTCGCGTCAACGGTAGTGATCTCGATGATCTTCCTGTGGATCTATCACCCGACCGGCCTATTGAACTCGATCATTAGCCTCCTCTCGGGCGCGCCATTTCAGTTCACGTGGCTCCAGGACACCCGCACGGCACTGCCCGCCCTCATGGGCCTCAACATCTGGACCACCGCGCCCACCTTCATGATCGTGTTCCTCGCGGGACTCCAGGACATCCCTCGATCCGTCTACGAGGCGGCCGAGGTCGACGGCGCGGGACCGCTGAGGCGCTTCGTCAGCATCACCATCCCACTGCTCCGCCCGATCATCTTCCTGGTCGTTGCCCTCGGGATCATCGGCACGTTTCAGGTGTTTGACCAGATCTCGATCATGACCCAGGGCGGCCCGCTCAAATCGACGCTGACGGTCGCTTACCTGATCTACCAGAATGTGTTCAAGGACTCAGGTCAGGTCGGGGTCGCGTGCGCCATGGCGTTCACTCTCGGCGTGATCATCTACGTCCTCACGCTGGTGTCGCGTCGCTACCTCGACGCGAAGATCGACTACTAGCGTGAATCAGATTCCACAGCCCATGCAGCACAGGGCCGACCGGACCCTGACCATCCTCCGACCCGGCGCGCGCGACACCACCGAGCGCGTGGAGCGCCTGCAGACGACGTTCCGCTACATCCTGTACGTGGTCGTCACGGTGTTCCTCTTCACGCCCTTCGTCATGACGGTGCTCTCGTCGTTCAAGACCTCGGCCGAGGTCATCGCGTATCCGCCGACGGTCCTGCCGACCGAATGGCACCCTGAGAACTACATACAGGTGTTCATCGCGAACCCGAACTTCTTCCGCCAGGTCTTCAACGGGTTCGTCGTGACGCTGCTTCTCGTGGGGTGCAACCTCTTCTTCTGCTCCCTCGTGGCCTACGCGTTCGCGCGCCTCGAGTTCCCCGGCCGGAACGTCCTCTTCGCGATCATGCTCGGCACGATGGTCATCCCCTCCTGGGTGACGCTCGTCCCAAAGTACGTGCTCATCCAGAACCTGGGTCTCGTCAACACCTTCGGTGCGCTCCTCGTGCAGTCCTACGTCACTCCCTTCGGGATCTTCCTGATGACGCAGTTCTTCAGGAGCGTTCCCCGCGAACTCGAGGAGGCCGCGATCATGGACGGAGTCGGGTGGTTCGGCGCTTTCTGGAAGGTCGTGCTGCCGGTCGCGCGGCCAGCCCTGCTAGCGCTCGGCATCCTCTCGTTCAAAGACCACTGGAACAGCTACTTCGACTGGCTCGTCTACATGCAGACGCCGGACATGTTCAACATCCAGCTGGGACTCGCCGCTTTCCGCGGCGTCTACCAGAACCAGTGGGACCTCATCATGGCCGGCTCGGTCATCGCGATCCTGCCGATCCTGATCATCTACATGCTCGGTCAGCGCTACTTCGTCCAGGGGGTCGCGACCACCGGACTGAAGTAGGCGGCTAGCGAGGGATCAGGGCGCGGCGAAGGTCTCGTAGATGGCGGTGTTGTCCGCGCCGGGTGCGTACTGCGAGACGATCGCCGCGATCGTTCCGCCGGTGGCCTCGATGACGACTGAGTACTGCCGGTCCGGCGGGAGCGCATTCTTGAACCACCCGTTGACGATGCGCCCCGAGGTCGGGTTGTCGAGCGGTACCGTCTCCGTGTACGCCAGGGCGCCGTCGGGCACGGTGTACCAGCGAAGCGTCGCGCTCGTCGCGGTGACCGGCTGAAGGTAGATCGTCCCGGTCCAGCCGGCCGTGAGGTTCGGCACCGGACAAAAGCAAAGACCCTTCGGGACGTTCGGCGCGTAGAGCTTGGTCGCCGGCGACGCGCTAGTGGAGTAGCCGGTCCCGCTGATCGCGGTCGACGAGTTGACCTGCGCCGCGATCTTGCCGCCGGGCGCCTCGATCTTGAAGCTGTAGGTGCCATTCGCAAGGCAGTCCGCGTTCCCGGTGCCGCATACGACGTTGGTCGTGCCCTGAGTGCTGAACGAGAACCGCGGGTCGAACGCCTTCGAAGAGCCAGGCTGTATGGCCGGGAATGTGTACGTGTTCGCCCCTCCAGGATGATTCAAGAGTGGCGTGAATGTGATCTTGGGAGAAGCCGCAGCTGCGCCGAGGTTCTGCACGATGATCGAGCTGTTCGCGCCGGGTTCCCCCACAGTCTTGATCGCGTACGGGCCATAGAGCGCCTCGCCACCTGTCGTGATGCCGTTTGTCGCGAAGGCCAGCGGGTGCTCGATGCCGGCCTTGTCGGCCTGAGTGTTAACAACGACGCCGATGTCCTGGTCCGACGTCACCGTGACCGCGTATTGCTTGTTGTCGGCAAGACCCGGTGCTCCCAGAAGCGGGTCATCGGAATCGGGATCGATCGGCTTCGCCCGAAGGGGCTCGATCGACCGAGGAATCACGATCGTCGGACCGATTCCGTCGAACGGCCTGAACGTTGCGGTGACCGATGCGGGCAGACCGCTGAGGTTCTGGATGATGAATGGCGTGTCGTACAACCCGAAGAACTTCCGAGTGATGTTCGGCAGGTAGACCGTCTTCGCGCCGGCGTTGAACCCGTTGTAAGAAAGCGCTTCCGCCCGGTCTCCCGCGCCCTGATGCTCGTTGACTACGCCGACGATTGGCGCTGCAAAGCTTCGTACGACAACAGAGAACTGCGCGTCATTGGGGAGCCACGGGTTCCTCACCTCGTCGTTGGGGTTATTGCTGTGCGCCGCTCCCGGCGCCAGATTCGGCACCCGATACTGCTCCGCGCAGGCGCCATCTTTGAACATGTAGAACGTCACTTCGATCTCGGTGGCCACGGTGCCGGCGTTCTGGATGATGAACGGCGTGTAGAACCCATCCGGCCCACCGAGCCTACGGGTGATGTTCGGCAGGTAGACCGTCGACGCCGCCGCGGAAGCCCATGGCGGGACACAGACAAAAGGTGGCGGGTTCACTCTCGGCGTCGGCGGCACGACTGGATCGACCTCTACTCCGAACGTGAGAAGGATCGCGACTATCCCGACCGCCCGTAGCTGCATTCCCGCCCCCTCGCCCAAGCTCGCCGTGCGAAAGGCTAGCTCCGGACGGGTATCCGGTCGAGCGCCATGCCGACGACCGCCACGGCGCGCCCGAGGCCGTCGTGGGAGTCCCATAGGGACATGCATTAGCCGAGGACTGCTAGCTACCTGACCGGATCGGAGATCAGCGCGCGTAGTGGCGCGAGCAGCGCACAAGGACCTTTTGTCGGCCCTGCCCACGGACGAACTCGATCCGAAGCTCGTTGGACGCACTCGCGGACCAGACGCCGGCGAGGTCGCCGCTCAGCTCGTGTACGCGGAGCGACGGATGCCGGTCGTTCTCATCGAGCAGCGACAGCGCCTTGACGAACCGACGCTGATCGGCCTTCGGAAAGCGGCCGAATGTTTCGAGAAACTCCGCGCTGAAGCGGAGCGTCCCGAAGGGCTCTATCTAACGTTTCGGGCGCGTCGGCGGCGGCGCCTCGGATATTCGCCGGTCTCTAGCTCCCGCGCGCTCAGCTCAAAGACGCGGCCGGCCTTGACGTCCGCGAGCGCGCGCTTCAGGGAAGCGATCGCCGCCGGCGTGTACGCCCACCGATCCTCGTCAGGGATGACCGATGCCCTGCGGAGCTTTACGGTGTTGCTCTCGACCTTCACCTCAAGCTGGGTGCCCTCACCGATGCCCAGCCGACGGCGAACGTCGATCGGCAAGGTGATGCGCCCTTGGCGATTGACCGCGACAACGCTTCTTGCCATGGTATTGAGACAGTATCTGACGAAGTGTCACTTCGTCAATAACTCGCCGAGCGAGCTCGCGCATCACTCCATCCGGAGCGCGAGCAGCAGTGAAGGGACAGACGAGGCGGAGTCGGGGCGACCGAGATCAGTCCTCCCCCAGCGGGCCCGGCTCGCCGCGCGGTCAGCGTACGGGCGAGGACCACTCCACGACAGCTGCGCCCCAGGTCATACCGCCGCCGAACGCCGCGAACACGAGCGTGTCGCCCTGCCGCACCCGACCCTGCGCCACCGCGTCACAGAGCGCGATAGGAATCGAGGCCGCCGAAGTGTTGCCGAACCGGTCGATGTCGACGAAGACCTTCGAGCGGTCGAGACCGAGACGCTTCGCGACCGCCTCGATGATGCCGGCGTTCGCCTGGTGCGGAACGAAGAGGTCGACGTCCTCGAGGCGCAGCCCCGCCTGCGCGAGCGCCTCCTTTGCGGCGTCGGCCATCGCCGGGACGGCGAGCTTGAACACCGCGGACCCATCCATCTGGATGTAGAACGAAGCGCCGTCGTCCCTCTCGCGCGTCGGCGGATGGAGTGCGCCGCCGCCCTCCAAGCGCAGGTGCTTCTTCTCGCGCCCATCGCCGTGGAGCGCCGTGCTGCGGATGCCGGCACCGGCCGTCGAAGCTTCGATGACGACGGCGCCCGCTCCGTCCCCAAAGAGCACGCACGTCGAGCGGTCGGTCCAATCGAGAAACCGAGAGATCGTCTCGGCGCCGACGAGCAGGATCTTGCGCGCCGTCCCCGACATCACGAGGCCGCGCGCGACGGCGAGCCCGTAAACAAAGCCGGCGCACGCGGCCCCGAGGTCGAACACCGCCGCCTTGCGTGCGCCAAGGCTTTCTTGCACGAGGCAGGCCGCGGTGGGCAGGAAGTAATCGGGCGATGTCGTCGCGATGATGATCGCGTCGAGGTCCTCGCCGCGGACCTTCGCTCGCGCGAGGGCCTCTGTCGCAGCCTTCGCGGCCATCCCGGATGTGACCTCGTCCCCCTCGACGATGTGGCGCTCGCGGATGCCGGTGCGCTCGTAGATCCACGCGTCGCTCGTGTCGATCATCGCCTCGAGATCCGCATTCGTGAGCACCTTCGGCGGGACGTAGTAGCCCCAGCCCGTGATCACCGCGTGCATGGCCATGGCGCCCGCAGTCTAGGAGGCGAGGCTGAGCGGTTGCATTCGAGGTAACGTTCGCCGAGCACATGGGAGCGGCGTCGACGATCCGCGAGCGTCTCGGCTGGGAGGTCACGCCGGAGCTTTACGCGAAGATCCGGCGTCTCTGGATCGCGCACTCGAAGGCGGAGGATGGCCGCGACCTAAACGGTCTCGTCGCCACGCTGTCCGCGGACTGCGTGTACGAGATCGTCCCCACCGGCGAGCGCTGGGAAGGGCACGCCGGCGCGCGCTCCTTCTATGTCAGCTTCCTCAGCGCCTTTCCGGACGTTCGGTTCGACCTCAAGGACATCGTCATCGGCCCGCAGGGCGTCATCGAGATCGCGACCATGCGCGGCACCCAGCGCGGAGCGTGGCAGGGCCAGGCCGCGACTGGCAGGGCGGCCGAGCTCGACATCGTCATCCACTTCCCCTGGGATCCGCATACGGACCGGTTCGCCGGCGAGCGCATCTACTACGACTCCGGCGCTCTCACCCGCCAGCTCGCCGGCTGATCGCCCTTCTCGCGGCTGTCTCGTAGACCCTGCTTCGGTGCAGCACGGCGAGAATCCAGACCTCGTTCCCAACGATCCTGAAGACCGCTCGGTAGTCTCCGACCCGTAGCTTCCAATACCCGCGGAGCGAACCCTTGAGCGGCGCGCCGTAGCGCTCCGGGTTCGACGTGAGCCGCGTTTTCAGCGACCGGCCGAGCCTCTCTCGAATGTTCGTCGGTATCTTCGGCAGGTCGTCCGCGACGACCTTAGGGTGATACCGGAGGAGTAGGTCGCTCAGCTCGACTTCGTCGTGCGACTACGCTTCCGCCTCCGCCAGACCGCATCATGTGTGAGCGCCGTCGACCGGTCGAATGTCGCGTCCCGCGCCTGCGCAACCTCACCGAGGGCGACGTCTTCGTACAGCTCAATCGCCTCGCGTAGCAGGTCGCGCGCCTTTGAGGACAGCGAGGTCCCGTCGCGACGCGCGAGACGATCCAACGTCGCGTACAGGGGCCGCTCCAGGACGACGTTGACCCGCGGATTCTTAGCTGGCATCAGGGTCAGTGTATCAGAAGTGACGCACCTTGACTGAGGGCGAAGGAGTGTCCTCCGCCCTCAACCGTTGCGCGTTTACGGGCAGTACTTGTAGTCCTTCGCGAGCTTGGAATCGACGTCTGCGACTGTCGCGAGCGCGATGGGTTGCGACGTGTCGATCTTCCAGATCGTCGATCCGGTCACGCCGACCTTTTCCTGGCAGGTCGCGCCGTAGCTGAGCGCCTTGCGCAGGCCGCCGGTGTCGACGCTCTTCAGGTTCGCGAACGCGTTCGCGAGGCCTTCGCGCGAGAGGTCGCGCAGCTCGACGGCTTTCTCGAGGATGGCGTGGATCGTCATGGCCTGGACATATCCGAACGAGAAGTAGTAGTCCGGGGCCTGGTCCTTGGCATACTTCGCCAGGTTGTCCTGCATGAGCTTCGACCCTTCGCAGCCGGCTCCGACGTCGGCCCAGCCACATCCCTGGTCGGTCACGATCCAGAGGTACTGCTGCATGTAGGGCACGAGGGGCGACGGCGTCGCCTTCGTGCCGACGAGAGCACCGATCCAAGCGGGCGAGTTTCCGATCCAGCGCGGCGCGTACTGGAGCGCCGCGGCCGCGCCGAGGATGCGCCCCGTCGGCGTTGGCGTCGTCGTGAGCACGACGTGATCCGCGCCGGCCTGCTTCATCGTGTTCACCTGCGCGGTGAACTCGGTGTCTGTCGGCTTGTAGCTCGCCCTCGCGACGATGCTGAAGCCGAGGGCTTTCGCGGCGTAGTCGATCCCGGAGACGCCTTCGGCGCCGTAGTCATCGTCCTGGTAGATGAGCCCGAGTTTCGGCGTGACGCCCTTGTCTTTCAGGTATTGCATCGCGTTCGCGACCTGGGCGATGTACGGCGCGCCGTTCGCGACGACGTACTTTTCCTTGAACCAGTCCGCGGAGAGCGATGCGGCACCGGTGACGATCTTGTCGTCGCGGATCTGCTGCAGGATCGCCTTCGTCTGCGGCGT
>JALYSZ010000082.1 GCA_030854525.1 Chloroflexota bacterium | reverse complement strand
CTCGACTCATTCCGACCGGCGATGGACAGCGTTCTGGCTGCTCCTCCCGGCGACGGTCGGACTCCTCGTCTTCACGTTCACGCCCATGGCGTACGCGCTCTGGGTCAGCTTTCAGAAGTTCGAGCTGCTGACCGGATCCGAAGGATTCATCGGATTCGCGAACTATCAACGTCTCTTCCAGGATCAGCTGTTCCTCAAGACGATCGCCACAACGTCGGTCTACACGGCGATAACTCTCGTGGCCCAGGTCGTCATCGGTCTTGCACTGGCGATCCTGGTGAATCAGAAGGTCCGCGGACTCACTTTCTTCCGCACCGCTTACTTCCTTCCGGTCGTGGCTTCGTTCGTCGTCATGGCGGCTGTGTGGAAGTCCATGTACGCGCAGTCGGGCATCTTCAACACGCTGCTGCTCACGGTCGGCCTTGACGCGCAGCCGTTCCTGACCAGCGTGAGCCAGGCGCTCCCCAGCCTCGCGGCGCTGGGAGTGTGGAAGTTCGTCGGCTTCGACATGCTGATCTTCCTCGGCGGACTCCAAGGGATCCCGAACGAGATCTACCAGGCCGCCGCGATCGACGGCGCTGGGCCGATCAGGCGATTCACCGCCATCACTCTGCCCCTGCTGAAGCGGGTTATGTTGTTCGTCGTCGTGATCACAACGATCGAATCGTTCAACGTGTTCACTTCCGTCTTTCAGATGACCAGAGGAGGTCCGCAGGAGTCGACCCACACGGTCGTCTTCAACATCTTCCTCGAAGGTTTCCGCTATTTCGACATGGGATACGCGACCGCGATGTCGTTCGTGCTCGTGGCGTTCGTGTGCGTGTTGATGTTCATCCAGTTCCGCATGCTCAGGACCGACGTTGAGTACTAACGTTAACGCGACCATCATGGGCACTGCGGCCCGCCGGACGCCGATGGCCGTTGCTACGCGTGGGGTCCGTGTGGTCCTTCGTGTCCTGCTCTACGCGCTGCTCGTGGTGATCGCCATCGCGATGCTGTTCCCCTACGTCTGGATGTTCTCAGGGTCGTTCCGGTCGCAGAGCGAGATCTTCGCCAACCTGTACCCGCTAACGATCTGGACCCTGTGGCCCCAGGAATGGACGCTCGACAACTTCAAAGCCCTGCTCGAGCTGCGTCCGTACCCGTTCACGCACTACGTGATGAACAGCCTCATCGTCGCCGTAACGGTCACCACGCTTTCGCTCGTGGTGAATGCCTTCGCCGCCTACGTCTTCGCACGCGTCCCGTTCAAGGGACGCAATCAGATGTTCGCGCTCTTCCTCGCGACGACGATCATTCCGTTCGAGGTCATCGCGATCCCCCTCTACCTCGAGATGCGGCTCTTCAACTGGGTCGACACGTACTGGGCGCTGATCATCCCGTTCGCGGCGTCCCCCTTCGGAATGTTCCTGCTCAGGCAGTTCTTTCTCGCGATCCCCTACGAGCTCGAAGAGGCCGCGCGAATGGATGGTTGTTCCCGGTTCGGCGCCTTTTGGCGGATCATCCTGCCCAACTCGCTCCCCGCGCTGATCGCCTTCGCGATCATCCGGTTTCAGCTCTCCTGGGACTCATTCCTATGGCCGCTCATCGCCGGGTCGGCTCCGGAGGTTCGCGTCATCCAGGTCGCGATCGCCACGTTCGACTCGGACATCGAGATCAAATGGAACCTGATCTTTGCGGCGGCGGTCATCGCCAGCGTACCGGTCATCCTCCTCGTGGCCTTCCTGCAGCGCTACTACGTGCAGGGTGTCTCCACCAGCGGGTTCAAGTGATGCCCGACTTCAAGAACATCTCCTACGAGACCGACGGCCACGTGGTCACGGTCACGATCAAACGGCCTGAGAGGCGCAACGCGCTCGACCACGCCACCCACCTCGAGCTCAACGAGGCGTGGACCAGGTACGAGCAGGACGATCAGGCGTGGTGCGCGATCCTCACGGGCGAGGGCGACAAGGCCTTCTGCGCCGGCGCCGATCTGAAGGTCGACGAGGCGACGCTTGACCAGACCTACTGGATGACGTTCAAGCCAGGCGGTTTCGGCGGCCTCACCGAGCGCGCCAGCATGGTGAAGCCGGTGATCGCCGCGGTGAACGGCTACGCGCTCGGAGGCGGGTTCGAGCTCGCGCTCGCGTGCGACATCATCATCGCCGCGGACCACGCCCGGTTCGGCCTGCCGGAGCCGCGGGTCGGCGTCTTCGCATCGGACGGCGGCATCCATCGGCTTGTGCGACAGATCCCGCAGAAGATCGCGATGGGACTGATCCTCACCGGCCGGCACATGCCTGCGGACGAGGCCCACAAGTGGGGCGTCGCCAACGAGGTCGTGCCGCTCGCGGATCTCATGGCCGCCGCGAGACGATGGGCGGACGCGATCCTCGAGTGCTCGCCGCTCTCACTCTGGGCGAGCAAGGAGTCGGCGCTGGCCGGGCTGCATCTGCCGATCAACGACGCGATCAACAAGCGCTCCGAGTACCTCATGAAGCTCGAGGCGTCGGAGGACTCGAAAGAGGGACCACGCGCGTTCCGCGAGAAGCGCAAGCCAAAGTGGACGGGAAGGTGACGAATTGACGCTCCCACTCGAGGGCATCCGCGTGATCGATTTCACACAGGTGGAGATGGGTCCGATCTGCTCGCAAATGCTGGGGGACTTCGGCGCGGATGTGATCAAGGTCGAGCGGCGCGATGTTGGCGACATCGCGCGAGGCAAGGTCTTTGACGTCGAGGGCGAGAGCCCGCCATTCCTCAGTCTCAATCGCAACAAGCGCAGCCTCGCGGTGGATCTCAAGAAGCCAGAAGGCATGGAGATCGTCTGGAAGCTCGTCGATAAAGCGGACGTCGTCCTGAACAACTTCCGCCCCGACGTCATGAAAAAGCTCGGACTGGGTTATGAGGAGATCGCGAAGCGGAACCCGCGCGTGATCTTCGCGAGCGGCAGCGGCTGGGGTCCGACCGGGCCGTACGCATTCAAAGGTGGGCAGGACCTCCTGGCACAGGCCCTCGGCGGGATGATGGCGACGCAGGCCCCGCCCGGCGGCATCCCGGCGAAGGTGAACAACCCGGTCGCGGACTTCACCTGCGGAATGCTGCTCGTGCAGGGCATCCTGTTCGCGCTGATCGCGCGCGAGAAGACGGGTCGTGGGCAGACCGTGACCGCGTCACTGCTCGACGGCATGATCTTCAGTCAGCTGCAGGAGGCGACCCACTGGCTCACGAGTGGAGTCCCTCTCAACTGGGGTCACCTGCCCATGGGTGGACCGTACGCGACAAGTGACGGGGCGATCTGCATCGTCGGCGCATTCCGGCCTAATCCCCTGAAGGAGCTTTGCGAGGTGCTCGGCATCCCGGATCTCTCGGCGACGGATCCACGGTTCGGACCGGGCGAGGGCGACAACATCAAGCACGCCGAGGAGCTGAACGCGATCCTCGCGAAGGAATTCAAGAAGCACACGACCGCTCACTGGCTGCAGAAGCTCGAGGCGATCGACTTCCTCTGCACGAAGGTGCTCTCGCTGCAGGACGCGCTCGAAGATCCTCAGGTAAGGCACAACCAGATGGTCATCGAGATGGATCACCCGCAGGGGAAGATCAAAGCCGTCGGCATTCCGATCAAGCTGAGCGACACGCCCGGAAGCGTGCGGTATGCGCCGCCCCTTCTCGGGCAGCACGACGACGAGATCCTGGGCTCGCTCGGCTACAAGAGCGATGACATCTCGCGGCTGCGTTCGGCGAGCGTCATCCGATGATCGAGAAGGTCGCTGGCACGTCCTTCTACTTCGCGTACGGATCCAACATGTGCACGCGCAACCTCCAGAAGACCTCTCCCTCGGCGGTCCCGCTCGGTGTCGCCCGGCTGCCGGGCCACGAGTTGCAGTTCCGCAAGTCGAGCGGCCGCCCTGAGGAGGGCGGGAGCTCGATGCCCTTCCCGACCGGGAAACCGGACAGCGTGGTCTGGGGAGTTCTCTACCGCATGGCCGACAAAGATCTCGAGGCGCTGGTCCGGCTCGAAGACGGCCACTACGGCTACGACCCAACGCCGCTCGGCGTGTTCCCTCGCGGGTCCGACCAGAAGGTGATGGCGATCGTCTTCTGCGCGCGGCCGCAGGACATCGATCAGTCGATTCGCCCGTTCGATTGGTATCTCCGCTGGTGCCTCGAGGGCGCGTGGTTGAACGACCTGCCGGCCGACTACATCAAGAAATCGATCATGGAACAGGAATGGATCCGCGACCCAAACGACAAGCAGCGCGCCGAATGCCTGTCCGTCACCTGCTAGTCGGACCCGGCCCGACCTAGGAAGCGCAGGGCGTTCTCACCGAGGATCCCGCGTACCTCGCTCTCGCTCAGTCCGGGAAGCTGGCGCACCAACGCGGCGGTGTGCCCGATGTCATACCAGGGAAAATCGGATCCCATCATCACGCGGTCCGGGCCGACGGCTCGTATGAGCTCGCCGAGCTGTTTCGTCGTGGGCGCACGGGTCGCTCCCGTCCACTCGATCACCTCGCAGAGATCGAAGTAGACGCTCGGAAAGTCCCTCGCGAGCGCTGCCGTCTGCCGCCAGGCCGCGCCGCCGAGATGGGCGAGCGAGATCCGGAGATCCGGGAATGCCTGGAGGAGCGGGCGGTACGCATCCGGTTCGCCGTACTGCGGACCGCTCACGCTCGGTCCGGAGTGAGAGATCACCTCGATGCCCAGGTCGCGGCAGGTTTGGAAGATCTCCCAGTTGGATTCGTCCCCGAGATCGAAGCGCTCAGCCGGCGGGTGGAGCTTGATCCCTCGAGCGCCGTGCTTCGAGACCATGTCGCGGATGTGATCGACAATCTCGCGCGTGCCGAGTCTCGCGGGATCGACCGCGATGAACGGCACGAGCTCCGAATGGCGTGCGGCCGAGTCGCACAGAAAGCGGTTGTACGCGATGAGGTCCTCGGCGAGATCGGCCCCGGGAGTGGGGGTGTCGTGAAGGTTGACGACGAAGGCGAGATCGGTGCCCGACGCGCGAAGCGCCGCCAGCGTCGACTCGAGGTCGCCCGGCTCTTCACTGAACGCGATGTCCGTGCGCTCGCCGTACTCCCAGATCACGTAGCCCTTCTTGGCGCGCCGCCCCTCGTCCGCGGAGCGAAACATGTGGAGGTGCGCGTCGACCCGCCGCGGTTTGATCATTTGCTCTTTCGTGCGGCGCGCCGGCTGGCCCGCTCCGCGCGTCGAGAGACCCAGCGCTCCTGCGCGCAGACGTGGCCGAGGAACTCGATGGCGGTGTGGGCGGCGAGATAGGACGTCACGCCGGTCCTGACGTCGAGGAGCGGATTCACCTCCACGAGATCGAACCCGACGATGTCGGTGTGCTCCGCCAGTGCGACCAGGGTGTCGCGTAGCTCGTCGTAGCGGAGGCCGTCCGGTTCGGCCGACACGCAACCAGGCACGAGCGCCATGTCGAGGACGTCGATGTCGATGCTCACGTAGACCGCCGCGTCCTTCGGGAGGCTGGCGATTACGTTTTCCGGTCCGAGATCGCGGTACTCCTCCATCCCGACGATGCGGTTGGCGTCGCCGAGCGAGTCCTCGATCGCGGCACGGCTGTTCCGCAGGCTGCGGATGCCGAGCTGGGTCAGGCTCTGGACCTGCGGGAGCCGCCGGATGTGACGGAACGCGTGGCTGTTCGTGAGGGCGAATCCATGCTGGAAGGGGGAGTAGTCGATGTGCGCGTCGAAGTGCACCACGTGCACCGGCCGCTCGAACGCCCGAACCACCGGGTAGGTGATCGCGTGATCGCCGCCGAGTACGAGCGGCATCGCGCCCGACTCGAGGACGCGCCCGAGGAATGCCGTGATGTTGTCGAAGGTCGCCTCGACCGCGGTGGTAAGGACGTCGACGTCGCCGACGTCGACGATGAGGCCGTTCTCGAGCTCGTCCGCGAGGTAGTCGCGGCCGTCACGGACGTCGTAGTAGCCGCGAGGACCGAAGCGGAGGGAGTGTTCGCGGATGCTGCGGGGACCGAACCGCGAGCCCGGCAGGAAGGGCGAGCCCTCATCCGTGGGCACGCCGAGCACGGCCACGTCGCCGTCGATCCGTTTGAGGTCTTCGCAGACCGGCGCGCGGAGGAACGACGGGATCCCGGCGAACGGGTACCTCAGCGAGCGCTGATCGGGAACGTCCATGTGGCCACCTCCATCAGTACGCGTTCGTCCGCAGCCACTCGACATAGCTCCGGATGCCCTCCTCGACCGTGCATGAGGGGCGGTAGCCGAGATCGCGTTCCGCCGCAGAGATGTCGAACGGGCCGTTCCGGTCGAGGCTGTCGATGAATCCGGGCCCGATTGAGATGTCCGCGCGGGGGATCGCCTCGCGAACGATCTCGGCGGCTCGGCCTAGCGAGGTCTGCGGGCCGCCGGTCACGTTGTAGATACGCTGCGCCGGTTTGGCGACGTCGGCAGCGAGAACAGTGGCGCGCGCGACGTCGGCCACCTGAACGAAGTGGAAGAGATGCGCCGCGCCTTTGTCCATGCGGTACGGCGTCCCATTCAAGCCCGCCCTGATCATCTCGCGCAGGTATTGGGGCATCCGGTTACCGGGTCCGTAGAGCTCGGCGGGTCGAAGCGAGATCACGTCGAGGCCGTAGATGTCCGTGTACACGCGGCCGAGCATCTCGGTCGTGACCTTCGTGATCCCGTACGGCGTCGTCGGTCGGAGTGGAGCGTCTTCGCGAACCAGGCCGCCCTCGTTGTTGCCATACGCGCACTCCGACGAGAAGTTTATGAACCTGCGCACCTTCGTCATGCGTGCGGCCTCGAGCACGTGCAGGGTGCCGTCGACGTTCGCGGTGAATGTCGTGATGGGCAGGTCGATCGAGAGCTCGGGATGCGACATCGCGGCGGTGTGGATGATCCGGTTGACGTCGTTCTGTCGGAGCGTGTCCACCAATCGCGGCAGGTCGTACAGCTCGCCCTGAACGTAGCGGACGTGGGGCTCGGTCGAATCAACGAAGTCGCGGTTGTAGCTCACCACGGATTCGCCGCGGCCGGCCAGTGCCCTCACGAGGTAGCGACCGAGATAGCCGAGCCCGCCGGTCACCAGCGTCGCCGTCAAATCGCGGTGCCTCCGTTCGGGCTGATCACCTGGCCGACCATGTAGTCGCCGCCGGGGCCGGCGAGGAACTCGATGACCCGCGCGACCTCATCCGGCTTGCCGAAGCGTTTGAGAGGGATCTGCTCGCGGGTCGCGTCGTTGTACTCGATGGTGTCCTTGATGAGCATGTCGGTCTCGATGGGGCCCGGCGCGACCGAGTTCACGAGGATGCCTCGCGGCGCGTACTCCTTCGCGAGCGCCTTCGTGAGCGCGATGATCGCGCCCTTCGATGCGCAGTACGCGGCGTACGTCGGGAACCCGATGAGCCCCAGCTCCGAGCTGACGGTGATGATCCGCCCGCTCTTGCGCTTCAGCATCCCCGGCAGCGCTGCGCGGATGCACCACCACGTGCCGTCGAGATTCGTTCGCATCGTCGCCTGCCAGTGCTCGGGGGCGGATTGATCGGTCGCTTCGGAGTAGAGGATCCCAGCGTTTGTCACAAGGACGTCAATCCGCCCGAAAGCGTTCTCCGCTGCCGCGATGAACTGCTCCGCTTCCACGCGCTCGCCGACATCACCCTGGACGACGAGCGCATCGCCACCCCGAAGCTTGGCGGTCGCTGCCACTTCTGGTAGCGACCGGCGGCTCTCTCGGTAATTGAGTGCCAGACGGCTGCCCGTTTCGGCGAAGCGCCGCGCAGTCGCAAGGCCGATCCCGCGGCCGGCGCCGGTGATCGCGACGACCTGGCCCATGTCCCTCCCCGTTTGTTCTCGCGTGCGAGATCCGCGCCGACCATACGGTGGGCTTCTGTTAACTGTCAACGCAACCGGCTACGCTTCCGCACCAATGTCAGTCGCACTTGACGCGTCAAAGCCGTTCGAGCCGCTTGCCTCAGGCCCGTCGCTCACCGAGGCGACGGTCGAGCTTCTGCGCGAGCGGATCCTGAATGGCTCGTTCCGTCCGGGCGCCCGCCTTGTCGAGGCCGAGATCGCCCGGCAGCTTGGCATCAGCCGTGGCCCGGTCCGCGAGGCCATCGCGATGCTTCGCGCCGAAGGGCTCGTTCACGAAACGCCTCGCAGGGGGTCCTTCGTGGCGCAGCTGTCGATCGACGACGTCCGCGAGATCTACGAGCTTCGGTCGGCGCTCGAGGGCCAGGCTGCCCGACTCCTCTGCAAGACGGGGACGGAAGCCGCGTTCGCCGGACTTCGGCAGCGCCTCAAGGAGCTGCGCGCCGCCACGACGGTCGACGACCGACGCCAATTCGCCGAGGTGGACTTCCAGCTTCACGAGCAACTCTGCCGTGAGGCGGGCAACGCGCGCATCCACAAGCTGTGGGTGAATCAGGTCGGAGTCCTTCGTACGCTCGTTCGAATGGAGGTCACGAGTCAATACGAGACGCTCGGGCCTCTGCTCAAGGAACACGAACGGCTCATCGCGGAGATCGCCAGTCGCGATCCTGAGCGGGCCGACGCAGCCTGCCGTCAACACGCGTCAGAAGCGCTGGAGCGCGTCTCGGGGTTGATGTCGGCCCCCGGGGAGTCGCCGGAGCCTTAGCCTCGAAGTCTTGTCACTGACGGCGGAGGCGCCACCGAGTTATCGGCAGCTTCTCCATATCCCCGGGCTCCCGCGCCTCGTCGGCAGCATGCTGCTGGCCCGGACCGGGACGACGATGGTCGAGCTCATCCTCGTCCTGTTCGCGCTGGAGCACTTCCACTCGGCGGGACTTGCGGGCGCCGTCACGTTCCTCTCGCTCGCTCCGGGTCTGCTGATCAGCCCGATCGTCGGCGCACTCCTCGATCGGCATGGTCGCGTGAGGCTCATGGTCGTCGACTACATCGTCGCCGCGGCGGCGCTCGCCCTGATCGTCGCGCTCGGTGCGACTGGCCTCCTCACCGAGATCCCGCTGTTGGCGATCGTCACGGTCATGTCGCTGACCTTCCCGCTGTCGACCACCGGCGTTCGGACGATGTTTCCGCTGATCGTCCCCCGGTCGCTCTGGGAGCGCGCGAATGCGATCGACAGCAACGGGTATGTGGTGTCGAGCATCTTCGGCCCCGCGATCGCCGGCGCGCTCGTGGCGACGGTCGGCAGCCTGTGGGCTCTCGCGCTCACGGCGGCGCTCTACGCCGTCGCGGCGGTCATCACCGTCCCGCTGCGCGATCCGCTCGGCCGCGTGCCGCATGGCGGGTTGCTCTCCGATGCCTGGGCGGGGCTCGTCTACACGTGGCGCAACGCGTCGCTCCGCGGCCTCGGCCTCTCGGTGTCGACTTCGAACATCGCCAACGGGTTGTTCTTCATCGGATTACCGG
>JALYSZ010000062.1 GCA_030854525.1 Chloroflexota bacterium | reverse complement strand
GCATCCTCGCTCGCGCGTGGCTCCGCGTCCTCTGGCGCTGCTGGCAGGACCACGCGCTCTACGACCCCGCGCGCCATCTCGGTGCGGCGCGTTTGGCCGCGTGAGGTTGACACAGGAAGTCTCATGCGCTCGCCTCGAGTGGAACTGGGGCAGGGGCCCCTACAAGCAGATACAGCAGCGCCATCCGCACCGCCACGCCGTTCGTAACCTGCTTTTCGATGAGCGAGCGGGTTCCGTGCGCGACCCCCGCGTCGATCTCTATTCCTTCGTTCATCGGCCCGGGGTGCATGACCGGAGCATCCGGTCGCATGCGTGCGACCCGATCTGAGGTGAGGCCCCACACGCGCGAGTACTCGCGCAGCGAGGGCAGGAGCCCGGACTCTTGACGCTCGCGTTGCAGCCGGAGCGCGATCACGGCGTCGGCACCCTCGAGCGCGCGATCCAGATCGGACTCGTACGTCACTCCGGCCGGGGCCTGTCCGCATCGCCAGGCCGCCGGGATCAGCGTCGGCGGCCCCGAAAGTGTGATGCGCGCGCCGAGCGGTGTGAGCGTGTTGATGTCGGAGCGTGCAACGCGGCTGTGCAGGATGTCCCCCACGATGACGACACGCTTGCCATCGAGGTCCCCCAGCGCGTCGCGCAGGGTGTAGGCATCGAGAAGTCCCTGTGTGGGGTGGGCATGCCATCCATCGCCGGCGTTGATGACGGCGGCGTCAGTTCGCTCGGCGACGAAGTACGGGGCGCCCGACGACGCATGTCGCATGACGACGACGTCGCCGCCAAGCGCCCGCAGGGTGCGAACGGTGTCGTAGAGCGACTCGCCCTTCTCCACCGACGACCCACTCGCGGTGATGTTCGTGACATCGGCGGACAGCGCCTTCGCGGCGAGCTCGAACGAGACGCGCGTGCGCGTCGAGGCCTCGGCGAAGAAAAGGATGACCGTCCGTCCGCGTAGCGGGGGTGCCCGCCGGATCGGACGCTGAAGTATCTCGATCATCGCGCGGGTCTGATCGAGCACGGTCTCGATCTCGTCGCGCGACCAGTCGTCGGTGTCCAGGACGTGACGGCGCTGCCACTTCATGCCGGCACTCGCGTGACGACCTCGACCTCGTCGCGGCCGTCGACCTCAACGAGATGCACACGGACGTCGTCGCCGGCCGCGGTCGGGACGTTCTTGCCGACGAAGTCAGCGCGTATCGGAAGCTCGCGATGCCCCCGGTCCACCAGAACCGCCAGGCGGATAGCACGCGGACGTCCGTAATCGACGAGCGCGTCCATCGCGGCGCGGATCGTGCGGCCCGTGAAGAGGACATCGTCCACGAGAACGACAATCCGACCATCGACCGAGAACGGGATCTCCGACTCGCGGACGACAGGCGCGTAGCCGATCCGGGTTAGATCGTCGCGGTAGAGCGTGATGTCGATGGCCCCGAGTGGGACGTCCGCACCCTCGTTCGCCTCGATGGCGGCTTGGATGCGGGCCGCGAGCGCGTCACCGCGCGCACGAATGCCGACGATGGCGAGAGTGGAAAGGTCACGATCGCGTTCGACGATCTCGTGCGCGATCCGCGTGATTGCCCGGCGGACATCGTCGCGTGTGAGCAGCGTGGTCGTCTGGCGCTCCTTCCCGGCCTCACAGGACCGGTCCTTAAAGGTGGTGGCGCTCCGCGAAGTATAGGTTTGATGACACCGCATTGCGCTGGGTTGGCACGGTTTCGGCGGTAGCGTTGGCCGCCGTGCGGATCATCCTCGCGATCCTCTCTGTCATCCTCTTCGGTGCTGTCGCCGTCGCTGCGTCAGGCCCACGGCTCGAGGCCAGAAGCCCGGCGGTGACGACGCCGCGATACACGCCGATGCCCGCAATCGCGACGACGCCACCCGACGTTCGTCAGAACGGCGCGCGGACCTACGTGCGGCTATGGGGCATGTTCGCGTCGCCTCTGGAGGGCGGCGACATCCCCGACGATCCCGACCTCCTGCCCGGCGCGCCGCGCGACTACCGGGCCGGCGTCCATGAGGGGATCGACTTCCCTGCCGAGACCGGAACTCCAGTGCTCGCCGCCGCGAGCGGGACCGTGGCTCGGGTGGACCTGAGCTTCCTCGATTGGAACCGCGAGCAGCAGGACATCGCGCTCTACGACGCGCTCACGCTTGGATACACACCAGCGGCGACGCTCGACCGCATTCGCGGTCGCCAGGTCTGGATCGACCACGGGAAAGGTCTGATCACCCGCTATGCCCACCTTTCCACGGTCCAGCCGCTCGTCGTCGGACAGGCGATCGAAGCGGGCACCCTGATCGGCGAGGTCGGGAGCTCAGGCTATCCGCAGGGCGGGCCGCATCTGCATTTCGAGGTCCGGATCGGCGATGACTTCTACGGCGACGGGTTGACCGGTGCTGTGCTCGCGCGCGCGGTGTCCCGTCTCTTCCGCTAGGGACGTCTAGCGAAGACCGGTCCGGCGAGCGCGCAGCGCCGCCTCCAGAACGACCTCGACCGACTCCGATGCCAAAGGCGCTGGCAGCGTTCGGAAGACGCCGATCTCGGCGACCTTGTCTTTCTCCGGCGCGTCGTACCACCACGAGAGGTGGCTCACCTCGCACATGTACACGTACGCGGTCGTGCTCTTCGGCGTTTGGTACCGGATCGCCCCGAGTAGGTCGAGGCGCGGTGGAACGATGCGCGCTGAGTCCCAGAGCTCGCGCTTGGCGAC
>JALYSZ010000042.1 GCA_030854525.1 Chloroflexota bacterium | reverse complement strand
GACCGCAGTTCGCGTCAGCCCGTCCGGGAGAGCGAAGGCGACCGACGTGGGCTCGGAGAGCACGACGACCCATCCCGCGCGGGGTGCGGGTGCAAACGCGATCAGACTCTCGCCCGTCGCCGGATCGTTCGACACGATCGTGTTCGACAGTCCCGCGAGACCCTGGCGCACCTCGGGCAGGGCGTTCTGGTCGGGAAGCGTGGCGCCGCCGCTGCCGGGACCGATGAACTGGTGTCCGAGCCGGTCGATGACCCGCAGGTTGATCGCGGCGCCGGGAACGACATCGCTGAGCTGCTGCTCGATGTTCGCGAGCGATAGCGCGCCCGACAGCACGCCCTTGCTGCCGTTGTCGAATGTGACGGGGACGGCGAGGACGATCGTCTTCGCCGTCAGCGTGCCGCGCGGGGCGAGCACGGATCCGACCCCATCGTTGCCGGCGATCGCGGCTTGAAAGTAGTCGCGATCCGCGATGTTCACGCTATGGGCGGCCGTCGTGAGGCTCGAGAGGTTCCACCCATCGGCTGCCGAGAGCGCGATCGTCAGCCAGTTCGGGTCGTTCTGGATGATCGGTCGCAGGACGGCGTTTACCGTGTCGGCGTCCGCCCCGCGGATCGAGCGGGTTTGGGTCAGCGCATGGAGCGTCAGGAGGTTGCCGGTCACGAAGCCGTCGGCGGCGCCCGCGGCGGAGCGGACCAAGGCCAAACGTCCGGCGGCGATACTGTCGCGCCCAGCTTGGGCTTGTTGGCCGATGATGGCTGCCTCGATGAGGACCAGGGGGAGGAACGCGAGCGCGATGACGGCGATGACTCGCAGACGCTCTCTTGCGAGCGTCTGCGCTCCGGAATGCACCACGTGACACTAAAGGTAGTTGCGCCGACGTCCTACGATCGCTCGCTTGGTCGCCCGATGATTGAACCCATGCTGTGCTCGCACGGGTGATCTCCGTAGCTGCGCTCCGGCAAAAGCGTCTGCACGACTGCCGGCTTACCCCGGATCGCAAGCTCAACACGCTGGACGAGGCCGAGGGCTTCCTGATCGATCGTGGTGTGCTCACGCTCACGCAGGACTCCGTGCTGCCGAGTCTCTTCGCCGCGACGCACGAGGAGCCGTACAAGCGCGGCTCGGCGGGGTTCGGGTCGTGGCCCAAGACCAAGTGGCCCTGGGGCGGCGAGCTCGCTCTTCGCCCCGGCGTGCTCGCGCTCAAGGTGCATCGCGGCAAGGTGCTGCTCTGCCATCAGGCGGCACTGCGCGCGATCGATCCGCTCGCGCGGGCCGCGCTCGCCGAAGCCGACGGCGCCGGCGACGAGGGCTCGCGCCTCGTGCGGCATCTGAAGTCCGCGGGACCGTCGAAGCTCGACGACGTGAAGAGTGAGCTCGGTCTGGCGGCGCCGGCGCTGCGGAAGGTGCGCGAGAAGCTCGAGAGCGTCGCGGCCGTCGTGTCGCGCGATATCGCGGTCGACGACGCGAAGGGCGGCCATCGTCACACGAGCGAGCTCGCGCGGTGGGATCAGGCATGGAACAAGCCGTGGAAAGCGAACCAGGACCAAGCGCTCGCGGAGCTCGTCCTCATCGGCGTTCGTGCCGCGGTGCTCGCGCACCAGGACGAAGTGGGGAAGTGGTTCAGCTGGCCGGTCGAGTGGCCCCTACTCGCGGATCTCATCAAAGGGGGTCGACTCCAGCGTCCCGGTCCGGGCTGGCTCGCGGTCCCCTGAATACATCGGAGGCTACGTTCATCGTTCTTGGTTAGAGTCGCCCGGTGTTCGGTCCGGTCCTTCGCGGCGAGAAATGCATCCTGCGTCCACCACGAAAGGAAGAGCTCACCACCTACCAAGGGTGGTTCGAAGACGTGGAGTTCCTTCGCTTCATGCCCGGGATCGGACCGTTCTCCGATTCACAAGAGGAAGAGTGGTTCAAGCGCGTCGGTGAGGATCCGAAGGGCGTCACGTGGGCGATCGAGGTGGACGGCCGACCGGTCGGACTGACCAGCATCGGCGGCATCGAATACCGCCACGGTACCGGCGAGAGCGGCATCACCATCGGTGACAAGTCGATGTGGGGGAAGGGCGTTGCGACCGAGGCCATGGCGCTCCGCACTCGCTTCGCATTTCGCGAGCTGAACCTTCACAAGGTCCGCTCGCGAACGTTCATGGAGAACGAGGCATCGAAGCGCGCGCTCCAGAAAGCCGGCTACCGCGAGGCCGGTGTCCTACGCGAGGAGTTCTTCCGCGACGGCCGCCGGCACGACGTCTGGATGTCCGAGGTCCTCCGCGCGGACTGGGAGCGAGCGCAGCCGGAGCAAACGAAATAGCCGTCGCGGCCGAGGCGCCACGGAGCTACCGGCAGCTCTTCGAGATCCCGGGCCTTCCACGCCTCGTCGGCAGCATGCTGCTCGCGCGGACGGCCACGACGATGGTCCAGCTCGTCCTCGTCCTGTTCGCGCTCGAGCGATTCAACTCGGCGGGACTCGCAGGGGCGGTCACGTTCCTTGCCATCGCGCCCGGGCTGCTCTTGAGTCCGATCGCCGGCGCGCTCCTGGATCGGCACGGCCGCGTGAAGCTCATGGTGGTCGACTACATCGTGGCCGCAGCGTCGCTCGCGCTCATCGTCGGCCTCGGTGTTACGGATCTGCTCTCCGAGGTCGCGCTGCTCGCGATCGTCACGGTCATGTCGGTGACCTTTCCGTTGTCGACGGCCGGGGTTCGCACGATGTTCCCGCTGATCGTCCCGCGACTACTCTGGGAAAGAGCGAACGCGATCGACAGCAACGCGTATGTCGTGTCGAGCATCTTCGGCCCAGCTATCGCCGGCGCGCTGGTCGCGACGATCGGAAGCCTATGGGCGCTCGCGCTGACGGCGGTGTTCTACGCGATCGCGGCGGTCATCACCGCCCCGCTTCGCGATCCGCTCGGTCGCGTGCCGCACGGTGGCTTGCTCGCCGACGCGTGGGCGGGACTCATTTACACGTGGAGCAACCTGACGCTGCGCGGGCTTGGCATCTCCGTCTCGACCGCAAATATCGCCAACGGCTTGTTCTTCATCGGTCTGCCGGTGCTCGTGCTCTCCCGTCTCGGCGGCGGCCCTGCACAGGTCGGTCAGCTGTTCGCCCTGATGGGCGTTACAGCCGCGGTCTCCGTGCTGCTGGTCGGCCGAATTGGCACCGAGGGCCGCGAACGACCGCTCCTCGCGGGCGCCATGCTGCTGACCGGGCTCGGCTATGGCCTCGTGCTGCTCTCGCCCAGTCTGCTTCTCGCCGCACTCGCGATGGCGCTTATCGGGCTCGCGACCGGCCCATTCGATGTCGTCCTCTTCACCCTGCGGCAGCGGCGCACCGATCCCGCGTGGCTTGGACGCGCGTTCGCCGTCTCGATGTCATTCAACTTCATCGGCTTCCCCGTCGGCTCAGCCCTCGGCGGCGCTGTCGCGCCGCTATCGCTCGAGCTCGCGTTCATCGGTGCGATCGTGCTCGACGTGATCGCAGCGGCGTTCTCATTCGCGCTGATCCCAAAGGAGCACGTCGAACCCGAGCTGGCCATTCCCGACGGAGCCGAGACCGCCCGCGACATCGTCGGCTAGCGGGGGCTACGGCGCGGCGAACGGAATCCCCGTCTGCCGTGAGATATCGCGGAGCTCCTCGACTACCGCCGTCACGAGCGGAACGCCTTCGCGACCGCGGATCGCTTCGGCCTCCCGCTCGGGATCCCCGGGAATGAGCGGCCCATTCGTTCCGGGCGCGGGCCGCGTCTTTCGCAGTGTTCGGATGAGGTCATCGATCTGCCTCTTGAACTCGTCTTTATCGATGAACGCGTCGATCCGCAGCGCGCCGAAGAAATGCCCGATGCCCTTTCCGACCGAGCGGCTCGGCATCTCCTGCTGGAGCGCGAACGGCGGCGCGAACGGTCCCCAGTTCGCGCCGGAGAGGACGGCGGAAAGCACGTCGACCATGACCGCCAGGCCGTAGCCCTTGTGACCGCCGCCGTCGCGATCGGATCCCAGCGGCAGCTGCGCGCCTCCGTCGATCATCGCGCCCGGATCTGTGGTCGGAGCGCCGTCTCGATCGATGGCCCAACCCAACGGGATTGATTTGCCGGCGCGTTTCGCGATCTCGATCTTGCCGTACGCGGTCGCCGAGGTGGCCATGTCGATGACGATGGGAGGCTCATCGAGGCCCGGGAACGCGATGGCAATGGGATTCGTGCCGAGCATCCGCTCCATGCCCCAGAGTGGCGCAACGATCTTTGTCGTGTTCGTCATGGACCAGCCGATCAGATCCTGCTTGAGAGCCTCGAGCACGTAGTACCCCGCGATGCCGTAGTGATTCGTGTTCCGCACGCTCACCCAGCCGCTCCCGACGGCGAGCGCCTTTTCCATCGCGATCGCGTTCGCCTTCGGCCCGACGACCAGCCCGAGGCCGTTGCCGCCGTCGACCGTGGCCGTGCTCGGCGACTCCCTGACGATCGTGATGTTCGGTTTCGGATCGATGCGGCCCAGCTGGAGCATGTCGAAGTAGGTGTGCAACCGCGCGACACCATGCGAGTCGACGCCGCGCAGGTCGGCCGCCTGTAAGACGGTGGCGGCGATCCGCGCGTCGTCCTCAGGAACACCGAGGTGACGGAAGACACGAAGGCTGAACTCGAAGAGCTGCTCCGGCGGAAAGAGCACGCTGTCGGCCACGGCGAGTGACGCTAGCGCTTCCCCAGTCTGTCGGGTTTGGCTTTCGCGCCGCTGTGCTTGACGAGCGACACGCGATTGGCGAGCTCGCCGAGACCGTCGATCGCGATGCGCACGAGGTCACCGGGCTTTGAGGTGTACGGCTCGGGCGGGACCAGCGACGTGCCGGTGAGGAGCCACGCACCTACGGGCAGTGTGTACGACGAGTGCAACACACCCGCGAGCTTCGCGGGCTCGCGGGTCATGTCGGCCACCGTGGCGATGCCGTCGAAAACCGAGTTTCCGTCGCGCTCGATCGTCATGCGCATTTTCGCCTGGGACACGTCGATGCCCCAAGCGAGCACGGCGGCCGGGCCGATCGCGCAGCTTCGGTCGTAAACCTTCGCCTGCGGGAGGAAGAGCGGATTCTCTCCCTCGATGCTCCGTGAGCTCATGTCGTTTCCGCACGCGAAGGCGACGACATCTCCGCTCGCGTTCGACAGCACCGCGAGCTCGGGCTCGGGCACGTCCCAGGTCGAGTCCTCGCGCACGCCGATCTCCCCGCCGTGCGGGACGACGCGCCACCCGGCGGCCTTGAAAAAAAGCTCCGGACGCTCGCTCTCATAGACATGCTCGTAGATCGTCTTCTGGCTTGTCTCCTCGAGGCGCGCCTCGCGGCTTCGCAGATAGGTGACGCCGGCGGCCCAGACCTCCTGCGATTCGGCCGGTGCGGCAAGCTCGACCTGCGCAAGATCGAGCTCAGGGCCGCTGATCGCGCCCAGGCCCGCGCGGATCCCGTCGAGCGGCAGCCGGAGGAGGGCGTCGAGTGTCAGCGGATTCAGATCCCAGAGACGCTTGTCGCGCCACAGGGCGAGAAACGTTCGGCCTTCGCCGCGAACGCGGACGAGCGCCGGGGTCGCGATATCGAGGGGCTTCACTTTCCCCCGCGAACGCCACCGTCGACGAACAGGCCGCTCCCCATCACGAAGCTCGACTCGTCCGACGCGAGGAAGAGCGCGGCGGACGCCACGTCCTCGGGCTTTCCAAGTTCACTCGTCAGCTGGCGCTTGCGAATCGCGTTCAGGCCCTCCTCGCGGCTCGGGTACGACTCGCGCAGGTACTTCTCGACGAACGGCGTGTGGATCGTCCCGGGTAGAAGAGCGTTCACGCGGATGCCGAATGGCGCGTAGTCCACCTGCATGGCGCGCGTGAGCGCGAGGATCGCGCCCTTTGACGCAGCGTAGCTCGCGCGCTGCCCGAGACCGATCTCGGCGATCGTCGACGACATGTTGATGATCGAGCCGCGTTTCTTCTGGATCATGTACGGCACGACGAATTTGCTCACCAGGAACACGCCGCGAACGTTCACCGCCATGACCTTGTCCCAGAGCTCGACCGAGGTTTCGTGCGCGGTCCCGACACCGCTGATGCCGGCGTTGTTGAAGAGCACGTCGATGCGACCCTCGGCCTTCACGGTGTCGTCGGCGAGACGCTGTGCGGCCGCCGGATCTACGACGTCGACGACCACGGTGTTCGCCGCGCCGCCGTCAGCGCGGATCTGTTTGACGGTCTCGTCGGCCCCCGCGCGGTCGACGTCGGCGACGACCACGCAGGCGCCCTCGCGCGCGAACAACAGAGCAGAGGCCCGTCCGATGCCCGAGCCGGCGCCCGTGATGACGCAGACCTTCCCATCGAGACGGCCGCTCATTCGGCGGTGAACCCCCCGTCGACGGGCAGCGCCACACCGGTGATGAAGCCCGCCGCCGGCGTCGCGAGGAACAGCACCACGGAGGCGATCTCCGCAGGTGTCGCGAGGCGCCCCAGCGGCTGCGCCAGCTCGTCCTTGCGGCGGAAGGCCACGGGGTCGGGCATCGCGTTGAAGAACTCCTGGAGCATCGGCGTGTCGACGATGCCGGGGCAGACCGCATTTACGCGGATGCCCTCGGGCGCCCAGTCGAGTGCGAGCGCGCGCGCGAGCTGGATGGCGGCGCCCTTCGTCGCGACGTAGAGGGGCGAATTGCGCTGCGCCACCAGGCCGGTCTTCGATGCGATCACGGTGAGGCTGCCCTTGCTCTTCGCGAGGGCGCTGTGCGCCGCCTGCGCGAGGTACATGAGCGCCTTCACGTTGATGGAGAAGATCCGGTCGAACTCCTCGGAGGTGCTGTCGTCGATGAGCTTCGCCAGAACCACGCCGGCGTTGCCCACCGCCGCGTCGAGCCCGCCGAAACGGTCGACGGCGAGCTTCACCGCGGCGTCGTTCGTCGCCCGGTCGGCGACATTTCCGACGAGCGTGACGACCGTGCCACCGATGCGCGCCGCGGTCTGCTCGAGCGGAGCCTTGTCGCGGTCCACGGCGACGACCGACCAGCCCGCCCGAACGAACGCCTCGGCGATCCCAGCGCCGATGCCTTTCGCTGCGCCGGTAACGACGACGCTGCTCATGAGCGCACCGCCGCAGGTCGGTGCTGGGGCCAGTTGAGGTCGAAGACCAGCTGCATCATCGCCCACCACTCGCCGGCCTTCGCTTCGACGACGCGCTCCTGCATCGTGCGCATCAGCTCGTCCCACTTCTGGTACGTCGGATCCTCATTGGCCCGCGCGAAATCCTTCGCCGGATCGAACCCGTCACGGGTCTCGCAGTACATGAACATGCGCCGGCCCACGAGGAAGATCTTCATCTCGGTCACGCCGACCTCGCGCAGCCGCGCGAGCACCTCCGGCCACGCGGCCGCGTGCTCCTTCTTGTACCGCGCGATGAGCTTCGGATCGTCGCGCAGGTCGAGTGCCATGCCGTAGGCCTGCACGTCATGACCTCCGTTCCGCCGTCGCCGGCACCGGCAGGCGGTACAGCTCGATCGCGTTGCCGCCAAAGATCCGCTCGCGGTCGGCGATCGGGAGATCCCCGATGGCTTGGCCGCACGCGTCGATGACGTGTGCGTACGACGCCGCCACCAGACAGACCGGCCAATCCGAACCGAACACGCAGCGTTCGGGACCGAACCACTCGAGCACCAAAGTCACAAACGGCGTGATGTCGCGCACGGTCCAGCGCTTCCAGTTGGCCTCGGTCACCATCCCCGAGAGCTTGACGAACACGTTGGGACACGCGGCGAGCGGTTTGAGGCGCGCGGCCCATTCATCCATCGCGCCGGAGGCGATCGGCGGCTTCGCGATGTGGTCGACAACGAATCGCATGTCCGGGAGATCGCGCACCATCGCGAGCGCGGCGGGAAGCTCGCGCGTCCGCACGAGGATGTCGTAGGCGAGACTGGCCTTGCCAAGCGCGGCGAGGCCGCGACGCACGTCCTTTCGCGCGAGCCACTCGGGGTCGGCCTCGTCGTGCACCTGGTGCCGTATCCCCACGAGCTTCGCGCCGCCCGGCCCGGAGCGCAGCGACGCAAGCTGCTTCGCAACGTCGGTCGCGGTGAGGTCGACCCATCCCACGACGCCCGCGATGAACTCGTGCTCCCCGGCGGTCGCGAGAAACTCGCGCGTCTCGTCGATGCTCGAGCGGGTCTGCACGAGGATCGTTCGATCCACTCCGTTGGCGGCGAGCAGCGGGCGCAGGTCCTCGGGACCGAAGCGGCGGCGGATCGGCGCGAGCGCGTCGGTCATCCACGGGTACGTCGCCCGGGCAGGGTCCCAAAAGTGGTGGTGCGCGTCTATGACCACGCGGCACCCTTCGGGTA
>JALYSZ010000034.1 GCA_030854525.1 Chloroflexota bacterium | reverse complement strand
CCCATGAGCGCGTCGACGAAGTCGATCTCCGAGCCCTTGAGGTGCAGCGCGCTCATCGGGTCGATGACGACGCGGACGCCGTCCTGCTCCACGAGCGCGTCGCCCTCTTCGGTCCCGTTGGCGAAGGTCATGCCGTACGAGAAGCCCGAGCAGCCGCCCGGGGTGACGTAGACGCGCAGCGCCAGGTCGGTGCGATCCTGCTTCGCGACGATCTCCTTCAGCTTGTCGGCCGCGCGCGCCGTCATCGTGACGACGGGGGTCTCGGTCTGGGTGCTCTCCTGGTGCTCGATCGCCAAGACGGTCACCTCCAGCGGGCTCGGACCACAATGATAGGCGACATATCCATTAGCGCAGCCAGGGCGGCGCTTCCCACTTGTCGGGCAGCACCGTGACCTTCACCGGCATCTCGGCTGCCTGCTCCGACACCGACTGGATCTGATTGGTGAGCATCGGCCCGTAAGGGCAGAACGGCGTCGTCAGCACCATCTTGATCTCGGCCTCCTCCGGGGTGAAGCTCACCTCGCGGATCAGGTCGAGGTCGATCACGGAAATGCCGATCTCCGGGTCGAGCACGGCCTGCAGCGCGTTCAAGATGCGCGCCTGCTTCTCTGCCTCCGCGACTACCGGTGTCGTGCCTTCGTTGTTCGCCATCAGTCCACTCTCTGCTCGCTTGCGACGCGCGAGCCACGCGAAGAACGATAGCGCGAAGGTGAGCACGGGGCTCACCGCCCTTGACATCGCTATCTGCACGTAGACCGTCCATCGCTCGCCGCGCAGCGTGACGATCGGTCCACGTCTGAACCCGCCTCGGGCGTCACACCACGCGGAACAGTTAGGAGAGGCTCAGCGATGCCCCTCGAGACGTAGAAGATGCACTTGCGGCCGCGGTCTGTTTGCGCTCGACCTACGGTCAGGCAGCCGGGGGTAACCTCGCTTCGTTTTTAGTGGGGAGAGAGCCGACGAGCACGTCAGTCCACACTGTGTAGCCCCCGCGGTTTACGAAACCGCTGCTCGCCACGGCTCACCTGACCTCGAATCAAGTAACTCGCCGCGCGAGCGATTTGATTTTCGTCGAGCCCGCGCAGCCCGTGACCTCTACCACGCGCCCACGCTCACCACTGATAAACACGAGCCGATTGTTACCGCGGGGCTGGTCAAGGAGTCGGTCGCGGAACGTGGGGGTCAAGCGCGCGGAAGTGATAACAGCTCGGCTGGTCCAGGACGAGCGCGGATGGCTCCGACTGGTGAGCTGAGGCGCAGATGAGCTCGTTCCCCTCGATCTTTGCGTCGAACATCCGCTGGCCCCCCCTCAGCGGAAAGATACCGGGGTCGCCGATGGCCATCACTCGCGGTTGCTTTCGCTTCGTCGACCCGTGGTGCGGATGCGCGAAACGCCCTGAGGCTAGGACCGCTGCTCCTAGCATGGGTCTGTGGAGCTAGGCCCGCAGTCGCTCGCCGACCTCGGCGTGCTCGTCGTTCGCCTGGCGGTAGGTCTGACGTTCGCAGCGCACGGTGCGCAGAAGGTGCTCGGGTGGTGGGGCGGACCTGGCTTCGCCGGCTGCATGGGCGCGGTCGGCCGGATGCGCTACTCGCCCGCCACGTTCTGGGCGATCGTCTCTGCGTATGTGCTCGAGCTCCACAAAACCATTTGTCTGGGTAGTCGCTTGCGTGGACCGAGACTATTGCTCGAGCTAAACCATCGAGCCGGCAGTGGTTTCGCAGACCCTTCTTCCTTGCATGTTGCGGTAAGGCGCGGACTGATGCCTTCGCGGGTCCCGACGCGCTCAAGCCGCAAGGGCGTCTGATCTACAGTTCCGCGCCCGTGGGGACGATCGTCCATTCGAGTTTCGGCCGAAAACGGGCAATTCCAAATCGAAGAGTCAATAGAGTCAGACGCCCTAGCAATCAGGAATGCGAGAGGCTGACCCGCCAATAACCCGACGGCGTTCTCGACTCGCGTCACCGCACATGACCTTCCGATCGACGCGAGACGAACCTCATGACGCGGTCGCGCCATGATCGAGGCTTAGGCACTCACGCGCGTTCGTAGGCGGTCTCGAGATCTTCGCCGGCTATGCGAACGCAAGCCGAGGCCGAATCACGAACTGCGTCGATCCGTCTGCTCGCCGATCGTGTCGAACGACGACCTTGTGACCGAATTTGCTCTCGAACGCAGCTGCGACCTCGTCGTCGGCCCAGTGCAGGGCGTCCCAGTTGTCGGCCTGCGCGCTCATGAAGCGCAGCACGAACTCGCGCAGAGCCTTCGGCTCCACGCCGACACCCTCGTAGCGGAATTCCGTACCGTCCGGCATTTCCCAGGTGATCATCTCTGGGATCTCTACCCCCGCTGTGACAGTAGGAGTTCGCTTGGCGTCCGCCAATGCACCTGCTGATGTAGTTCAAATGGCTGACCTCCCCACCCGGCTGCCTATCAGGCGCACCGCGCGCGATTAGCTGCCCGGCGGGAACGTGAACAGCAGCGGCGCTTGGAACGGCGGGCCTATCTCCACGACGATCTGCTCGTGTGCCGCGAGCGGTACCGCGCGCGGATCTCCGCTATACGGTGGGGCCGTTCACCAGCACGCGCACCTCTTCGCCCGGACCGGCACGTTCGCCGAGCACCGCGTCGCCTGAAAGGGGCTGGCCCCACACGGTGAAGAACTGGCCGAGCGTATAGACAGCGCTCACGTCCGCCTCGTCGTGAATGAGGCCCGTGTCATCGTGCGTGTGCAGCCAGAACAGGCAGTTTGAGCGGATCCCGATGTTCGCCGGCACGACCTGCCGCGCGCCGCGGACGTCGATCTCCAGATGCGCGTGGACGTGTTCGCCGCGTCATCTCGGTTCCGCTGCACGGCACCGCCCCCTCGCCAGACGGTCCAGCCGTGCTGCCGCCGCTATTGCCGCGGAGCGCGAGCGCCACCGCGAGCACGGCAACGGCGCCGAGCGCCGCGAGGTACACCGCCGGGCGCCGCCACCACGCCGCTGTCATACCTCGCTTCGCTGTCCGCCCCGATCGTGTGGGCCGGCGCACTTGCCGCTGGCTCACTGACCACCCAGCGCCGCCAAGGTCACGTCATCGAAGCAGGTCACCGAGTCGGCCTTGGTCCACAGACCCGCGCCGCCCTGCTTGAACGTGGCGTCTGTGGCCTCAACGACGAGCCGAGCGCCCACGAAGCCCCGGATCGTCGTGCCGCTCACTTCGCCGCGCAGCTCCTGCCACGCGCCGGCGGTAACGGCGGCCGACCCGCTCTTGAGCTCGCTCCGCGAACCGTTGACGTACTTGAAGATGACGACGCTCCCCTCGAGCGCGTTCGCGCGAACGATGTAGTAGTTCTTCGCGTCCTGGACCCGCAGCAGCACCCCCGCGGCCTGATCCTCGCGGCCCGAGATCGGCTTGACCTGCGCGGTCACCCGCATGTCCCGGTGCCCCTCGGCCGTGAGCTGCAGCGCGGGAAACTCCGTCGAAGCGGTCTGGCACAGGGCGTTCGGGGCGCTCAGGGCCCCAGGTTCAGCGCGGACGGTCCACTGGCCACTGAAGATTCCCGCACCAGTGGGGATCGAGCCTGGGGTGTCGTGGTCAAAGTTCCAAGTCGTCGCGGGGAACTGCTCACTGCTGGTCAGCGGCGTCGACGCCGTCGGGTTCGCTGATTGAGCGCAGCCCGAAAGCGCGATCGCGCCCGCGAGGAGACTTGCGGCGAGGCGTTGATTCGAGAGCATCGCGCCGCGGCCTAGATGGTCACAACGTTGACCACGGGCGAGATGCACGTCAGCAACGCGCGCACACGTGGCCAGTCCGCAGCGCCACTCATCCCAGCCAGTCCGCCGTAGAGGCCGACGAACACATAGGTCATTACTGGGCAGAGCACATCGTTGGGCTGACGAAGGCGATGGGGTCGTCGTTGAGGGCCGGCGCATTCCCAGCCGCACGCCATACGAGGATCGAGAGCCCCACCGCCACGGCCAGAGGCAGGGCTGCTCTGAGCCCAGCGGATCCGGCGCTCCTTGCAAGTCTCCAATACAGCACCAGCGCGACAGCGCTCACTCCGGTGCCGACCGCGGCGGAGAGTGCGATCTGACCTAGCGAAAACAACGCACGCTTCGCACTTGGCTGGCCATGTTAGACAAATCGCTACTCGTACTACTTCGCGAAGCTCACGAAAGTATCCGTACTACTGCGCCCGCGACAGGGGCGACCCAATGACGAGCGAGGTCGATGGCCATTAGCTAGCGCAGGCTGAACAGAGCAAGGCCCGCGAGCGCTGATACGCCGACGAGGAGCGGCTCCGGGACCTTGAACCGCCAGAGGATCCCGAAGGCGATGACGAAGATCAACACGGTGGGCACGTCCACGAGGACCTGCGTCGCGATGACCCCGGCCGCGCCGACGATCGCTCCGGCGGCGGCCGAGGTTGCGCCCTTGGTGAATCCCTGCACTGCGGGGTGCTTGCGGTACCGCATGATCCAGCGCGCCAAGAGCACGACCATCAGGAACGGCGGGAGGAACACGCCGACCGCTGCGATTGTCCCGCCTGCGAGACCGGCGACGAGAGCCGACGAAGACCGCGGTGATCACGACCGGGCCCGGTGTGATCATGCCCATCGCTACCGCGTCGAGGAACTCGCGCTCGGTCAGCCAGCCGAACTCGTGAACCACCCCTTGCTGCAGGAACGGCACGATCGCGAGGCCGGAACCGAAGGTGAACGCACCCGCCTTGAAGAAGAAGACACCGAGCGCGACGAGCGTATTGAGGTCGGTGCTCTGCGTGGCCGCGAGGAGGTTGATGAAGCCCAGCGGCAGCAGCGCGGGCATCGTCCGGAGACGCAGCCACGCGGGCGGGGCATAGAGGAGCACGCCGAGCAGGCCCGAGAGGACGAAGAGGATCGCCACCTCGGTGCGGATCACGAAGGTGATGACCGCGACGAAGGCGAAGATCGCCCAGAGCCGCCCGTCCGACTTCACCGTGACCCCGAGCAACTTCCATGCGCCGCGGAGGATGAGCGCGATGACCGTGGGGCCTACGCCATAGAAGAGCGCCTGAATGAAGTTGCTGCCGGCGAAGGCGACGTAGAGCGCCGCGACGACGCTCACGATGATGTACGGCGGCAGGATGAAGGGGATCGCCGCGGCGACCGCGCCCCAGAACCCGCGCCGGACATAACCGAGCCACATCGCGAGCTGCGCGGCGAGCGGGCCGGGCAGTGTCTGCGCGACGGCGAGTCCCTCGAGGTACTCCTCCTGGGTGATCCAGCCGCGGCGCTCCACGAGATCGCGCTGCATCGCGCCGGCGAGCGCAATCGGGCCCCCAAAGCCGAGCGTGCCGAGGCGCAGGAAGTACCCCGCGATCTGGGCCAGGGAAAGCCGAGGCGGCGACTCTTCGGTCACCGCTCGTCCTCATAGATCGCGACTCCGCAGCTCTTTGGCTGAAAGGCGAACAGGCGGCGTGATCCCGGGTCCCAGCCGATGGTGTGCGCGCCTTCCTCGGTCGGGACGGTCTCCCAGTGCGTCCGCGTCGCCGCATCGAAGACCGCGACCACGCCGGGCTTCCCGACGGCGACGAACAGTCGGCCCAGGTCGCGGTCATACATCACGACGTCCGGGACTCCGGCAAGCGGCAGCGTCGCACGCACGTCGCCCGAATCCCGATCGAGGACGGCGAGGACGCCCGCATCCGCCGCGCACCAGAGCGATGCACCGCCTTCGTGCGGAACGATGGCCAAGCCATGCGGTCCAGCCGCCGGGACCGCGATGCTCTGGCGGATCGCGAGCCGGTCGGCATCGATCACGACGATTGCCGCCGGTTCGGCGATGTTCGCGTACACGGCGCGCGTCGAGCCATCGAATACTGCCCAGCGCGGCCGACCGGGCAGCGGGATGGTCATCACGACTCGGCGCTCGTCGACCGAGACGACGGAGGCCGTGCAGTTCGTGCCGAGCGGCTCGCCGAGATTGAAGCTGAAGACGCTCCTCCGGATGGGGTCGTATGCGAGACCGTTCGGGTGAGGGCCGACCGCGATCTGAGCGAGCAGCGCGTCGTCCGAACAGGAGAAGATGCTGACCCGGGAAGCGGCGCGGTCCGAGCTGAAGAGGAGTTTCTGGTCGCTGTCGATCAGTACGCCAGCGACGCCGGGTAGTTCACCAAGTGCGCGCGCATACGTCCCCGACCGGCAATCGAGCACGTCGATCCGGTCCGCTCCGGTATGAGCGACGTAGAGGCGGCTGCCATCCGGATCGAGATACGTGTCGGCGTGATCGAAGCCCGGCGCGGCGCCCGGCGGAACCGGTGTGAAGCCGACGCGCCGCAGGGTCACGCCGCCTTCGCCTTGGCCTTCTCCTGACAGTATGCGTAGAGGGCGTCGAGGACGGGGCGCGAGGCCTCGCGCTGCTTCTGGTCGTTGGGGTAGTGGACGTGCCTGAGCCCGTCGAGAATCGCTTCGACCCCGACCGATTCGGGCGTGATCGTTTTGTCCGCCGTGTCCGCGCCCCGGATGACCCTCGCCATGTAGGCCATCGCCGGATCCTTGTCGAGGCTGTGCTTGTGCACGAACGCGTCGAAGCTGCACTCGGGTCCGTGGTGACCGAGCTCGACGTCCTTGATGTCGTAGGGCGTCGCTCCACGCTTCTGCGCCTCGGCTGCGACCTGGTCGCTAGGGACGTAGATGAACTCCGCGCTCTTGTCGACGAACTTCTCGATGAGCCATGGACACGCGACGCGGTCGACGCGCGGGTGCTCGCGAGTTATCCACTTCATCGTGGTGCCCTCCCCGGAATTTCAGCCGTAGCATCGCAGAACTCCCGGGCCGCCCACCCCGCCACGCTCATGGGACCCGACCGAAGTCAGGCTTGCAAGCTCGGTACGCCCAGACTCGCCTGCCGATCATGCTTCGGCTCCTCGACCTTGCGCTGAACCCGCGACCGATTGAGTCGGCGTGAGCAGCTCCGCGGCTACGGTTCGGGCGACGGCTCGGCGATTCCGGGACGGATGGGCGGGAAGCAAACGCTGGCCGTGCGGTCACGGGATCGCCCTGGCGATGGCGACCGGTGTGTTCGTCGGTTGTTGCATCGCAGTTGTCATCGGACAACCAGAACTCTTCGAAAACACTCGGCCGGAGTGGCGGTATGGCTTCTGAGTTTCTCCGAAATATCGCCCTCTCAGCGCAAGAGTCGGATCGTCAAGGTAGCGTCCTTTCGGAACGGGAGACAGGGGTTGTCCTCGGGCTGTGCTGCCATCGCTTCTTGTTTCAGTCTCAACTCGAGAAGTTCCTCTTCGCCGGCACCCCGCTCACCCCGCGTTCCAAGACTGTCATGACCCAGCGGATCCTCGAAAGCCTCAAGCGCCGTGGACTCATCGCCGCGACGCAACGCCTGTCCTTTGGCTGAGACATCTGTACCCGGACCACGCGTGACGTGATCGCGATGCGCGCCGACGGGGTCTCGCTCAAAGTCGTCCGCGCGACCATCGACCAGCGCTGGCGCGACCGCGGTCCTTCCACCAAGGCGCCGCTGCCTCCCGGCTAGTTCGCTCCGCTCGCCTTCGCAATCCCCTGCCGGATCTCTTCGTCGCTCATCGGACCACCGATCCGGATGTGCTGAATGACACCGGCGGGGTCAACGAAGAAGGTTGTTGGCAGGCTCAGCACGCCATAGCGCGTGGTCGTCTTGCCCTGCGGATCGAGGACCGGTTGCAGATGCGCCAGGCCGTAGCGAGTGAAGAAGGCGCTGACGGCCTCGGGATCTTCCTGGAGGTCGACCTCCAGGAACACCACATCGGGCCGCTCGGTGGCAATGCGCTCGAGCGCCGGCATCTCCTCGCGGCAGGGCAGGCACCAGGTCGCCCAGAAGTTGATGACGACCGGATGGCCACGGAGCGCCTCGAGGTTTGTGAGCTGGCCCTGGGGCGTCGCCCAGGCAAACAGCGGCGCCTCCGCGCTGATGCGACCGGCCGTGCCAGGCCGGGCGATCTGCTGATAAATCGCACCCACCGGACCCCATGACGGTGCGGGCGAGGGTTCGGTCCGCGTTAGAGGAGTCGGAGCGTCCGAGACAAGCGCGCCCGCAGCGGCCGCGAGAATGACCGTTGCTATTCCGAGGCTCAGGCGGGTCGGCATCAGGAAAATACTATGTCCTGTAGTAGCTGGGGCTGCTCGTTCGCGCCCGCCAGCAAGTCCCCTAGCCGCCGCGGCGGATCGCCTCGATGCCGTTGACCAGCGTCTCCTCGTCGATCGGACCTATGTGGCGACCAGCGATGACGCCGTCGGGACGGACGAAGAAGGTCTCGGGGATGCCGAACACGCCGTACGCGATCGCCGTGTGTCCGTCAGCGTCAACGACGCTCGGCCAGGTGTTGCCCATGCGCGCGGTGTAGTCGCGCGCGGCCTCCACCGTGTCCTGGTAGACGATCCCGAGCAACACCACGTCGCTCTGCCGATAGCGCTCCCACACGCGCACAAGCGCGGGGTTCTCCTGCTTGCAGGGGATGCACCACGAGGCCCAGAAGTTGAGGATCACCACCCGACCCTTGTAATCGGCCAGGCTCAGCTGACCGGCCCCGTCCAGGCGCTCGAGTGCGAACGCCGGCGCCGGCTTTCCGACGGTCCCGGTCTTGATGTCATGCGGATCCCGGCGGAACGCGAGCGCGAGTGTGGTCAGGACTCCGATCAGCACGGCGGCGGCGAGCACGGTCCCGACACGGCGGGGCCAGGGTGAGTTGCGTGCCGGCTTTGTGAGTGCGGTGCCCTGCATGGCTAGAAGGGCGGCCAGTTCAGCTGTGCATACCAACGCAGCAGCGGCCCCATCAGCGGGAGCCAGCGGTCGGTGAGGATGAGCACGCCCATGACGCCGAGCACGACGCCACCGATGATTTCGACATGTCGATGCCGACGCAGGATCGCGTTCCGAAGTGGACCGAAGCGCTCGAGCGCGAGCGCGCTGAGCAAGAAAGGCACACCCAGACCAAGCGCGTACACGGTCAGCAGACCAGCGCCCTCGAGCGCAGAGGCCTCGGCACTCGCTGCCACGAGGATCGCCGCCAACACCGGCCCGACGCAGGGTGTCCAGCTGGCCGCGAAAGCCATCCCTAAAGGGAACGAGCTCGCCACACCCGCACCGCCGGTGGGCACGGGTACGAGCGCCGTCGCTCCAAAGAGCGCCGGCCGCCAACCGGTGATCTGGAGCACCGCCATCGCGACGATCACCCAGCCGGACGCGCGCAGCAGCAACTCGCGCTGATCGGCGAGCGCGCCGCCGAGCAGACCCGCCGAAGCCCCGAGCAGCGCGAAGACCAGGGTGAAGCCGGTCACGAAGAGCGCCGCGCCGGCGATCGTGCGCGAGCGCAGGGGCGTCACTACGCCCGGCGTGACCAGCCCGCCGATGTGCGCGAGGTAGCCCGGCAGCAGCGGCAGACAACAGGGCGAGCTGAAGGAGATCGCGCCGGCGATGAAGGCGAGCGGCCAGAGGCTCACGGTCGGGGAATCACCTCGCAGACACTCTGAGGATTTCCTTCGTACTATGACTCGTAGTACGACGAAGGATAGGTGAGCGACCGGTATGGGCAAGCAGCGGCGAAAGGAACCGGGACGTCGTCGTCAAGCCATGGGCAGCCGCTGGCAACGCCAGGCGTGGACCGTGGGCATCGGAGCGGGAGTGCTCGCTCTCGCGATTCTCGGCTTGCGTGCCGCGGGCGTATTCGAGCCGCCGGCCGCCAATGTGGATCTCAACACGAGCGCCAACGTGGTCGCACCCGGCGAGGTCATTGGCACCAAGGTGGCGAGCCAGGGCAGCGCTCACCTACTGACCGGCCAAAAAGCGTCGTACAACTCGGAGCCGCCCACCTCAGGCGAGCACTGGAACCAATCGGGCGTAGCGCCCGCGCCATGGGGCATCAAGGACTCGATGCTGCCGCGAGAGGTCACCACGCACAACCTCGAGCACGGCGGCATCGTGATCGGCTACAGCCGGTCGCTCGCCCCCGATGAAGTCACCAAGCTCAAGTCGCTGGTGCGTGGTCTGGGCGGCACCGGCTTCCAGAAGATCATTCTCGAGCCGTATCCGCTGGCGGACGCGAAGATCGCGGTCACGGCCTGGATCTGGATCTTGAAGTTGCCGGAGTACGACGAGACCCAGATCGTGAAGTTCGTCAAGGCTCATTACCAAAGCCCGGACGCGCCCGAACCCAACGGGTTCTAGTCCCCGGGACTGTTCATATCACAGGCACGGTGCGGTCCGGAGTCGGGGGATATCTACATCTGACGTAGTACGAGCGCGAAAGGGGAGGCCAGGTGAAAGCAGCGCGCCCGCGCACGAGGCGACACGCCGGCCGCGGGCCTGATTCAGCCCACTCGCGACGGCTCTGGCCGTTCGTACTCGGCGGCGTCATCTTGCTTGCCGGGGTCGTCTACTTCGGAACGTCGCGCGGCCAGCAAGCCAACACCGGGTCAGCCGACGATCCACGGATCACCCTCTTGGCGGGACAGACCGCACCCGACTTCTCACTGCCGCGGGTCGACGGGAGCGGGAACTGGAGTCCCAGCTCGGCGCGAGGTGTTTCGAACGTCCTGCTCTACTTCCAAGAAGGCAGCATGTGCCCTCCCTGCTGGCAGCAGATGCGGGATCTCAAGCGCGACCGTGACAAGCTCGAGGCGCTGAACGTCCAGCTGGTGACGATCACCGTCGATCCGATTGATCTCCTCAAGCAGACCGCCGCGCGAGAGCAGGTCGCTGACATGCTGTTACTGGCCGACACCAACCTCGCGGTCTCGAAGACCTACCAGATGCTCTACACGGGGATGATGAACGGCACTACTCCTGGACACAGCTTCATGCTCATCGACACCCAGGGCAAGATCATCTGGCGGCGGGATTTCAAGGAGATGTACGTACCGGATCCGAGCATCCTCGATCCGGTCGCGAGAGCGCTGGGTAAATGACGCGGATCCTCCTGCTGACGGCGCCGGGGTGTCACTGGTGTGACGAAGCCAAAGGGCTGATTGAGAAGCTGGCGGCCGAGTTCGAGCTCGAGACCGCGACCTGCTCGACCGAGGACGAGGCGGGCCGCAGCTTGGCGCTCGCGTCTGGCGTGCTTTTCCCGCCGGGGTTGTTCGTCAACGACGAACTCCTTCAGTACGGCCGGCCTTCGGAGCGCAAGCTCCGCGCGTGTCTCGTGGCGATCGGGGCCCGGCCGCGGACGGCGAGTGCGCGATGATCGATCCCCTCCTTGGCACCGCCTCCATCGCGGCCGCCTTCTTCGGCGGAATCCTGGCGCTGCTGGCGCCCTGCTGCCTGACCTTCCTGCTTCCCTCCTACTTGGCCGCGGGGCTGCACCACGGGCGCTGGCAATTAATGCGAATGACGCTGATTTTCTCCGCTGGACTCGCACTCGTGCTCCTACCCGTTGCCTGGGGCATCGCTGGGCTCGCTCAGCTGCTGCCCCAGCTGCACCGCGAGCTCTTCTTCCTCGGTGGGCTGCTCCTGATCGGACTCGGCGTGCTTTCCCTCACCGGCCGGTGGTCACTGCCAATGCCGTGGTCGCCGCGCCTGGGCCCGCCCAGCACTGCCTCGGTCTTTGCCCTCGGTGCGTTTTCCGGCGCGGCGAGCTCGTGCTGCGCCCCCGTGCTCGCCGGCGTGCTCGCTCTCGGCGTGGTCGCACCCACTTGGTGGGTGGCAATCGGAATCGGCCTCGCGTACGTGTTCGGGATGGTCTTCCCGTTGCTGCTCGTCGCGCTCTTCGGCCAGCGCTTCGATCTGCTCTCGCACCCGGCACTCCGCCCGCGGGCGCTGACGCTCCGACTCGGCTCGCAAAGCTGGACCGTAACGACGACGAATCTCGCGGCGGCGCTGTTGCTGTGGGCGATGGGTGCGCTCGTACTCTGGCTCAGCTTCACCGGCGATAGTGCCTATAGCCCCGAGTTCCTTACCGGAGCGTATCTGTGGCTGCGCGGCGTCTTCGACGCCCTCACGCAGGGGCTCGGCGCATTCGGACCTCTAGCGGTCCTGGCCCTGGGGCTGCTCGTGCTGCTGTTGATCGTGCGGATGCCCCGGCGATCGACGCCCAACCCGTGACACGAGATCCTTGGAGGTGCGCTCATGTTTGATGGCTGTTGCGGCGGCATGATGGCTTGGGGTTGGATCGTCGGGATCCTTCTGATCGCCGCGCTCGTCGCCCTGATCGTGTACGCGCTGACTGGCCGGCGCGGGATGAGTACTTCAACCGACGCGCTGGGCATCCTGCGCGAGCGCTACGCCCGCGGAGAGATCGACCAGACTGAGTACGACGAGCGGGCACGCGTGCTCCGCGGCCAGCCGCCGAGCGAGAAGCCGGGTTGACGAGTCGCTAGAAAAGAATGCCGCTCATCGGGAGCGGGCAGCTGTGGCTCTCCATGTTCGCGGCGGCCGGATCGAGCGCATCAATGACCGTGGCAGGGACCAGGTTCGCACGCGCGGCCTGACCAAACGTCAGCAGCAGAGCCAACGAGAGCATGACGGCCGAGAGCCATATCGCGCGCCGCGAGAGCTTGGGCAGGAGCTCCTCTTCAGAAGAACCACATAACTGATCGACACGCGCGTGCGAGAGCGACCAGGCGCCGACGGCGACTTCCGCAGTGACGAAGGGCAGCTCGTACCGACCGAGCGCATAGAGCGCGCCCGCCAGGTGCTTCGTCGTGCCTTGAATCGAGACCACGGCGCGGTCAGCGTCGAGCTCTTTGGCGAACTCGAAGCGTACGGCGAGCAGCCGGATGATCGGCAGGGCAAAGAAGAGCTGCGAGAGCACGCGGCCGAAGAGGATGCGCAGCGGATCGAACGAGCGGCGGTGGTAGTCCTCGTGGTGCAGCACGGCCTCGAGCTCAGGTCGCCGCAAGCTGGCGACAGCGCCGGTGGAGACCCAGATCTGCGGCCACAGATAACCGCGGCAATACGCGTACGGCCGCGGGTCGACGAAGCACACCGTCGCGTCGGCGAGCCTCAAGCGCCCGGCGACGGCCTGCAGGCGGCGCGGCATCGTGACGGACCGATGCGCCCGCAGCACCGTACGCGTGCGCCGCAGAGTGCGCGTCATCTTCACGACGCCCAGCAACAGGCTCGCGGTCGTGAGCGCGAGGACGACCGCGCCCAGCGGCGGTAGACCTGCGCCCAGCTGGTAGAGCGCGGCGACGCACACGGCCGCGATCTCGTCGTACCCGTGCAGCGCGCGCTGCAGATCCCCAGGGAAGAGGGTGATGAGCAGCGGCACACTGAGGACCGCGCCCGTGATGACCGCGGCGACGATCAGGAGCGCGAAGGCTCGGTCAGCGCGCGACATCTAGCGCTCGGATTTCTGCCGGCGCAAACGCGCCAGGCGGCGGCGGTCCACGCGGTCGAGCGCACCGGCGAAATGGGCCAAGGCCACGTCGCCGAAGTCTTCGACGATCTCGTCGACGAGGTACTCGGCCATCCGGTCGTTGAGCTCAGCCTTCGAGTAGCGCGGCGTGTACACGTAACCCTTGCCCTGCTGCGCTCGACTGACCAGACCCTTCTCGTGTAAGCGCACCAGCACCGTCATCACCGTCGTGTAGGCGAACTTGTCCTTAAGGGCATCGGCGATCGCGCGCACCGAGCTCGGGCCTTGCTTGTACAAGGTCTGCAGGACTCGCGACTGCAACGACCCCAAGAACCACTCCTCAGGACGACCCGTCGGGCGGTCCAGTCGATCGGTGAAGGCGCGCGGCAGTTTGCCCGGCATTGATCGGATACTACCGACCATTCGCTCGTGATCGCCCGCGACGCGCGTCGGTCAGTGCCCGCCCATCATCTGGCCCATGCCCGACATCATCTGCCCCATCCCACCCATCATCCCTCCGGAGCCGTCGGTTGCGGCCATCATCTTCTCGCAGCTGGCGAGCATCGCGTCGGCCTGCTCGTTGCCGAGTACCGTCCGCATCTGATTCACCATCGCCATGTACGCGTCGGAGCCCATCATCCGTTGCATGAGCCCGCCGTCGTCGGCGAGAGCGACGCCGCCGAGCAGCGCTGCCGTGAGCACACCGGCGCCGAGCGCGAGCGTGATGCGTCGCAGTCTGGTCATCTCATTCCTTCTCGAAGGCTTATTGCGAGCCGAAGAGGCCGTAGTGGTACATGTGCATGTCGTTCAGCCAGTACGAGAGCAGTCCCACGGCGACCAAGACCGCCGCGATCACCGTGATCGCCCACCCTGGCGAGAAACTGCCGTCGTACTCGTCCTGCCAGAACCAGCGCCGGGGCCGCATGGCCGATCAGCTCTTGACCTGCTCGGGCGGGCGGGGTCGGACGAGCTCGGCGCGCGTGCTCGCGATCTCCCCGTCGAGGCGCGCTTGCTCGTGCTCGAGGGCGGCGAGCCGCTCACCCGGCGAGAGCGTCGAGCGGTTCATCGAGGTACCCATCATCCGCGCCATCAGCAGCATGGAAAGCGGACACACCAGGATCACCAAGATCGGCAGCGCCGGCGCCACCAGCTGCGGCGCGACGAGCCAGATCCCGACGCCGACCAGCGCCAGTCCACCAAGAACTCGTGGGTCGAAGCACATCCCCAGTAGGTTGCGCATCACACGCTCCTCGCCGCCGAAGGCGGCTCTTACTACGTGTCATAGTAGCTCCGAAATTCCACCGCTGCCGCGCGCGGTTTGGGGGAGACGGGAGGTCCGATGAACGCGTTCTTCGACCAGGTCTTCCGCTCCCTGGGCCTGGCGTTTGCGATGACCTGGGAGGTCACCTGGGCGCTCGTGCTGGGGTTCGCGCTCTCGGCGGTCGTCCAGGCGGTCGTGTCCAAACGGCGGATGAGCCAGCTCCTACCCGACGACTCGCCGCGCTCGATCGCGCTTGCCTCCGCGCTGGGTGCCGCCTCCAGCTCCTGCTCGTATGCGGCCGTGGCGCTCGCACGTTCGCTCTTCCAGAAAGGCGCGAACTTCACCGCCGCGATGGCCTTCGAGTTCGCTTCGACCAATTTGGTCATCGAGCTCGGCCTGATCATGGCCATCCTGCTGGGGTGGCAGTTCACGCTCGCCGAGTTCATCGGCGGCCCGATCATGATCGTGCTGCTCGTCGTTCTGTTCCGGCTCTTCCTGCGGCCGAAGCTCTTGGAAGCGGCGCGGGCGCAGGCCGAGCGTGGTCTGCGCGGCTCGATGGAAGGCCACGCGGCGATGGACATGAGCGTGACCGAGGGCGGGACGCTCTTGCAGCGGGCTCTTTCGCCGCGTGGGTTCACCGCGATCTCCCACTACTTCGTGATGGACTGGGCCGCGGTCTACAAGGACGTGTTTGGCGGTCTGCTCATCGCCGGCTTCGCCGGCACGGTCATCCCCGATGCCTTCTGGCGCAGCTTCTTCCTGACCGATCAGCCTGCACTCGCGGCGGTGTGGGGGCCGCTCATCGGCCCGCTCGTCTCGGTCATCAGCTTCGTCTGCTCGATCGGCAACGTGCCCCTCGCGGCGGTGCTCTGGAACGGCGGGATCAGCTTCGGCGGCGTGATCAGCTTCATCTTCGCCGATCTCATCGTGATCCCGATCCTCAACATCTATCGCAAGTACTACGGTCGGCGCATGATGACCTTCCTCTTCATCACGTCATACGCCGCGATGGCGATCGCCGGCCTGTTAGTTGAATTGCTCTTCGGCGCACTCGGGCTCATTCCGTCGCAGCGGGTGGCGATCATCGCCGCGCCGCAGATCACCCTCAACTACACCAGCGTGCTGAATCTCTTCTTCCTCGCCCTCGCGCTGATGTTGGTCATTCGGGCGATCCGCACCGGCGTCGGGCCGATGCTCGCGATCATGGGGGAACCGCCGCCTACGGCCGACGCTCCCGTCACACCCAAGCCTGCGGACGACGAAGCGGCGTACTCCTGCCCGATGCACCCCGAAGTCCGCAGCGCCTCACCCGGTCGCTGCCCGAAGTGTGGGATGCCGCTCGAGCGCGTCGAGAAGCGTTCGGGCGTGCACGTCCACCCACTGACCGAAGCGCGGACGGTGCTTCGGGTTGCAAGCCTCGATATGGCGGAGTCGCCGCTCTTCGGTCTGCTGCGGTACACCACCGCGACGCTCGCGCTTGCTGCCGGTGTTCTGCACCTGGCGCAGATCGGCCCTCATTCGGACGAGGACCCGCTGTTCGGCATCTTCTTCATCGCGGTCGGACTCATCCAACTTGCCGGCGGCCTCTACCTCTTCTATCCGGTCGGTCCTCGTGGCGCGCGACTCGGGATCGTATGGTTCGGGATCATCGGCAGCCTCGCCACCATCGCGGTGTGGGCGGTCTCGAGAACGGTTGGACTTCCCTTTGGCGCCGAGCCGGGCGCGCCCGAGACCGTCGGCCTCGCCGACGCCGCAGCCGATCTCTTCGAGATCTTCACCGCGCTGCTCTTGTTCATCTGGATCTTCCGCGCGCGACTGACTCCACAACCGCTCGCGGCGCTTTCAATCGCGGGTGCCGCGAGTGCCCTCGGCCTCGCAGGCGTGTGGCTGGTTACGCGGGGTCTTGGCTGGTTCGATCCCGACCCACGGCTGGTCGCGTACGGCGACTTCGCCGATCTGGCGGCGGTCGGGTTTCTGGTGCTCCTGGCCACGCTGCTTGGGCGCGGCCTCTTCCTCGCGCTCACCGCAGCGCCGTCCGCGGGAGTTCCCACCTGGGCGCTCCTGGCAACGCTGGTGCTCGCCGAGTGCGCGCTGGTCGGCTTCACCCTCCCCGCGCGAGGTGGACAGAATCGCGACTGCGCCTACGGACCGATCCGCGAAGACAGCGGCCTCAGTCACGCGACCCCGCCCGTGCCGATCCATCTAGAGGTCGGTGAAACGCGCAGCGTGGTCGTGCTGCTGCTGGTTGTGTGCGGACCGGACCCCGTGGCGATCACCTCGCTCGAACCCCTCCAAACGCTCGCAGACGCGATCGCACTCGAACAGATCACGATCGATCGCACGCCCGCAAGCCGAGCCGAGCGCGTGCACACGGGCCCGGGCGAAGGAACACCCGCGGTCGTAGCGCTGCTCCAGCCGAACCAGGGCCGGTACCCAGTGGTGGTCCAAGTCCGCGGCCTCAACGTGGGCACCCAATCGCTCTCCGCGTTTAGCGTCCAGTGGGCCGGCGCGGGACAGAGCGGCTCCCTCGGCTTCGCCAGCTCGACGTTCTTCTGCGTCGGCGATGCCCCCTGCCCGAGGCTTCCTGGCCGGTGACCGCGACGGGCCACAGCTCTAGCGTTGTGTGTTCCCGGCGAGTAGTAGGACGCGGACTAACGCGCGATTGCGTAGCGGATGCCGAGAGGTCCGCTGTACGCCGGAATCCGCAGGTCGTCGGCTCGCGTCACCTGGAAGCCGAGCCCGAAGATCCGCTGGCGCACGCGCAGGTCCACGAGCTCGCGCGGATCGGTCAGCGCGCGGTAGAGATCCTCGCTCGGTCCGACGATCGCGATCCGGAAAGGGCGGCGACATGAGCGTGCCGTTGATCTGGATCGTCGCGCCGACGCACGCCGATGCGCCGGTAACGCGTTCATCGTTCACGGCGATCGCCCGCGCGCCCGCTTTCCACGCCGCGTTGATCGCGTCGACGATGTCCTCGCTGTGGACGATCGCGGGCACGATCGACTGGACGGATCGCGTCGGCGGGATGTGGGCGTCATCGAGCGTCATTAGGACTCCAGCTCCCGTGACCGGTGTGAGCCCGGCAACCTCCCGGAGCTGCTCCAAGTCGGCATGCAGCGTGGCGGCTCGTCCGCCGACCGTTGCGCTTTGCGCCTGGATCTCCTCGAGACGCGCGCGCAGCGCGGTGAGCTCCCGCTTGAGGTTGTTCTGTTCGCGCTGCAGCTCCAGCGCCACCTCGGTGAGCTTCACGCTGTCCAGCGACGTATAAGGGGAGGGAACGAACTGGCGTCGGTTCTGCGTCTGGACCTGAGCGGTCGCGACGACACCGAGGAGGAACGCCGGAAGCAAGAAAATCAAACCCCGCCGTAGCGCAGCACTTGATGCAGTAGCCAATCCCTCGAGGCTACTACGTCGGTTAGTAGCACCGACCACGGCGACTTGGCGAGTCTCATGTTGCAGTCCAGACCCTTGCCTTGAAGACCCTTGCCTTCCGGCACAAGACCCTTGCTTCGACGGTCGCCGGAGGAGGCGGCGGAGTCGACCCGCAGCGAAGGTTTATAGGACCTCTGCCTTGCGATCTCGAAGGACCGCGATTTCCTCGGAACTGAGGCGACGGCGGGACTCGAACCTATGCGCCGCGGCCGGGACACTGAGTCCGGCCGCCTACGATGTCGGGCATCAGCAGGCTCTATTCGCACGATGTGCTGAACATCGCGGACCTGCGCCGGCTCGCGCGGCGTCGACTTCCCCGCGTGGTCTTTGACTACATCGATGGCGGCGCGGACGACGAAGTCACGCTCACTCGAAGCACACGCATTTACGACGACGTTCTCCTCAGACCTCGATCGGCCGTGGTAGTGACCGCCTGCGATCTCCGCACGACCGTCCTGGGGACCGAGCTCGCGCTGCCGTTCCTCCTGGGACCGATCGGCAGCACGCGGATGTTCTACCCGCACGGCGAGTCGGCCGCGGCCAAAGCGGCTGGCGACGCAGGCACCGTGTACACGCTCTCGACACTCTCGGGCTCTACGGTCGAGGAGGTGCGCGCCGCATCGCGGGGACCGCTCTGGTACCAGCTCTACCTCGTTGGAGGGCACGAGGTGGCCAAGAAGGCCATCGCACGGGCACGGGCTGCAGGCTTCACGGCGCTGGTCGTCACCATCGATACGCCGGTCGCCGGCAACCGCGAACGGGACATCCGGGACGGCACGCGGGCCCTTCTCACGAAACAGCCGCTCAAGATGCTCCCATTCGCGGCGCAGTTCGTGTCACATCCGCGGTGGGTGCTCGACTTCTTGTCTGACGGCGGCTTGATGAGCTTCCCGAACGTCATGCTCGCCGACGGACCGATGCGATATGCGGATGTTGGCACCGCGCTCGAGCAGTCCGCGGTGTCGTGGGCAGACCTTGCGTGGATCCGCAGGGAGTGGGATGGCCCCATCGTGGTGAAGGGGGTGCACACCGGAGCCGATGCGCGTCGGGCGGTGGAGGAAGGTGCGAGCGCGATCGTCGTCTCCAACCACGGCGGACGGCAGCTCGATGGCGTCGCACCCACGCTCCGCGTCCTGCCGGAGGTCGTCCGGGCGGTCGGGGGGCAGACCGAGATCCTCATGGACGGCGGCATACGCCGAGGCAGCGACATCGTCAAAGCTCTGTGCCTCGGCGCAGACGCTGTGCTCATCGGTCGCGCCTATGCGTACGGGGTGGCCGCTGCGGGTCAGCCGGGAGTCGCGCGCGCCATTGAAATTCTGCGAGGAGAACTCGTCCGCACGCTGACGCTACTTGGGTGTC
>JALYSZ010000387.1 GCA_030854525.1 Chloroflexota bacterium | reverse complement strand
GAACATCCTTGTGAATCCGCGCGAGACAAAGCTCGAGGACATCGAGGCGCTGTATCGGGCCGCCTTCTAGCAGAAGAGCTGGGGTTCCCGGCGACATCTGCGTGCTGTTCGCGCCGTCTCGACCGCTCGCGCCTGCGATTCGAAAGCGGCTCGAGCTGCTGCGGGCCGAGTTCGGCGGGCGGATCGTCGAGCCGCTCCATATCACTCTCGAGCGCACGGACGGGAGAGATGCGAGCGGTCTCATCGCGGCGGTGCATGCGTCCGCGCCGGGCGTGCGGCCCGTCCCAGTTCGCGGCGAGAACCTCTTCGTGATCTCCTCGCCTTATCGCGGCGCCGACGTGTTGAAGCTCGATGTCGCCCGTGACGACGAGTTGAACCGCGCCATCGCCGAGGTTCGGTCCGCGGTCCGGGCGGCGGGGCTGCGCTCGTTGTATGGCGATGTCCGGTCAACAACCGTGACGGTCCTCGAGCGTGTGGGACGGCCTGGGTCGCTCGAGCGGTGGCCGCTTCCGCTCGAGTTATTCATCGCGGACGAACTCATCGTCTCGCGGATCGTCGGCGCCTCGACCTACGACATCCTCGACCGGGTCGTGATCTAGCGTGGCCCTTGTCAGACTGAGCCTCGTGCGTTGGCTAGGCATGGTGCTCGCGGCGGCCCTGGTGGCGTGCGAATCGGTCGCGGCTCCGTCGCCGTCCCCGAGTCCCTCGCCCTCGCAGCCCGTCTCCCAATCACCGATTGTCGCGCGCGAGGAAACGCCGCGCGCCTTGCTCTCGCTCGCGTATGCGCCGCCCTCTGTCGAGACCGTGGGCGCGACCACCAGCCGCGTCGGCGGGATCAGCCCCCGCGGACCGGCCTCACTCGCGGTGGACGAGAACGACCGCATCTATATCTGGGACCAGGCGCGCCTACGCGTCGCCGTGTTTGAGTCGGGGAAATACCTGCGGTCGGTTCCACTGCCCTACGTGGAGCGGAGTGCGACCGCGCTGCTGGTGGACGGAGATCGGTTCTATCTACGGGCCGTGTCGTCCTTTTCCGCCACGATCGAGTACGAGATCGACGCGACTACAGGCGCACTGCTCCGCGCAACGACCGACGGCGGCCTCTTTCCGCGCTTGCGCGGTTCGGTGCAGGGTCCACCGCCGTACTCGCTAGGCGCCGACGCGGCCGGGTACGCGTACGTCCTCACGTCCACATCAGCCGCCGAGAGATACGAGCGCCACGGCGCCGGCGGGGCGCTTCTCGCCTACGCGACCGAGCCGCTCCCTCTCAAGGGGATCGACGCGTACGTGCGCGCCGATGGGGCGCTGTACGAGCTGGCGGCCGACTTCGGCGGAGTCGGCTCGGTCTACGTATACGCATTGCTTGCGCCGGCCGCCACCCCACCACGGCAGACGCCGGTGCGCCCGTCATCAAGGGCGCCAATTGCCTTCGGTCGGCCGGTCCCAGATCGCCTGACCGCGACGCTGTCCGGTGCCGGGAGCGTCGACCTCGATGCGCGTTCGCGGATGGCGGTGTGGACGCTCGCCTCCCTGGCCAAGGAGCGCACCGATCTGGCCGCAGCGCCACAGGACCCGCCGTTCGTCGCGCGCTGGGACGATGGATCGAGGCTCGAGATCGTGGTCAGTTCAGGTCTGCTCTTCGCCGATGGGAAGATCTACCTCGGTCCGGCAACCGCGTACGAACAACTCGCGGCGTACCTGCTGGCATCGCCGTCGCGCCTCGCCGGCCTAAGCGTGAGCGGAGCGACGGTCCGGATCGCGGATCTCCCGGGTGTTCAGCGTGTGCTCACGACGGGCGAGATCGCCGAGCTCCGCGACTCCATCTCCAGAGGGTTCAGCGTTTCCGAAGGCGAGCTTCCCGGCGTGCTCGAGCACCCCTTCCCTCTGTACGAGATCGTTCTCGGAGACGTGGTCGTTCGTCTCCGCGGCGCTGACTACGGCTCGGTGGGCGAGCACCTCCGAACCGGAGCCTTCGCCCACGATGGAAAGCTCGACGATCTCGTGCGCCGCTGGCAGCCAGTTCCGACGCTCGCTGCCACCGACATCCGGTCGCTGTTTCTCGCAGACCACGTGGTGCTCGACCAGGTTGAGCGTGGCGGCCCCCAGGACATCACGAGGTGGAAGGCCACGATCGTTCGCACCCTATTGGGCTTGACCCCGTCACAGCCCGAGTCCGTCCAGGTGCGCCCGTTCACATTCACGTTCGAGTTCGCTGGTGGGCGCACCGAGACGGTGCAGGTGCGAGCCGGCGAGTTCACCTACCGCGGCCGGGTCGTCCCCCTCGCCGGCGCGTTGAACCTCAGTAGCCTGGGCGGCGTTCCGTAGCGCGCCGCTAGGCTGTCGCGCGATGCCGATCGCGATCTTCGACATGGACGGCGTGCTCTACCGGGGCGCACAGGTGATGCCATACGCGCGCGAGGCGCTCGATCGTCTGCGGCGGGCGAAATGGGATGTCTTCTTCGCTACCAACAACTCAACTGCGACCCGGCTCGATTACCTGCGGCGTCTGCAGGAGCTCGGCCTCGGCGGCGACCTCGACCACATCGTGACGAGCGGCCACGCCACCGCGCACTATTTAGAGCGTCGCCGTCCGAAGCCGAAGGATGTTCTCGTGATCGGGGCTGACGGGTTGCGGGAGGAAATCAGGGCGGTCGGGATCAGCGTGCGCGACGCAGATGCCCTCCCGGGCTTCCTTCCTCCGCCCGACGCGGCTGCGGACGGCGTCGACCCGGGTGCGATGCGGCGCTACCTCGTGTCGCTCGACCTTCCGCCGGCGCCGGACACCGTCGTCGTCGGTCTCGACCTGCATCTCACGTACGCGAAGATCGCGGAGGCGCAGCGAGCCATCCTGGCCGGCGCCGAGTTCGTCTGCTCGAACCGCGACCGGGCCTACCCTGTAGAGGGTCGATTACTGCCGGGCGCGGGGACGATCGTCGCGGCGATTGAGGTCGCGACCGGTGCGAAAGCGCTCTGCATCGGCAAACCGGAACCGTTCCTCTTTCAGGAGGCGATCCGGAGGGCGGGGGATCAGGACGGACGCGTCGTGGTCGTAGGCGACTCGACGGACTACGACATGGTCGCGGCGCACCGCGTCGGGGCGACCGGTGTGCTGATCACGACGGGTCTTACCGAGAAGGACGCGCTTGATCGGGCATCCGGCGACGCGGTGCCTGACCACGTGATCGGCTCGCTTGAAGAGCTGTTTCGGCTCCCCGAGTTCGCTTAGGTCAGCTCCACGACGTGCCGCGCTGGATCGTGTTCGAATTCCGCATCTTTCGTCCCTCCCGCTAAATCGCGACCTTCACGGCCTCGAGCGCCTGCTGGTACATGTGCTCGTGCTGGTGTGGGCAGACCGTCGTCTTGTCGCGCGCCGCGCCCCGGCGCTCCTCGATGCAGACCTGAATGAAGGCTTCGACGACGACCGGGTTGAACTGGGTTCCGGCGTTCGCGCGAAGCTCGCGGAGCGCGGACTTTGGCCGCAGCGCGACCCGGTAGGGCCGCTCGCTGGTCATCGCGTCGTACGCGTCGGCGACCGAGATGATCTGGGCCGCGAGAGGGATCTCGCTAGCCTTGAGCCCGCGCGGGTAGCCCGTGCCGTCGAAGTTCTCGTGGTGCGCGAGGACGAGCGGACGGATCCGTTCGAGCATTGGCACGTTCCCGAGGAGGCTCGCGCCGATGGTCGGGTGCGCCCGCATCTCGACCCACTCCTCGTCGGTGAGCTCGGCGGGCTTCGACAAAAGCGACTCGGGGACGCCGATCTTGCCCACGTCGTGGAAGAGCGCGCCCAGCTTGATGGCAGCGATCTCCTCCGCGCCAAGGCCGAGCTTGCGTCCGACCCCCACCGAGTAATGCATCGTCGTCGCGGCGTGGCCGGAGAGGTGTGACTCCTTGGCCTCGAGCGCGCCGATCAGCGCGCCGATCACGGACACGTGTGACTGCTCAAGGCGGTCGTTGGTCTGGCGCAGGAGCTCGTTGACGTTGCTCAGCTCCTGGTTGCGCTGGCGTACTTCGGTCGACTTCGCCATGTACAAACGGAACGAGTACCACGCGACCACGAGCGGCACGGTGAAGACGAATACCCCGAAGAGCCCGAGCGCCTGGTACGCGAGCGCGAGCGCCGCACCCTGCACGGCCGTTGCGCCGAAGTTCACCGGCATCCAGCTGTAGTTGGTGCGCCACACGGCGACGACGTTCTGCCCCTCGGACATCGCGATCGCGATCGCAGTGAGCGTGGTGCTCACGAGGAAGTAGGCGGCCGCCGAGATGCCGACCGACACGAGCGTCGACGCGATCGCGCCCGGCGGTGTCATTCCCCCCGTGAGGCGATACAGCTCCCCCGCCGCGAATGCGGAGAGCGCGAACGAGCCGAAGTTGAACGCCGCTTTGCGGAGCGGCTTGCGGCGCGGCGTCACGGAGTTCACGAGCGCCTGCGCGAGGCTGACCCACACCGCGGCGCCGGTGCCATACAGGACGTACGCGGCGATGACCGCCGCGAAGGAGACGGAGATCGCGCTCGAGCGGAAGAGGAACACCGGAACGCGCTGAGCCAGACACGCGAGGCCAACGAGGACGGCCAGCATGATCGGATCGAGCAGGTCTGTCCGCTGGCTGCGCGATGCTGCGAGGAGCGCGATCAGGCCGGCAAAGGTGACGGAGCCGACGTAGAGATCGATCCTTCCCTTCATCACCGCAGCTCCCAGGTCACGGTTTCCCACGTGACGCTCTCCCACGACACGCTCTCCCACGACACGCTCTCCCATGTGACTCCCTCCCACGAGACGCTCTCCCACGAAATGCCTTCCCACGAGATACCGCCCCAGCCGACGTGACCCTCGAGTTGACCTTCAAACTGCCCCTGGCGCTGCCCCTCGAGCTGCCCGTTCAGTTGCAGGAGCAGGAGCAGAACCCGCGATGGCTTGAGGCCGACGTTCACTTTGGCCGGGCGCGCGCTCAGGCTGTCCGCTGCGCTGACGGCCGCCGTCCGTGTCCCTGTGACAGCCCGACCACCGGCGACGAGCGCGCCCTTCACTTGGGTCGGCGAGTAGTTGCGATGCGCCTGAAGCACGAGCGCCGCGACACCGGTGGCCATCGCGCTCGAGGCCGATGTGCCCGAGATGCGGCCGTACCCGTCATCAAGGGTCGGGTCGCGATCAGTGCGATCCATGGTCGAGCCGTCTAGGCGGATCGACAGCACGTGCTCGCCTGGCGCGAGAACATCAGGCTTCGCAAATCCGTCGAGCGTCGGGCCGCGGCCGCTGAAGCCCGACTCGCGATCGTCGGCGAACGTCGCCGTGCCCTGATCGGCTAGGGAACCGACCGTGATGACGAACGGGTCGGCCCCTGGATTGGTGACCGAGCCCGGCTTCGGCCCGTCGTTCCCGGCGGCCGCGACGACCGCTATTCCGGCGAACCATGCCGATTCGACAACGCCCGAGAGCAGCGTGCGGTGGTATGTCGTGGCTTGCGGGGCGCCGAAGGACAGGTTGAGCACTCGGATCCGGTACTCCGCGCGGTTCCGAAGAAGCCAGTCGAACGCGGCGAGGACCGAGTGCATCGTGCCGTTGCCTCGCTCGTCGAGGACCCGGAGGCTGACGAGCTTCGCGTCGGGCGCGACGCCCTTGAAGGTACGGCCGTGCGCGGCGATGAGGCCGGCGACGAAGGTGCCGTGCCCGCCGGGGTCGAGCGAGGTGGCTCCGTCGCGGACGAAATCCACGCGGGCGGCGACGGACCCCTCGAGGTCGGCGTGCCGTGCGATCCCCGTATCCATGATCGCGACGGTCACACCCTTGCCTGTGGCCTTTGACCAGGCGCTGCGTCCGTCGATCGCGTCGAGTGCCGGGCTCGGTGGCGGTCCGCTGTCGTCGTTCTCGAAGTGAGGTTTGTCCCCTGTTGCTGTCACGACGGTGTCCGCCGCGATGAAGGAAACGCGAGGGTCGGACCCAAGGGCCCTGGCGGCCTTTGCCGAGAGGCGCGCTGTCACGACGTCGATCGTGTCGAGTGCCGCGACATCCGTCGCTCCGGCGGCCGTCGCCTTGGCGGCTACCGCCCTCGCGGTGCCGTGCGCGACCTGGACGAGGGCGTAGTCGCCGCCTCGAAGGTCGGGATCGGTGAATGCGGTCCAGTTCGTCCCCGGAAGGCCTGTGAAAAGGAGCGCAAGGCTAAAGAAGGCTGCCCAAAGGCGCCTCGCGGTGTCCCCCGTTTGCCCCGTCATTTCCCCCGTTACTCCCAACCCGAGTACTACCGCCCGCCCCGGCGGTGGTCATCCCCTGTGTGGGTGAGTTTCGTCGCAGCAATCGACCGTGCAATGCCCTAGGAGGCATTCGAACTACGGTCGACACGCAGGCGACACGTCCCGTCGCCGCTTCTCCATCACCTGAATGACGAGGCGACCGCCGCGCGCGAACTGCTCTACTGCAGGTGAATTAGCCGGCGCGCCGGATGCGCTGGTAGAGCTCCCGGGTCGCCGGCTCGGGCTCGGCCCCGAGATCGCGGTGGAGCATCGCCTCCAGCGCCTGGTAGTGACGTACGGCGAGCGCGTGGTCGCCGGACTCGTGATGTGCGCGCATGAGCAGGCGGTGCGCTTCCTCGTCGTAGGGCTCGAGCTCGAGGAGCTTCTCTAGCGGGCGGATCGCGGCCTTTGGCTCCTTCCACTCGAGCTCGAGCGTTGCGAGCTCCTTCGCGGCCCCAACGAGTTGACGATCAGTCTCTTCCCGCTGCCGGTCGATCCACGGCGCACTCAGGTCGGCGAGAAATTCCCCACGATGTACCGCGACCGCCGCGCGCAGGTATTGGATCGCCTCTCGCGATCGCCCTGCTTCTCGCGCCTCGCGACCGCGGCGCAGCGATCGCCGGAAGACCTCGAGGTCGACGTGGATCGAGATCGGAAGCGCGAGCCGATATCCGGTGTCCGTACGTACGACGCTCGTCGCCTCCGACGCGCCGGCCGATGCGAGCGCCTTGCGCAGCGCATGCAGCGTGAAGTGAAAGTTCGAAAGGGCTGAGGCTGGATCGGTCTCCGGCCAGAGCTGCGCGACGAGCTCATCTCGCGAGACCGCGCGCTGCCGATCGAGCAGCAGCAACGCGAAGAGCTCCTTGGCCTTGCTCGTCCGCCATCCCCGGTCGCTGATGCGCGTGCCGCCTGCGCGGAGCTCGAACGGACCTAGCACGAAGGCCTGGATGCTCTCGGCGACGGACGACGAAATCGCGTGCTCCGGCATCGGCGCGGCGGGCTGCAAGATCGCCGCGAGGATCCGCATGTCATCCGGATTGAGCTCGAGGTCGCCGAGCCGAAGGCGCAGAGAATCGGTGAGCGCCGGACGCAACAGCAGGAAGTCCCGATAGCGTTCCGCGGCGATCGCACGAAGGGCGCCTCGCGTCGTCGCGGGGTCGTCCTCGATCGGCACTGCGAGCAATGTCGCCTTGGCTTCGAAGTATCGCGCGCGGATTGCGTGCGCCGATGCCCGCGCTTCGCGGTACGCGCGAAGTGCGCCGTCGCGATCGCCTTCCGCCTCGGCGACGGCGCCGCGAGCGATGGCCGCCCGGATCCCGGGGACCGGGCCCGCCGCGGACCCAGCGAGCGCCTCGGCTGCTCGCAATGCGTCGTGTGCCGAGTCCGCGTCGCCGCGCAGGGCGCGCAGCTCGGCGGCCGTCGCATGGAGCTCCGCGATGACGTGGTCATCGCCCTGCTCGCGGCAGAGCTCGACTCCAGCGCGGTAAACCTCTTCGACAGCGCCGCGCTCGCCCGTGAGTGCGTGCACGGTCATGAGCGTCGAGCACATCGCCGCTTGTGCGAGACGGAGGTCGTTGGCGCTCGCGATCTCGAGGGTTTGGCGAAGTGTGTCCAACGCCTCCGCCGTGTCGCCGCGCCGCGTGCGGACGTCGACAAGTCCACCTTCGGCCCAGCAAAGCGCGGTTACGTCGGCGCTTTTCTGTTGGAGCGCGAGCGCGCGCAAATACGTCCGCTGTGCGGCATCGAGCTCGCCGAGCAGATGGTGCAGTTGCGCGAGGGCGAGCGCCTCGGCGAGCTCGCCGGAGCGATCGGTGAGAAGCGCGAACATCGCCTCGGCCTTGAGGTGCGCGCGCGCCGCTTCCTCGATCTCGCCGAGATCGGCATGAGAGCCGCCGATGACGTGCCAGAGCCATGCGCTCTGCGATGACGCACCCTCGCCGACCAGACCTAGCGCCTCGTGCGCCTCCGTCAACGCCTCGCGCGGGCGCCGCAGATATCGAAGCGCCTGCGCCGACCAGGTCAGTGCGCGCGCCAGCCCCTCCGTATCACGTCCCCGGCGAAGCTCGACTGCAGCGTCACGGTAGTTCGCGAGTGCGCGCTCGTAGTCACCGCGCACGCGATGGAGAAGTCCGCGCAGGAGGATGACCCACGGGAGCCGCCGCTCCGCACCGGGCGGGAATCCGTCAAGCCAGCGTTGGAGTGTCGCGACCTCGCTGCCTTGCAATGCGCGCTCGCCGTTGTCGCGGACGAGCTGGGCCGCGCGTCGATGATCGCCGGCCTGCTGGAAGTGATGGATCGCGCGGTCGACCTCCCCGCGTGCCTCGGCGCGCTCGGCGTGCCCGCGGTGCAGCTCGACGATCTCAGCGGCCGGGAGGAGCTCTCGCGCTCGCGAACGCAGGAACTCGGCAAAGAGCGGTTGAAAACGATGCCACCCAACCCCCGCTTCGCGCACGACCAGACCGGCCTGCTCGAGCGAGGCGAGGAGCTCGCGGGTGGCGCCGCCGGCGCTGACCTCCTCGTCGTCCTCGATGCGCTCGAGGAGCGACCAGCGGAGGATCGTGTTCTGATCCCGTCGCGTTCCGCGCCGCAAGACTTCGCTGTTGAAGTACGCATAGAGCTCCGCTCCGCCACCCTGGAACTCGCCGAGCTGCTGCCAGCCGCGCTCGCTGACGAAAGCCGCGGCGAGCCGTAGCCCGGCGGGCCAGCCGCCGGTGCGCGAGTACATCGCGTCGATCGCTTGCTCCGGCAGATCGAGAGCGAACTCGCCACGGAGCAGCTCGACCGCCTCGGAGCGGGTGAATGCGAGCTCCGCGGCGGAGATGTCGAGGACGGACCCGGCCAGCCGCCACCGCGGGAGACCGCCGAACTGCGGCGTTCGCCGCGTCGCCAGCACCAGGTGGGCGTTGTCAGGGAGCACATCGACCAGCTCGTTGCCGAAGGCGGCGAGCGGCGCGCCGCCCCGAACGCTCGGATGATCGTCGAGGAAGAAGACGAGCTCGCCAAGCGGTGCGAGTTCGTCCGCGAGCGCCTGCGCTAGCTGCGCGAGGCGCCGCTCGAGGCGGCCGCCGCGATCCAGGAACGACGTGAGCTGCTCGCCGAACTCCGCGCTGTCCCGCCGCAGGGCGCCGACGAGATCAGCGAAAAGGACGAGGGGATCTTCATCGCCGCGTTGCAGCGTGAGCCAGGCCGTGCGCCGGCCCGACGCGCGGAGGAGGTCGGCGTACTGCGCGAGGACCGTCGTCTTGCCGTAGCCGGCGGCGGCGTGCACGAGGGTCAGCCGGTGGCGTTCGGCGCCCGCAAGCCGATCGAGCAGCCGCTGCCGCCCGAGCAGCGGAAGCGGCAGTGACGGAGGCGCGTGACGGGTGCGGTCTGGCCCGCGCTGCGTGACGGTCAAAGTGCCGCTAAGGATGCACTCCGACCACGCGCAACAGGGTGGCGGTCCCGTAGCCAAGGAAGAAACAGCCAGGGATCGTGAGGACCCACGCGGTGACGATCCGGCCGGCGATGCCCCAGCGGACCGCGGAAAGGCGCCGCGTCGAGCCGACCCCGAGGATCGCGCCGGAGATCGCGTGGGTGGTCGAGATCGGAATCCCAAGGCGCGTGGCGACCTCGATGACAGTGGCCGCGGCGGTCTCGGCGGCGAACCCGTTGACCGGTTTGAGGGCCGTGATGCGCATGCCCATCGTCCGGATGATCCGCCATCCGCCGGTTGCCGTTCCGAGGCCGATCGCAACCGCGCAGACGATCTTGACCCATGTGTCGATATGGAACTCGCCTACGTTGCCGTTGAATGCGTAGATCGCGAGCGCGATGACGCCCATCGTCTTCTGCCCGTCGTTACCGCCGTGGCTGAACGCCATGTATGCGCTTGAGAGGATCTGGGCGCGTCCGAAAAATCGGTTGACGAAGCGATAGCTCACGTTCCGGAGCAGCCAGTAGATCCCGAGCATGAGTGAGTAACCACCGATGAACGCGAGGGTCGGCGAGTACACGATGCCAAGCGATGTTTTCTGAAGGCCCGGCGCAATGATGACGTCCAAGCCGTGCGCCGACACGGCGGCGCCGATTACACCGAAGATCAAGGCGTGGCTGGACGATGTCGGGAGCGCGGCAACGAACGTGATGAGATCCCAGGCGATCGCTGCAACGAGCGCAGCGATGATGATGTCCTGTGTGACGACCTTCGCGTCGACGATCCCGCTGCCAACGGTCTTCGCGACCGCTTCGCCGGCGAGCGCACCGACGAAGTTGAGCGCTCCGGCCATGAGAATCGCCTGCAGGGGACTGAGCACGCGGGTCGCGATGACCGTGGCGACCGCGTTCGCGGCGTCGTGGAATCCATTTACGAACTCGAATATCACCCCGAGCAGGACCACGAGAACAAGGAGGACGGTCGCGTAGTCCAACTAGCTGTGCTTCACCATGATGGTCTCGACGATATTGGCGACGTCCTCGCAACGGTCGATCGCGACCTCGACGAGCGAGTAGATGTCCTTCCACTTCACTATCTCGATCGCGTCATCGGATCCGGCGAACAGCTCGGCGACCGCGTCCCTCCAGATCTGGTCACCCTCATTTTCGAGGGTGTGGATCTTGATCCAGTGGGGTTCGAGGTTCTTCAGGCCTTCGAGATTCTTCAGCATTGAAAGCATCTCGCTCGCCGCGGACACGAGGACCTTGGCTTGACGTACCGCCTGCGGCCGGATGCTCTTGACCTTGAACAGCTGCACGAGTTCGGAGACGTCGTAGCAAACGTCGGTGACATCGTCGATCTTGCTTGCCAGACCGACGATATCCTCACGATCGAGCGGCGTGACGAAGGTCTCGTTCAGATGCCGCACGATCTCGTGGTTCAGCTTGTCTCCGTGGTGCTCGATCGCGTGGATGTCGCGCACCTTGTTCTCGACCTCGGTGAAGTCCCCGAACAGCCTCGCAAGCGCCTCAGCGGCCTCAACCGAGTTCTGGGCGGCCTGCTCGAACAGGACAAAGAATTCGCTCTTCTTTGGCAGGAGCGATAGACGCACGGGCGTTCTCCTTTGGCGGCATATCCTGGGGCACGTCGACCGCTGGCGGGGAGTTCCTCATCCGGTGGCTCCCTACGGAGGTTTTCTTTCCATTACGCGGCCATCGTTGCGTCCGCGCACTGTCGTCTCCTCCGAGGCGTACGCGGCAGCCGGACCCTCAAGGGTGTCGACGTCGAGTCCGACCCGGTACGGCTGGGAGCGTCGACCAAAGCGATGGCTAGGAGAGGTCGCGCCGGGGACGTCCGCCACTCCGCTCAAGAGCTCGAGCGGGCGTGGGTCGGCGTCGAACGTCATCCGCCAGGGAGAACGGGCGACCTGCCTCAGGTCGCCGCCGCCTCCGGCGCTGATCGCGACGCTTGGCGCAACTCGGCACACGGCAAAGCCGTCAGGCGTCGGTGTCCCCTCGGCCGCTCGGTCGGGCTCGCGTGCGTGATCGTGCCAGGTCGCCAAGGAAGCGAGCGCCATGGCATGAGGTTTGCTCAAGTGCCCGCCACACGAGTCGCCGTACGGCGAGAGAAAGAGGAAACACGATGCTGATCTTCGCAATCGGACTCATGGCAGGCATCGCCCTCGGGATGATCATCGTGGGCTTCCTCGCGATAGGCGCATATGACCGCGGATACAGCCAAGGCATAGAGCGCCGTAAGGCGTGGCGGACCGAGCTCGTCGCACGGACGGTGGTCGGAACGCGGGCGCTGGTGTCGGCTCGCAGGGCGGCGAGCTAAGAACACCTTCCAAATCAGGTCGAAAGGGGCCGCCGAAGGGCGGCCCTTTCGTCTATCTAGCGGCCTAGGGTCCGAAGAACTTTCGCTTCAAGTCGTCGATCGCCCGCTGAAGCTGGTCGATCACACCCGGTATCCCCGTAGGCACGATCTCGACGCTTCCGTCGCGCGCGATACGGACCTCGTCCCCCGGCCGCACCGCCGCCTTGACCGCCCCGCGGTCCGCCGTGATGGTGAAGACGACGCGGTTCTGTTCCTCGACGATCGTCCCGACGCGAAGCTTTCCCTCGGGCATCGCCTTGATCGCTGCCTTGAGCTGGTCGTCGTTTCGCAGATCGGCCTGCGGCTGCGGGGCGATCCGGCTGATCGTCCTCCCGAGCTCGTCAAAGAACGCCGTCGGACCGCGGACCAACGGACCGATCAGCGCCGCTGCGACGGCGATCGCGATCAGCACCACGAACGCGCCGATCACGAACTGCATCGCCCACATCGGAACGAACTTCCTGGCTGGCCTCATCTGTATCCCTCCGGTCGCGCGATCGGCGCCTCGGCGGCTGGGTCGCTCGGTCGTCGCGGAACAGTGTGTGCAGCAGTCGTCTGAAAAGAAAGCGAATGGAGGTCCTGATGGCCGAACTCGAGACCGAAGATCGGGAAAAGATGGACAAACGCAAGTAAGAAGGCCAAGCGCTAGGGCGTATCTGCGACCATTCAACCCGTGACAGGGCTGAAGGTCGTATGCGTCGGCGGCGGACTCGGAGCGCCCACGATCATGGCCGGGCTCCGACGCTACACCGAGGACATCACCGGCCTCATTGCCGTGACGGACTCGGGGCGGTCGACGGGCAAAGTCCGCATCGCGCTCGACGTGCCGGCGCCGGGTGACATCCGAAGTGCGTTGACCGTCCTCGCCGAGGGGGACCCGGCCCTCGTCCGGCTCTTTTCGCACCGGTTCGAGACCGACAAGAGCGAAGAGCTGAACGGCATGGCTTTCGGCAATCTTTTCCTCGCCGCTCTGACCCAGCAGGAAGGATCGTTTCTTCGCGCGGTCGAGGAGGCCTCCCGCCTCCTCAAGATCCGTGGCCGTGTCCTCCCCGTCACCCTCTACAACACCCACCTTTGCGCCAAGCTCGCCGATGGGAGCGTCGTAGAGGAAGAGGTCAACGTGCGCGCCACCGGTAAGGCGGCGATCGAGCGCATCTATCTGAAAGACGACGACGTCCGCGCGACGGACGGGAGCGTGGAGGCCATCGCCGCCGCCGACCTCATCACCCTCGGTCCGGGGAGTCTCTTCACTACCGTGTGCGCGTGCCTTCTCGTGCCAGAGATCGCACGCGCGATCGCAGATGCGCGGGGTCTCGTCGTCTACGTCGCGAACACCACAACGCAGCCGGGCCAGACGGATGGCTTCAGCATCGCCGAGCACGTCCGGGTCGTTTCCGATTACTTGGGCGGCTCCGGGCTGGACATCGTGCTCGTGAACGACGATCCGCCGCCGGATCACCTGCGCGCGCACTACGCCGAGCGCGGCATGACCTACCTCGAACCCGCGGCGGCCGAGCTCGCGAAGGTCGAGGACCTGGGCGTCCGCGCGGCGACCGCGCCGGTCATCGATAAGTGGAGCGGTCCCCGCGATCTTTGGCTGAAACAGGACACGATTCGCCACGACCCCGCGCGGGTGGCGACCGCGCTGCAGCGGCTCGTCGACGAGCGCCGGCCGCGCCTCCGCGCTTTGCCGTAATGGCCGTCGCGTCGCGCGTGCGCCACTTCCTGTCGATCGCGGACCTCGAGCGGGACGAGCTCAGGCTGCTGCTTGAGGAGAGCGCGAGGCTCAAGAGCGAGCCCGCCTCGTCCGATGGCCTTGCCGGCCGCACGGTCGCGCTCATTTTCGAAAAGCCGAGCCTGCGGACGCGCCTGTCGTTCGATGTCGGCATTGCGCAGCTTGGTGGCCACTGCGTGTACCTGTCGCCGGCCGAGGTTGGCCTCGGCCGCCGCGAGAGCATCTCCGATGTGGCCCGCGTCACGAGCCGCATGGCGGACGCGGTGGTCCTGCGCGTCAACGCCCACGAGACCATCGAGGAGTTCGCGCGTTACAGCGAGGTCCCGGTCATCAACGGGCTCTCCGATCTATCGCACCCGTGCCAGGGTCTCGCCGACATCTTCACCATCCGCGAACGCAAAGGCGTCGACCTTCGCGGGGTCGAGATCGCATACATCGGCGACGGCAACAACGTCTCGCACTCGCTGATGCTGTGCGCGGCAAAGACCGGGGCGTCGCTACGCATCGCGACGCCCGCGGGATACGAGCCCCTTCCGCGATACCGCGAGCTCGCGGCCGCCGAAGCCAGATCGAGCGGCGCGCAGATCTCGATCGGGAACGATCCGGCCGTCGCCGTGAGCGGCGCCGACGTCGTGTACACCGACGTGTGGACGAGCATGGGTCAGGAGCAGGAGTACGAGCGGCGCCGTCGCGCGTTCCAAGGGTTCCAGCTGAACTCGGCGCTCCTCGCGCGCGCGAAGCCTGACGCGGTCGTTTTGCACGACCTTCCGGCGCATCGCGGCGAGGAGATCACCGACGAGGTAATCGATGGTCCACAGAGCGCGGTGTTCGATCAGGCGGAGAACCGCCTGCACACGGAGAAGGCCCTCCTGTGCTGGCTCCTCGGAGGAGAGCGATGAACGCAACTGCTGAGCGCACGATCCTCGCCGATTGCTGCGAGGACTGGATCATCGAGTGGGGCGGCTTCTATCGCGCCGGGCGCGATTTCCGTTGCCCAGAGTGCGCGACTGAATGGAAGAAGATCGAAGCCGATGCCTATCGTCGGGGCGACGGCAGATCATTCGTGCGCCGGGTTCGGTCCGGACCGAATGCCGAATTCCCATACCTTGCGGCCGCGGACGGACACGAACCGAACGTCGAACGATGTTGCGCGAAGATTCTCCTTGCGCATGGCGAGAGAATGGCCGACGGGCCATTCGTTTGTCCGGTCTGCGGGACGGAGTGGGCGCGGATGACGCAGCGACTTCACGGTCTTCGCGTTCCGGTGTTCGCGAAGGCCGGTCTGCGCGAAGCCTTGACGGTGCAACCTGGGCGTACGCGTCCGTTCCTCGTGGCGCTCTCGGAGTATTCGCCGCCGCGCGATTAGGTCCGCGACTCGAGCCTTTGATGTTTGGCGCGATACGATTACGTCCACGGATCTCATGCGCCTGATGTCGTTGACGCTCGGCCGACGGCACGCACCCATCGGGAGGTCGTTAGTAGGGGACGAGTGACGAACTGGACCGAGGAAAACTGGGCGGGATACGGGAATCGGACCCGTCTAACCAGATCCACAATCTGGGGCCTTAACCACTAGGCTAATCCCGCCGCGGAGCGCGCCAGCGATGCGCGCGAAGCCAATTGTAGGCGACTAGCGGCCCGCCTTCGCCTTCGCGTCCGCGTAGTAGGAGCGGACGATGTCCGCTCCCGTGTGGTACTGACCGACGTCGAGGTACACCGTCCACACGTCAACCGCGCCGTTCCAGTCCTTCTTGTCGTAGAGCGCGAGTCCCTTCACGAAGAGCGCGTCCGGATCCTTCGGTCGCAGCGCGAGCACGCGGTCCGCGGCGAGGAGCGCGCCGTCATTGCTTCCTGATGCGACGAGGATGAGCGCGAGACCGTCGAGCGCCGCGACATTGTTCGGGTCTCTCGCGAGCACCGCCTGATATCGCGGGATCGCGTCCTGGGGGCGGCTCGCCTGCACATAACCGTCAGCGAGCGCGAGCTGCGTTGGAACGTCGCCGGGATTGGCGCTCGCGCGGGCCTCGAGCGCCGCGAGGGCGTTTGTCTGCGGGACCGTGCCGGTGACCGTTTCGCCGGGCGCCCGATCGC
>JALYSZ010000379.1 GCA_030854525.1 Chloroflexota bacterium | reverse complement strand
GCGGTATTCTGCGCGTTTTCCGAGCGACCACTCGCCCTCCGCAGGGACTCCCTCGGCTCGCGGCGGACGCCGCTGACGCCATGCTTCGCGCTGCCGGTGCGGAAGGCGGTGAGCTCGATCTGTTGTCAGCGGACACCGCCCGCAGCTTCTTCCTTCGCTACTACCAGAAGGTCGGCAACATGGACGGTCTCGACATCACCGGTAAGCGGCGGGAGCTGAAGTTCCGTCAGGTCGCCGCTTCCTATCGTTTTATCCGCGATGCGACGGTGGCGGTCTGGGTACCTTTCGATGACTCCGCGCGTGCGAGGCTGGCGGACCTTCGCCGCTTCGGTCCCACACGTCCGCTGCTCAGGAGCCTTCAGCGATACACGGTCAGTGTCTGGCCCGATGCTCTCGAGCGGCTTCGGCGGGCCGGACAGGTCGAAGATCTCGGTGTCGATCCAGAGAATGTCTTGGTCGCGTTGCGCGAAACCAGCGATGTCTACTCGAAGCGTTTCGGTCTCGAGGTGCCGCGGGTCGGCGAGTCCGACCCTTCCACGTTCATCGTCTGAAGGAAGGAGAAGGAATGAACAGCCGCAGCCATCCAGTCAAGGCCAGGATCGCCGGGCCGTTGGCGCTCTTCACCCGACCTGAGATGAAGGTCGAGCGCGTCAGCTATGAGGTCATCACTCCCTCCGCGGCGCGGGGGGTGCTCAGCGCTGTGCTCTGGAAGCCCGAGATGCGGTGGGAAGTTCGCCGCATCACGGTATTGAACCCGATCCGGTTCCTCAGCATCAAGAGGAACGAGATCGCCACCAAGGTACCGGCGTCGTTCAGCCGTTGGGCCCGGGAGAACCGGCCCGACCGGGACTTCTTTGCCGACGACGACCGGCAGCAGCGGAACTCTGTGCTGCTCCGTGAGGTGGACTATCTGGTCGAGGCCACCATCGAGCTGACCGACCGGGCGGGTCCCGACGACCCGGTCCAGAAGTACGTCGAGATCTTCGAGCGCCGACTGGCAAAAGGGCAGTGCTTTCAGCAGCCCTACCTGGGGTGCCGTGAGTTTCCAGCCACGTTCGCGTCGGCTAACGGTGACGAGAGGGCCGCAGACGAGTTGCGCGGCCACGAGATCGACCTCGGATGGATGCTCCATGACATCGACTTCGAGACGCGGCCCTTCCAGCCCCGGTTCTTCCACGCCGTCATGAGCGACGGGGTCGTCGCCGTGCCGCCCTGGCGGCGGGAGGTGGCCGCATGATCCTCCAGTCTCTTGCCGGGCTCTCGCGGCGGGAGGGCCTTACCGTTGATCCGGGACTGGAGTTCAAGGAGGTTCACTGGATCGTCAACGTGACGCCGGCGGGAGCCTTCCTGAGCATCGAGTCGCTTCTGCGCCCCGGTGAGAAAAAGAAGCGACCAGTAGGCGTGAAGACGTTGGTCCCCCGGCAGTCCGGCCGCACGAGTGGCGACCAAGCCGAGTTCCTTGTCGACAAGGTCGAGTATGTTTTCGGGATCGGTGAGCGCAGGGGCGGCAAAGTTGCGCGACGAGCGGCGCTGTTCCGCCAATTCGCCGCTCAGGCTGCAGAGGCCACAGGGGATCCTGGCTTGGCTGCAGTCGCTCACCTCCTGAGCACGCCCTCGGAGCTCGAGAAAGCTCGCGCTGTGGCCCAGTCCAGAGTCGATGCAGGTGAGCTGCAGCCCAATCATTTGGCCTCTCCTCAACTTCTGGTGGGTAGCGGAGGGCTGAGTTGGATGCCGCCGCATGTAAGGAAAAGCATTGCGATCAGCGGTTGCGGCGAGTGGAAGCCGAAGGCGCGACGGGCAACCATGCGCAGCTTGTTGTTCGTGCCCTCGGTGAAGCCGTTGGTGAGCCGCGTTCGAACGTAGGCGAGGATGCCGTCGAAGTGTCTGCGAATCGTTCGGGCGACACGGGCGAACGGTTTGAGGCGGGAGCGAGAGGCCCAGGAGAGCCAGTGTTCGAGTGCGCGCCTGGCGCGCGCTACTTGGCGATAGTCGAGAGCGGCAGCGAGCGATTCCTTGAGCAGATAAGCGCGGTAGAGGCGCCGGTTGGTCTGCTGGATGGTGCTGAGCTTCTCAGACTCGGGCGGGGTCAGGTGCCAGGGGTTCTTGAGCAGAGCGAAGCGGCTCTTCTTGACCGCCCGTGCTTCATCGGTGCCCTCGAGCTCTCGAACCAGCGCTCGGCGGACCTGGTCGAGCGCGTCGGATGCCAACCGCTGAACGTGGAAACGGTCGTAGACGATCTCGGCTCCAGGCAGGCAGCTCTCCACCGCCCGGCGATAGCCGGCAGCCAGGTCCATCGTCACCGTCTCGATGGCGGTGCAGCGCTCAGGCCCAAGCTCAGCGAAGAAGCGAGCCAGCACGTCGCCGCTGCGCCCTTCTGCCGCCCACACCACTCGTCGCCGATCATGGTCGACGACCACGGTCAGGTAGTGGTGCCGCTTGCGGTAGCTGAACTCATCCACGCCGATGCAGCGCAGCCCGTTGAAGCGATCGGGCGTCAGGCGCCGGGATACCACCCGCCCGACGATCGCACCGACCGTCTCCCACGCGATCGCGGTCAGCTCGGTCACCTTGGTCTGGTCGGTGACTTGAGCCAAGTAGGCAACCAGCTCTTCGAAGTCGCGAGTGAATCGACTTCCATGGTCCGCCCACGGCACTCGCTCTGTACGCACCCCGCAGCGCCGGCAGCTCACCCGCCACGGCTCGTAGGTCAGCACGACACGCGTTCGCCCGTAGGACAGGTGAGGCCAGCGTCGCAGTGGTCGCCGGTCGTACCGAGGGGCACGCTTGCCGCATTCGCCGCAACGCGCGTGTCTCCATCGCGGCCTAACCGCCACGCCGAGCCCGCCCAACAGCGTGAACAAAACCTCCTCGACGTGAATCTCGGTGATGCCCAGCAGCCTCCGCAGTAGAGTCGTTGCGCGCACGGGACCTCCTCTTCCCAGAGCTGGTTTCGCCACCGCTCAGGGAAGCAGAGTCCCGTGCGTCTTTCAACCCCCGCCCTTAGCCGCTAACTCCTTACCCCACCTGCTCTTGTAGGCTCATGCGCACCCACACCATGTCTAGGAGAGCCGATCAATTCCATCTGGTTCGACGGGCAGTGGGATCCGAAACGGATTTTTGGCGTGACGGCGCCCGGGACGGCGGTGCCAGGGGTCCTCGGCGTCGTGGCCCGGACGCCTGATCGCTTGGATCTGTTCTGGGTGCATCCAGATGGGTCGATCAATTCCATCTGGTTCGACGGGCGTTGGGATCCGAAGCGGATCTTTGGCGTGACTCCTCCAGGGACCGCAGCCCGGGTGCGATAACGAGGATGGCTGTCGGTCGCCCGCAGCTCGATAAGCCCGCGTGCCCATCGGTCACAGCGAGCAGCGGTGCAGGGAGGCCTTCTCGGTGCACCACGGCGTCACCCTTGCCGCCTCTGACACAGCGAGTATCGAGCGGCTCGGGCGCTACCTGCTCCGTTCACCGGTAGCCGTGGACCGGATGCAGCTCGACGCCCCCAGCGCAGAGGTCCTCTACCGCCCCCGCCACGCGAGCGTGCCCGACGCCGTGGAGCGCTTCGCGGCCGCCGACTTGCTCGCCCTCGTTCTGCAGCACGTCCCCGCGCCCCGCCTGCACCAGGTGCGCTACTACGGCCGCTACTCCAACGCCGCCAGGGCGCGGCGCGCCGCCGCAGAGG
>JALYSZ010000328.1 GCA_030854525.1 Chloroflexota bacterium | reverse complement strand
GGTGGGGTTCTCCTCACGGGTGCGCTTCACGGTCGTATGCGCGTCGGACGCGATCCTCTTGAACATATCGACGACGTCGTCGGCCTCACCCGCGGCGGACTTCTCGAACGACGCGGTGAGGCTGAGGATTGTGCCCGGTGCCGGTGCGCTCACCGCTTCGTACGCGTACTTCCGCGCGAGCTCGGCGGCGCGGCGGACGTCCGCGACGCCGGCCGTCTCCTTGCCGGCGAACGCCTCTTTGAGTCCGCGGATCACCTGCGAAAGGATCACGCCGCTATTTCCCCGCGCGCCCATCAGCGCGCCGTATGCGGCGGCGGCGCTCACCTTCTCGATCGTCGGTTCCGCCGCGCGCGCGTGCTTCACCGCGGCGCGCATCGTGTGGAGCATGTTCGTCCCGGTGTCGCCGTCGGGAACGGGGTACACGTTGAGCGCGTTTACCTCGTCTGCACCCGCCTCAAGTCGCGCCGTCGCGGCCTCGAGCGCACGCAACAGCGCGGCGCCATCGAATTGCCTAACGATGTGCGCGACTGTAACATCGTAAGAACGTCGGCCTGATTTCCATTGAGGTGATGCCCGCGATGCCACGCGCCTGCGCGATCTGCGGCAAGACCGCCGCTTACGGATACAACGTGAGCCACTCGAAGGTGCACACGCACCGGCGATTCGACGCGAACCTTCACCCCGCCGTCATCGACGGCACCAAGATGCTGGTATGCACGCGCTGCCGCCGGACGCAGACCAAGGACGCGCGCATGGCGAAGAAGAAGGAGCGGGCTCGCCGCTAGAACACTCGTCGGACGGACGGTACGCTGCCGCCGCCGTGGCAACGCCGTCACTCTGGCAACACTCCGATTTCCTAAAGCTGTGGGCGGGTCAGACCGTATCCGAGCTGGGTTCGGTCGTCACCCGAACCGCCGTCCCCCTTGTTGCCCTGCTCGTCCTTGGTGCGGGCCCCTGGGAGCTGGCGGTGCTCGTCATCGTCACGAGCGCGGGAGTCCTCCTCGTGGGCCTCGTCGCCGGCGCCTGGGTCGACCGCCTGCGCCGTCGGCCGCTGCTCATCTGGGACGACCTCCTCCGCGCGGTGCTCCTGTTCTCGATCCCGCTCGCCTATGCGCTCGGGGCGCTACGGATGGAGCAGCTCTACGTCGTGATGTTCCTCGAGTCATGCCTCGGTGCGATCTTCGATGCGGCTTACCCCGCGTACGTACCAACGCTCATTGGTCGCGATCGACTCGTTGAGGGCAACAGCAAACTCGCGACGAGCTCATCGATCGCCGAGATCGGCGGACCCGGATTGGCGGGAACCCTCGTCCAGCTGGTGAGCGCGCCGTTCGCGATCCTCATCGATGCAGTGTCGTTCGTTGTATCGGCGGTGAGCCTCGCGCTGATCCGCGCGCCCGAGCCACCGCGACCGACGCGCGAAACGACGACACGAATCGCGCATGAGATCGCCGAGGGGTTGCGGGTCGTACGCCGTCACGCGATCGTCTTTCCGCTCGCCGCGCGATCGGTCCCCGGCCATGTCTTCGGGGCGTTCTACGCCGTGCTCTATTCGATCTATCTGCTCCGCGAGCTGCATCTCGATCCGTTCCTGCTCGGCATCGTCATCTCGGCGGGTGGGGTTGGCTCCCTTGTCGGCTCGTTGTTTGCGTCGCGCGTCGTGAACGCGATGGGTATCGGGCGGGCTCTCGTCGCGACCGCCATCGGTGCGTCCGCGCTCGGCGTTCTCACTCCCCTCGCGCAGGGACCGGTCGCGGTCGCGACACTGATGGTGTTCCTGCCGCAGCTCATCGGAGACGGCCTACAGACGATCGAAGGCGTGGCTGAGGTCTCGCTGATCCAAGGTGTCGTTCCGGATCGCATCCTCGGTCGCGTGAACGCGACGCTCGACGTCCTCTCGCATGGTCTCGCCTATCCGGTCGGCGCGCTGTTCGCCGCGTTCGTCGCCGAACAGATCGGGGTGCGCGGCGCCATCGCGGTCGGCTGGGCGGGTATGGCGCTCTCGATCCTGTTCGTGGTCTTCTCCCCGGTGCCGCGTCTCCGCTCGGCCGCGGAATTCCTTGCAGCCGATCGGGCCGATGCCGCTCCGGGCCGCGCGACGCACTGACCGGCCAGACGCTTGGGAAGCGTGCTCGCCGGAAGCGCGCGGTCAGGTCGCGACCGGAGCTCTCTCGCTGAGCGTTTTTGAACCGCGCAAGACTCGTTGCGCGCGCCCGGCCAGCGCCGGCACCAGGTAGCACGCGGCAGCCACGGCGGCGACCGTCGTGAATCCGACGTTGATGGTCAGCGCGACCGCGAGGATCGAGCCCACGACCGATGCGGCACCGTTGATCGCCCACGCCCAGCTCACGAGGCGCGGGTCCGCCGCTCCAGCGTGCGCGACGATCTTCGGAAAGACCGCGCCGAGCGGGATGCCCAGTCCGGCTGACGCCACAACCGCGACGCCGCCGCGCGCGGGCAACGGCCACGCGAGCGTGATCGCCGCGACCCACGTCAGCACGACGAGCAGGACCGGAACGGCGACAGCGCAGACCGCTGAGGCCCGGTCGGGATCTTCGGGCATGAAGAGTTTCGACGACCAGCTCGAACCGACGGCGGCCCCGATCAGCAGCGCGGCGAGGCCAAGCGACAACGCGAGGGCGGGCTGGCCAAGGTACAGCGTGAGTCGCTGGAGGAGAACGATCTCCGCCCCGATGAAACCGAGGCCGACAGCGAGCGACCGCAGCGTCGTAGCGGCGCCGATGCTCGTGCCGAGCGCCGGACCGATCGCGCGTCGGAGCGGCCGGATGAGCAGCAGGTAGGAGAGAAGAACGGCGGGGATGAGGGCGACGAACAGGATGGCGTAGGCGGCTGGGACGCGTCCATCTCCAAGATCGGCGGCGAAGAAGAAGGGACGGTCGTCGGAGGCCGGGATAGCCCGTTCGTCTCGTGCCGCGGCCAGGAATGGACCGGCCGGCGCGAGCGGGTCGTATTCGATCGCGAAGTGGTGTGTATTCGCAAAGGCGCGGATCTTCGCGATGGACTCGAGATCGAACGGCCCAGGCTGGACGATGAGCAGCCCGAAGTTCAAATAGCGAAGCACGACGAAGCGGTCCGAGACGTTGGCGACCCCTTCCGACCGCAGCGCCGTGGCCGCGAGCTGTGCGGTGTGAAGCATCTCGACCGGCGGATCCCGGTACCAGCGGCCGACCGCGAGCGCGCCGCCATCGCTCAGGTGCGCGAGGTAATCCTGGAACGCTTCCGAGGTGTACAGGTAGCTTTCCGTGAGCGCGTACGAACCGCTCGCGAGCGCGGCCCAGCTATCTACGACGGTCATCACGATCAGGTCGTAGCGATCGCTCGAGCGGCGGATGTAGCTTCGGGCTTCGTCTTCGACGACGCGGACTCGCGGCGCTGTGTACAGGTGACCGCTGTAGTCAGCGAACTCTCCGCGCATGAGCCCCACCACCGCCCGGTTGACCTCGACCGCCTCGACCGAGCGGGCGCCGTGGACCAGCGCGTTCTGGATGTCCACGCCGCCGCCCGGCCCGATCACGAGGACCGCGGGATCCGCGACGAGCTCGTACGGCGCGGCGATGATCGTCTGGCGAAGGACGCTCATGTCGCCCCGGCCGTCCAGGATCGGCGTCGCCGCCGATAGGTCGAGAGACATGAGGTGGGCGTCGGGCTGCGGCCCGCGATACGCCGGGTCGACAAAGTGGAGGTACTGATAGCCGATCGGCTGACCTTGGTACTGAACGACGTCGACTCGTGAAGTTGGATCCCATCGCGTAGCAAGGTGGTCGATACCCGGCGCGTACACCGCGCTCTTCTCCGGACCCGCTTGCGGCGGGGCGAGGACGTCGCCCCAGCCCGCGAGTGCCGCCGTCAGCGCAAGGCAACCCGCGACTGGAAGCACGCGCGATCGCCCGCGGAGGGAGAGCGACGCGCTGACGGCGGCGAGCGTCGCGGCGAGACCGTAGAGGCCCGGCGCGCCAAGCAGGGGAAGACTGACGAACGCGAGCAGGCTTCCCGTGCTGGCGCCGGCGAGATCGGCGGCGTAGAGCTTTCCGGCCTGGGCGGAACGCTCGCGCAAGCTGCGAACGACGATCCAGCTCGCGAAGGCGAACGGTGGGAATCCGAGAAGATACGCCGCGCCAACAGCGAGGCCGAGATTGGACATCGGATCGATGTGGGTCTCGACGAGAAGTGCGAGGACGACGCTCCCCGCTTCAACGAGAGCAAGCTGAGCGAGGGACGGTCTGCGCGACCGCGCGTCGAAGACCGCGGAGAGCGTCGCGCCCCACCCCACGCCGAGGAGCGAGACGCTGATGACCAGATACGTGAGGTGGTAGCCGAACGCGGCACTGAAGAGTCGCGTCTGCGCGACCTGAAACAGAAGAGCGGCGGCTGTGACGAAGAAGATGACGAACATCTGCGAGAAGAGATCGCGACGCGGCGCTTCAGACGACATCCGCGGAACGCTATCGCCTCGTTTTCAGGCGACCGCTATCAGTTCGGAGACAACTAGGATACGAACCAGTGCTTCAACGCGTTCTCATAACTGGTATCACGGGATTTGTCGGAAGCCACGTCGCCGAGCAACTTCTCAGCGAAGGTCACGAAGTACATGGGTTGGTCCGGGAGTTCCCGACCGACAGCCCCACCTCGAACATCGCCTTGCATCGCGGGGATGTCAGCGATGTGGATTCCATCGAACGGACGCTCACGCAAGTACGCCCCGACGTGGTCCTCCACTTCGCGGAGCCTCTCCCGATCGGCGGCGCCGGTCCGGAGCTCCTACGGATCGCTCCGGGCGGAGCGACCGATGCCCTGCTTCGAACCATGACGCGGGTCTCCACCGTTCCGTTCGTGTATTGCTCAAGCGCGGCGGTGTATGGGGTCCCGGACAGTCTTCCAGTGGGCGAGGACGCACCGCTACGGCCGCAAACTCCCTATGGCGAAGGGAAAGTGCTGGCGGAGACGCTGGTCACGAGCTACGCGCCGACCGGGGAGTCGGCGGTCATCCTCCGGCCAGGGAATCTTCTCGGGCCACGACAGCGTTCGGGCCTCGTCGCATCTGACTTCGCTAGGCAAGTCGCGGAGATCGAGAGCGGTCAGACCCCGTCCGTGCTGAGACATGGTCGGCTCGATGTCCAAAGGGACTTCCTGGACGTCCGCGATTTCGCTCGGGCGTGTGGGGCCATCTTGAAGGCGATGCGACCCGGACTCGATGTGTTCAACGTGGGGTCTGGCCATGCAGTCGTCCTTTCCGAGATCGTGCGAATCCTCCGCTCGGCAGCACGCTGCGAGATCCGCCTCCAATCCGAAGACTCACGCATGCGACCGGGCGAGCTGCGATCGATCGCGCTCGACACGAGCCGGTTGCGCCGGGCTACCGGCTGGTCCCCCGGCATTCCGCTCGAGCGCTCGGTCATCGACACCCTCGACTACTGGCGATCCCTCGTGCCTCAGGTATGAAGCACTCGATCTCGGCCATCGTGCCCGTTTACAACGAGGTCGGGCTCGTTGCATCCAGCCTGGGGGCGATAGACCGCGTCCTTCAGAGCACGTTCGATGACTACGAGATCGTCGTCGTGGAAAGCGGTAGCACCGACGGAACAGCCGACGCGTGCGACGATGCAGCCAAGCGATTCCCACACGTGCGCATCGTCCATGAAGGCGCCCGAAGAGGGTACGGGTCGGCGCTGCGGCTTGGCATGGCTCGCTCGACGAAGGAGCTCATCACCTTCGTCACGCTGGATCTGCCATTTGATCTTGCGACGATCGGCCGCGCGGTCCCGTTGCTCGAACGGGCCGACTGCGTGCTCAGCTATCGACCAGGAGACCCAAGGGGTGCAGGCAGGAGATGGCAGTCGATCATCTATCGCGGCCTTCTCAGGCTGGCGCTCGGAATACGAGCCCGAAACGTGAACTCGTCCTTCAAGCTGCTGAAGCGCTCGACGCTGGAGGGAATCGCGCTTCGATCGACGGGTTGGTTCATCGACGCCGAGCTCGTGTATTGGCTGGAACGCCGCGGCACGAGCTACATCGAGATTCCCGTGCCGCTTCTCGATCGGACCGCGGGCCGCTCGACCGTCCGTCTTGGGACATGGCTGGAGGTATTAGGAGAGCTCGTCAAATTTGTCGTCGGTCGGCGGCGGACACCACCCGCGGGCGGCGCGCGCGAGTCATCACATCTTCCTATCGAGTGACTTTCCTCTTTCGGTGTGGTGGAACTCCGGCACGGCCTTTTGGACCGCCGCGACGATGGCGTCTTTGTCCCATTCGTCGCTCGCCCTGATCCGCTCGAGCTCGAGCTTCGCAGCGCGCAGGCCCGCCGCGCCCGCCGCCGACTGCTTGACGACCGCGATCGTCCGATACCTCGCGCGGTCGACCGTCTCCCGAGAGCCAACGAGCTCCTCCACTTCCTTCTCTCCGCTCGTATCGCTTTCGCTGAAATAGCACGGCCATCGGCTTGGCGCGGCCTCATTCAAGAGCGGGCTGGATCGCGCCTCCTCCTCGCTGGAACATTCAACCGGTTCGAGCCCGGCGCTCCTCAGGACCGTTCGTGCGATCGATTCGAGGGTCACAGCGTGCTCGGCCTCGGAGAGCTGCGGCACGTAGATCTCGTTCGTGCCTCCGAGGGCGGATGCGAGCAAACAGAGCTGCGCGGCCTCCGACTCCGACATGAAGAAGCGGCGAACACTGCGCGGCGCGGCGATCGGCTGTCTCTTCCTCAGCCGAAACAAGAATCCCTCGAGCAAACTACCCGCGGAGAAGGCCACGTTCGCGAAGCGCGCGGAGGAGGACGCGACGCCCGCGGAATGCGAAACCAGGAGCCGCTCCATCCAGCGCTTGCTCGCGCCCATCAGGCTCGTTGGGTTCACGGCTTTGTCCGACGAGACCGAAAACACTCTGCCGACGCCCGTTCTCGCGAGGAGCTCGAGCGCCCTATCGAGACCGAGGACGTTTGTTTCGAGCATCCGCATCAACGTGAACGGATCGCGCTCGGATCGGACGTGCTTCAGCGCCGCGAGGTTCAAAACGAAGTCGAGGGGGCTTGCCGCGCGCAACAGGTGGTCGAACTCAGTGCTGCCGAGCTCGACCGCGTGCGTGTTGAAGTGCGGCGGTAGAGCGAGCCGGCCGCTCCTGGCCTCGCGAACAAGCTCGACGAGACCGTTCTCGTTCGGGTCGACAAGAGAAAGCATCGCGGGTCCGTACGGGATCAATTGACGGACGACCGCCGAGCCGATCGATCCAGCGGCTCCGATGACCATGACGCGTGAGCCGAAGAACCGAGCTTTGACCTCATCGCCATGTTCGCGGAGGTCCGCGTCAAACAGTGAGGTCGACCTACCGATCACTGTTGATACGAGTTGCTCGTCGAGTGTCACGGCGTTTCGCTTTAGGCTAGCTTCGTTGAACACCGCGGTGATTCTCGCAGGCGGCCTCGGTACGAGACTGCAGCCGCTCACCAACATCGTCCCCAAGCCCCTTCTCCCGATAGGCCAGAGCACGGTCTTGGACATCCAGATCCTCGCCCTAAAGAAGTCGGGATTCGATCACGTGATCATCGCGACCAACTACATGGCCGACTACCTCGAGTCGGTCATCGGAGACGGAGAGCGCTACGGAGTCAAGCTGACCGTGAGCCGAGAGCGCGAGCGACTTGGGACGTGCGGCCCGCTGTCGCTGCTGCGCGATCGGCTAACGCAGCCGTTTCTTCTTATGAACGGGGACATCCTGACGAGCCTGGACTTCTCTCAGCTGATGAGCTTCGCAGCGCAGGTGGAAGCGGATCTCACCGTCGTGACGACGGAATTCACCACGCCGTTCCGGTTCGGCCGGGTCGTGTCGGACGGTCACTTCATCACCGCGATCGAGGAAAAGCCGGACTTCAAAACAGAGATCCTGGCCGGTATCTACGGCATGAAACCCGCGGTTCTGGAGCTCGTTCCGGACGGCACGTATTTCGGGATCGACGATCTGATCAAATGCATGCTGGCAACGAAGAAGCCCGTCGCGAAGTTCGTCCTCAAGGATTACTGGGCGGACATCGGGCAGCTCCCCGACTACGAGCTCGCCAAGGAGACATATCAGATCGAACAGGCGCGTCACCGCCGTTCCTGAGACATCGGGCTGCCCGGCGTGTGGCGCGGCCACCGGTTTCAAGCCTCACTTTCGTGGCCTGGACGTCTGCGGGATCTGCGGATTCGTCTTCTTGCGGAACACAGCGGGCATCGACTTTTCGAGTCTGTACGGAGACGACTACTTCTCCGGCGAGGAATATCCCGACTACCTCGGTCAGGAGCGGGCGCTGCGCCGCTCGATGCGCCGGCATCTGGAGCAGATGGCCGCCTTCAGGCCACACGGTGGAGCGCTCTTCGAGGTCGGCGCGGCCTACGGCTTCTTCCTCGATGAGGCCAAGGCGCTCTACGGCTCGACCGAGGGCATCGAGATCTCGCCGAGCGCTGCCGAACACGCACGTCGCGCCTACGGAGCAAATATCGGGGTCGGCGATTTCACGGCCCTGGACGCGACGCGCCACAAGGTCGACGTCGTTTGCATGTGGGACACCATCGAACACGTGCCGGGCCCGGATCTCTTCGTCGGCAAAGCCCATGACCTCCTGAAGGACGGTGGCTGGCTGTTCCTGACGACGGGGGACATCGGCTCCCTGAACGCGAGGGTCCGCGGTGCCAGGTGGCGGCAGATCCATCCGCCTTCGCACGTGAATTACTTTTCGCGAGAGACGATCCGGCGGCTTCTCGTGCGCCTTGGCTTCAGAGTCGCCGGCATCCAGACGGCGGCCTATTACCACACGCTGTACGACGTGCTTGCGACCATCGAGCTGCGCAGAGGTCCTGCGGGCCGAGTGGCCCACGCAGTCCTGCGAGCCGTGCCGCGACGACTCGCCGACCGGCTTGGCTTCTGGATCAATCTCGGCGACACGATGTTCGTCGCCGCCCAGCGCGTCTAACCGATCACACCGTCGCCGCTGCTTTTCCTTCCGCCACTTTCAGCTGCCCGCACCCTGCAGCGATGTCCTGGCCCTTGCTGATCCGCAGGGTCGCGGCGATGCCCTGCTCCTGCAGCAGCGTCGCGAAGGCTTCCATGCGCTCGACCGACGGCCGCCGGAAACCGCCGGCTCCGGGGTTGTACGGAATGAGGTTTACATGCGCGTCCTTTGTGGGACCGTGCCGCGTGATCGCGGCGGCGAGCGAGCGGGCCGTCTCAACCGAGTCGTTCACGCCCGCGAGAAGCACGTACTCGAAAGTCACTCGCCGCTTCGTTCGCTTGACGTACCGCGCGGCCGCGGCGAGGACATCTTCCACGCCCCACTTTCGATTGATCGGCATGATCCGCGCGCGCGTCGGGTCGTCCGGCGCATGGAGCGAAACAGCCAGGTTGATCGGCAGGCCCTCTCCCCCGAGGGCGTCGATCCCGGTGACGACGCCGCAGGTGGAGATCGTCAGCCGCCGCGGGCTGATGCCGAACTCCGCGGGATCGATGAGCGAACGGACCGACGCGAGCGTCGCGTCGTAGTTGTTGAACGGCTCTCCCATCCCCATGTACACGACGTGCGACACGCGCTCGTTACGCTGCGCGAGCTCGCGCTGCCAGTGCCGGATTTGGTCGACGATCTCGCCGGCGGTCAGGTTGCGCACCAGACCCATCTCCCCGGTCGCGCAGAACGCGCAGGCCATCGGGCAGCCCGCCTGCGTCGAAACGCACACCGCGTTGCGCGCGCCGTGGTGCGGCATGAGCACGCTCTCGATGTGGTGGCCGTCGCGCAGCTCGAGCAGCGCCTTGCGCGTTTCGCCATCCGCGCTCGCTTCCTCGCGAACGGGCTCGACCGACGACCAGCGGAACGACTTCGTGAGGGCGTCGCGCAGCGATTTGGGTAGGTCGGTCAGCTCTCCGAACCCGCCCCCGGTCCCGTGAGTCGCGTGGCGGCGGATCTGCTTCGCGCGGTACGGCGGCTCGCCATGCTTCCCGAGCCACGCGACGAGCTGCTCTTTGCTCAGGTCGCTGACCGCGGGACGAATGTCCGTCATGGGATCGAGCGTAGCGGCGCGACTCAAGACGGGACGCGCTCGTCCGGGCGAACGTCGCGCAACCCGCGGGCCCACTCCGCGCCGCTCATCGCGCGCTTGCCGGCGGGCTTGACCTCGTCGAGTCGCAGCCATCTGGCACCGGCCGCGACGTGTGGCGTCCCGTCGCGGACCTGGAGCGTCCCGCGCTCCATGCCAAGACCTCCCGCGATGGAAGCGCGGAGCACGCCGATACGTTGGCCGCGGAAGGTCATGAAAGCGCCCGGATCGGGCGTGTACGCACGCACGCGGCGAGCGAGCTCCTCCGCTGGCCGCGCGGGATCAAGCTCGCCCTGACGCGGCTCGAGCTTGGGTGCGAGCGTGACGTGTTTGAGGTCTTGTGGTCGGCGCACGAGCTTTCCCGCGAGGTACCGCGGCATCTCGCGCTCGAGAAGCTCGCCCCCGAGCTTCGCGAGTCGTTCCTCGAGCTCCCCTTTCGTCTCGTCGCCGATCTTCGTTCGCGTCTGAGCGAGGATCGGACCGGCGTCGAGCTCCGCGGTGCCTTCCATCAGCGTCACTCCGGTCTCGGGATCGCCGGCGAGGATCGCGTGCGCGATCGGCGCGGCACCGCGCCACCGTGGAAGGAGCGACGCGTGGACGTTCAGCGCGCGGCCGTTCACCGCGGCGAGGAGCGTCTTCGGGATGCGGTTGCCATACGCGGACCAGACCAGGAGCTGCGGCCGGAGGGCGAGGATCGCAGCCAGCTCTTTTTCATCTAGACGCACCGGCTGCCGGACCGCCAGACCCATCGCGCGCGCGGCGACTTTCACCGCAGGCTCGCGCACCACGCCTCGCGATGCGGGACGATCAGGCTGGGTTACCACTCCCGCGATCAGAATGACCCCACTCTCGCGAAGACGGTCGAGTGCCTCGAGCGAGCGAACCGCGAACGGAGGGGTGCCGAGGAAGAGCGCCCTCTGTGCTAGGCGGAAACCCGTTCCTCCTCGTCAGGCTCGACCGTGTGGAGATCCTCCCGCGATCGGAGCCGATCGACATACAGGGTGCCGTTCAAGTGATCGGTCTCGTGCAGAATGCACTGGGCTCCGAACTCGTCGCCCATGAGCGTGAAGCGTTTTCCGGCGACGTCGTCCGCGACGAGGCGCGCGGCGACCGGGCGCTCGAGCATCCCGTACATGCCGCGCACGGAGAGGCAGCCTTCGCTCGTCTCTTCCTTCTCTTCGCTGGTCCACTCGATCGTCGGCTCGAGAGCAACGATGCCGGCCTCGTCGACGTCCATGATCGCGATGCGCAGAGGCACGCCGATCTGCGGCGCCGCGATCCCGATGCCATGCGCGACCATCATCGACGCGAACATGCGCGCGACGAGCGCCTCGAGCTCGGGCCGACTGAGCCGCGGCTTTTTCGCCGGCGCGTGCAGAATCGGGTCGCCAATCTGCCGTACTTCGACCGCGTTCGCCGAAACGAATTCGGGCGCCGACCACTTCGCGCGACGGCCCGGGTCGATGCGCCACGGCGTTCCCTTCGTAACACGCAGCCGCGGCGGCGGCGGCTCCTTCGGCTCCTCTATCTCATCGCTCACCCCAGAAGTGTCACCGGGTCCACGTCGACCGTCCACTCCTCGCTTACGTTGACGCGGTCGAGCACGCGCTCTGGCTCGCCGCGCAGAACGATCTGCGCGCGATAACTCCCGGCACGTTTCGCGGCGAAGGCCGGCGCAGGGCCAAGAACCTCGGCATCATCGCCGGCGGCCTCGCGAAGCCATGCCGCGAGCTCGCGCGAGCGTTTCTCGACGGTCTCGATCTTCTTCGCCTGGGTCGAGAGCAGCGCCAATCGTCCGAACGGCGGGTAGCCGAACCGGCGGCGCCCCTCGAGCTCGGCCTCAGCGAATGCGACGTAGTCGTGCGCGGCGGCCGCGCGGATCGCGTAGTGCTCGGGTAGATAGGTCTGCACGATCCCGCGCCCTCCGGCTTCGCCACGTCCGGACCGGCCGAGCACCTGCGTGAGCAATTGAAAGGTGCGCTCCGCCGCTGTGAAATCGGGGAGATTGAGGATGGTGTCCGCGTTCACGACGCCAACGAGGGTCACCCCAGGCAGGTCGAATCCCTTCGCGAGCATCTGCGTGCCGACGATGACCTGCGCATCGCCCGAGCGCATCCGCTCGTACGCCGCGGCGTGGGCGCCCTTCCCGCGGATGGCATCGCGGTCCAGGCGGATCACGTTCGCGCGCGGGACAGCGGCCCGTACCTCTTCCTCCACGCGCTGCGTCCCGACTCCGAGCTGCTTGATCCGCGCGCTCCCGCACGCGGGGCACGCCTCTGGCGCTCTCGCCTCGCGACGGCCGCACCGGTGGCACACGAGCGCCCCATCGACGTGGTACGCGTACGGGATCTCGCAGGCCGGGCACTTCGCGACGTATCCGCAGTCGCGGCAGAGCACAACGGTCGCGAAGCCCCGGCGATTCAGATAAAGGATGGCCTGCTCGCCCGCCGCGACAGTGCGTTGGAGCGCCTCGCGTAGCGCTTGCGAGAGCGTGCCGCGATTGCCAGTCCGGAGCTCAAGGCGCAGATCCACGACCGTCGTGGGAGGAAGCGGAAGCTCACCGACGCGCTCCGGCAATGCGAGAGGCACAAGGTCGCCTTTCCGCGCGGCCTCGTATGTGACCACGCGTGGCGTCGCGCTCCCCAACACGACGGCGGCTCCGGTGATGCGACCGAGCTCAAGGGCGGCGTCGACGGCGTGGTAGCGCGGATCGCTCTCCTGTTTATATGAAGGCTCCTGCTCCTCGTCGACGACGATCAGACCGACGCGCTTGAGGGGCGCGAAGAGCGCGGAGCGCGAGCCCACCACGACGTCGGCGACTCCGTCGAGAATCCGCCGCCACTCGTCGAAACGCTCACCGGCCGAGAGGGCGCTGTGCAGGAGCGCGACGCGATCCCCGAAACGCGCGATGAACCGCGCGACGACCTGCGCCGTGAGGATGATCTCCGGCACGAGGACGATCACCCCATCGCTGCGCGCGAGCGCGGCGGTGGCCGCGCGCAGGTACACCTCGGTCTTGCCGCTCGCGGTCACTCCATGGAGGAGGAATCCGCGGCCCGACCCGAGCGCCCCGGTGATCGCTCCGATCGCGACGGCCTGCGGCCCGGTCGCCGGAAGATCTCGGGCGCGGTCGGCATCCGCGAACGCGAACTCAGCGGGTACGCGGCGCACCGCGCGAGCGCTCGCGAGAACGAGCCCGCGTTTTGCGAGCGCGCGCGCCGCCACCGCCGACCCGCCTGCATCGGCGAGGTCGCGTGATGTCACGGCGCCCGCAGCCAGAG
>JALYSZ010000372.1 GCA_030854525.1 Chloroflexota bacterium | reverse complement strand
GCCATGTTCGAGCCGACCGTGATGGCCCAGATCGCGAGCTGGTCCCAGGGCAGCAGGTAACCGGTGAACGACAGCATGAGCGTCATGACGAGGAGCAGGACGCCGATGACCCAGTTGAACTCGCGGGGCGGCTTATACGAGCCCGTCATGAAAACGCGAAACATGTGGATCCAGACGGAGATCACCATGGCATGCGCGCCCCAGCGGTGCACCTCGCGCATGATCCCGAACGGCACCTGCTCCCGCAGGTCGAGGATGTCGACGAAGGCGTACTCGACCGTCGGGCGGTAATAGAACATGAGGAGCAGGCCGGTAAACGTCAGCACGAGGAAGAGGAAGAAAGTCACTCCGCCGGCGCACCAGGTGTAGCGCATCTTGACGCCGGATTTGCGCGTCTTAACCGGGTGCAGGTGGAGGACGACGTTCCCGAGCATCGCGAGAACACGCTTGCGGTTCGTGTTGGGCACTCCGACCCGGAAGATGGACCTCCAGATCTGGCTCGCGACGATCTGTTCCTGTATCTGGCGCCAACGACGAACCAACTGAGGACCTCCGATTTCGGAAAGCGAAACGCGACGAGTCCGGTCAGACCATCTTCACGAATGCCTTCGGATCGCTCCACTGCCCCCGCTCATAGAGGTACCGCGTTGCCTTGTCCACGATGATCTGGCCGTCCTCCGGCGACAGCGAGATCTCCGCGCGCTCGAGCGGCCGGGGGGCCGGTCCCTCGAAGTTGATCCCGGAGACGTAATAGCCCGAACCGTGGCAGGGACACTTGAACTTGTTCTGCGCGGCAAGCCAGTTCGGCGTGCAGCCCAGATGGACGCACACCGCGACGAGCGCGTAGATCGACTCGGTGTTCCGGACGATCCAGACGCCGAACTTCTCCTTCCACCGCTCGTCGACTCCCGGGCTGTAGGTGGACGGATCGCCCGCCTTGAACCGCGTCGGAGGCTCGAAAAGCACGTTCGGGAAGAGAAAGCGAACCGTCGCGGTCAGGCCGACCACCGTCGCGGCGGTGAACCCCAGCCACGCGGCAGTCATCCACTTCAAAGTGGAGCGCCGGGTGAGTCCGTCGGCCAGGACCTCGGCCGAGGGCGAAGGGACCTGTTTTTCTACCGTGGCCATCGGTCGGGGTCAGCCTACCAAAAGCGCGGCGCGCCGCTCAAGGTTCTCGGAGCTCTTCTGCGGCGCGCCGGCGGTCGCGGCGCGCGCGGCCTCTGCCGCCTTGCGCGCGGCTTCGCGAACCTTGAGGTTCGGATCTTCACGCGCGACCCGCTCGATCTCGGGCAGGCTCGCCGGGTCGTGCAGCAGAGCGAGCGCCTGCAGGGCCGACACCATCGCGACCTCGGCTTGGTCTCCGGAGAGCGGCGCCTGCCGCGCCAGCGCGCCCCGGTCGATCATGGAGCGGAGGACTTCCGCGCCGGAGCCGTCGTGGAGCGACGCGAGGGCAATCGCGGCATTCCAGCGAACGTCGGCGACCGGGTCTCCGAGAAGCACCTGCAGACGGGGAATCGCGCGTGGGTCGGAAAGCTTGCCGAGGACATAGGCGGCCATCTTGCGGGCGCCGGGGTCCTGCGCCTGCGAGCTCTCGAGGACTGCTTCCAACGCGGCGGGGTCGCGGATCATGCCGAGGGCCCAGACCGCGTACAGCCGCGTCTCCGGATCCGAGTCCCGGGCGGCAGCGAGAAGCTGCGGGAGCGCGGCGCGGTCCAGGAGCTTCCCCAGCACCAGCACGAGATACCGGCGGACCTTCACGTCTTCCGCGCGCTTTCCCGACAGCCCGTCGAACACCCGCCGGGTTTCCGCCGAGAGGGCGTCGCGCTCGGGACCCGGCGGCATGCGCCCGATCGAGCGGGAGAGCTCGAACGCCGCCTGCCAGCGCCGGTTGGCCGTCCCGCCCCGAACCTCGGCGAGCTCATCGGCCGGCGAGCGCCGCTCGAAGGTCATCCGGTTGAAGACGAGAAAGATGAGCAGGGCTGTGCCGACCACGAGGAGCGGAAGCACGAAGAAGCGTGCGAGCGTCGCCCGCGGCGGCGGACCCTCCCCGTCCTCCGAGTCTTCGTGGGGCGAGGCCGAATCCGCGGGCCGCTCGTCCGTCACAGGGCGGGGAGGTATCTCTTGGCCTGGGTGATCGGGTTGGGGACGAAGATGGCGTCCTTCTCGCAGACCGTCTCACAAAGGCGGCAGGAAACGCACGGTCCCGCCTCGACTTCGGCGATCTTGTGAAAGGTTTCCTGCAACGGATCCTCGATCAGGTAGATGCAGTCGAAGGGGCAGATGTCGATGCAGAACTCGCAGCCGGTGCACAGGTCCCGATCGACGATCGCCTTGGGGATGTCCCGCGGCTTGACCTTCTCGACCAGCAGCCCCTGGTGGTCCTGGATGCAGGAGACGGGGCAATATCGCGCGCAGACCGAGCAGTCGATGCAGCGGTCCTCGTGGATGACGTATTTCTCGCTCTTGTCGCCCGTGATCGTATGCGTGGGGCACTTGATCTCGCACACCCCGCAGCCGATGCACGTGTCCGTGATGAAATGAGGCATGTTT
>JALYSZ010000362.1 GCA_030854525.1 Chloroflexota bacterium | reverse complement strand
CGCTCCCCGAGGTTTCCCTCGGACGTGGACTATCTCATTGCCTTGGCGCGTTCCCGCGCTACAGGCACTGGGCGCTTAGTCTCTGAACCTTCCCGAGGCGTGCCCTCGGGCTTGGCTGCGGATTGCCTTGGCGCTTTCGCGCTGTAGGTTTCCCGCAATTCACCCAGTTCTCACTCCTGGGTTTCCCCAAGAGGCTGCCCTCCGTTTTTCGACAGTCAGCCGCGCTGCCATTGCGCCACCGGGGACCGTACGCGCGATTTTAGGGTATCGGTGCCGTGACCGATAGAGGCTCGACCCCGCGTGGTTTGGCTCGCTGACGTATCCATGGCGCGTGACCGCGACCGCGATCACCGCAGAGGGAACACAGGCGGCGGGCTCGCGTTTGGGCTTTTGCGACGCTTCGATCCACGACCGCTCCTCGTCATTTCCTCGGCGCGTTCCTTACCCGCACAACCGACTTCGTCCCACTGATCGTTGCCCGCCCTCGTCCTGGCTCTTCGTGGAACAGCAGCGATAGGCTGGCGCTGGTGGGCGCTCACCGGCCTCTGCTTTGGCATCGCGACCGCGATCGTCTGGGACCGGCCATTCAGTCTGGGAGGCGCGCTCCTCGCCGCGCCGCTCATGACGGCCGGCGCCGCGCTCGCGGAACGGATCTGGCGGGTCGTTGAGCGCCCGACGCGCCGTCGCGTCCTCACCTTCGTCGCGCTCGCGGGCATCGCGGCGCCCGCGTTCACCGGCCTCGTCGACCTCGTCCTCCCCGCCCGCACCCCGTAGGCTCGACTCGCGCAGTTTCCTGCGCGGTGTCGTCGATCGGGTCCAGGACGAGCTGCCCGCGGAGTCTCCACGATTCCATTCGACCGCCTACTCATACATGGCTCAGCTCTGGTCGGGAAATAAGCAGCTGCACTACGAGGCATGGATACGCGACCGGCTTGCCGTCATCGAGCTCGGGCTGCACTTCGAAGCCGATGCCCTTACGAACGCTCGCCTCCTCGCGGCATTTCGCGCGCGAGAGCGAACGATCCGCCGCGCGCTCGGCCCCGAAGTCCGTGTCGAGGGCTGGGACAAAGGTTGGGCTCGCGTGTGGGAGCCCGTCGCACTCGCGCCCCTCGACCTTGCATTCCTTGACCGGATCGGGAAGCGCGTCGCCGCATACGTGAGCGCGCTCGAGCCCCTGCTTCGCTCGGAGGTGCCTTCCGACGTCGCGTGGAGCGAACCGAAGCAGAGACGCTAAGGCACGACCGCGTATGCTCCGGGCCGACGTGTACCCGGCGGTGACGCCGGCGAAGGGAGACGCTTTGTGACGGTCCAAGCAACTTCGTCCGCGCTCGCGCCCGCCGCACTGGCGCCGCGGATCATCGCGCTGATAATCGACGGCCTCGTCCTAGGCATCTGCGGAATCCTCATCGTCGGGATCTTCGTGAACGACGTCTCGATCGTTGGCAGCGTGATCCGCGGGATCCTCTTCGCGGCCCTGGGCTTCTTGTATTACGGATACACGTGGACCGCCTGGCGCGCCACACCGGGACAGCGCCTCATGGGCCTCCTGACCGTAAACGCGGCCGATGGCGCCGCGCTCACGTGGAATCAGGCGATGATGCGCTGGGCATATCTCTTCGGTCCCTCGGTCGTATCGAACCTTTTCTCCGCCCAGACCGGCAGCGGCCTAGGAGCCATCGTCGGTTTGGTCGTGCTCGGCTATTACATCTACCTGCTGTACACCACGGCGCAGGACCCGAGGCGACAAGGGTTTCACGACAAGCAGGCGGGGTCGCTCGTCGTTGTGAAGACCGCCGCCTAGCTCGGCACGCGCTGGCGCGCGAAGCACCGCCAGTAGAACTCCAGCGTGCGCGTCCACGAAGAGCATGCCTGCTCGGAGCCGGGCGTCTTCTCGTCCTCGAGCGATGCCTTGAGAAATCCATGACCGAGGCCGGGGTAGATGTGGAGCTCGTGCTCCACATCGGCCGCTTCGAGCGCCGCGCGTAGCTTCTCCACGTTGTCCATCCCGGCGCCCACGTCCTGATCGCCCCAGTGGCCGAGGATGGGGCCACGCACGTTGGGCGCGACCTCGATCGGCGACGCCTCCGTTCGCGCGTCCGCCGGAAAGCCGTAGTACGAGACCGTCGCGGCGATATCATCACGTCGGGCCGCGAGCAGGAGGACCTGCGTCCCGCCCATGCAGAAACCGATCGTACCGACGTTGGCGCTCACATCCGGTCGTGCGCGTAACCAATCGATCGCCGCGGACATGTCGCGGCCCCACCGCTTGAAGTCGAGCTGTTTGGCGCGCGCCATCGCGGCCTCTCGCGTCGGCTCGGGTAGCGAGCCCTCGCGAAAGAAGTATTCCGGCGTCAGCGCGCCGAACCCAGCCTGCGCGAGACGCCTCGCGAGGTTGTCGTAGAAGGGACTCCGCCCGAAGACGTCGTTGATGATCAGGATCCCCGGCGCAGGTCTTTCCTCGGGCACCGCCACGAGCCCAGGCATGACGCCATCCTCAACCGGGACCGCGGCGTCTTCGATACGGACGTCTGGGATGGGCGCGCCGGCCGGTACCTCGGGATGACACACGGCTGGACCTCCTAGGTGGCGTCGCGACGATAGCGCGCGACGACCGCCTGACGCGCGCGACCGACGGCGAGCCGCTTTGCCCACGCCGACCGACTGTCGCTGACGGTCGCCCCGCTGGCCCAGACCGCCTCAATGAGGCGAAGGCCATGTACCTCATACGCGTCGCGTCGCGCGATCACGAGTGTGGGAGTCAACTCGCCGAAGCCGTCGCGGTCGACGACCGACATGAGAACACGCAGCTCCGCTCCGGCTTTCATGACGTTCGCGATCGGGCCGATGACATCACCGTGTCCGTCGACGAGTCCACGTAGCAGCGATCCCCACGGAAAGTGGACCGTGACCTCGTCGGCAAGACGCGCCAGCTCTGGCGGAAGGCACTCGACGCCTTCGACGAGGAACGCAGCGTTAGCGAGACGTGCGCGCTTTGCCCGCCAGGCGCCACTCGCGAGGGCGTCAGGGCTCGCGTCCAGGGCGATCGCGAACGTCATCGGCTCGATCCGCGCGCGGTGGAGGACGTAGCCGCCATCACCTGCACCCACGTCCACGAGAACGTGGCGGAACGCGGCGGCTAGTAGAGCGGTCTAACCGACGTCGACGTCGACGAGTCGCTTGCCGAGCAGTCCACGCATGCACCGATGGTAGCCCGGCGGTTGAACACGGGCGGCGGGAACCGGGACCGCGCGGCCGCTGTAAGGGAGGTGAACGGCCAGAGACGGCCGGCGGAGGTGTCTGATGGTCCGTGTATTCCTGCTCTCTTCCCTATTCGCCCTGCTGGCGCTTGGCACGGCGGCCTATGCCGACTGCTCCTCGTGCTTCACCTCGGTCTTCGCCCAAAAGACATCAACGAACATCGACCTCAGCTTCACCGCGCGTGTCGACGCCAACGTTGTCTTGCCGGACAGCGTCGACGCTTTGGTCATGCAGGTCGATGGCAACCGAACCAAGTGCCTCAGCACGACGCTTTTCAAGACAAGCCAGTCACAAGGCGTCGCGGTTTACCGCGGATCGTTCGGGGCATACGGGACGTTCACGCACAGCGGACGCATCGAGCTCGCAGGCCAGATATTCGAGTTCACGGTCCCGCTCGATGGGACGCCCGGCACGATCGACGTCGCCAAGGACCAGTCCGCGCTCAACACGAACAGCCTGCGCCTCCAGGTCACGGCCGCCCCGGTGACGCCGGCGCCGACGGCCGCTCCCGCGCCGGCCAAAGGTCTCGAGCTTCCTAGGATCGAGACCGCATTCCTCATCGGCGGCGCGCTCGTCTTCGTCACGGTCGTCGGCGCTTACGTCGATCGGCGCCGCTCACGCGCGCGTAGCCTCACGGCATAGACGGATCTGCACGCGGTCTCGCGTGGCAGCCGTTGGCGGCTCTTGTCGCCGCCAGCGCGATCGCCGCGGCCGGATGGGCGTTCGTCCAGCAGGGCGACTGGACCCGCGGCCTGAACGCCGCGGCAAAGCTCGAGAACCCGACCGCGCCGTCGAGCGAGGCGGTCTCGCGAGGGCGCGTGGTCTTCCGTGAACGTTGCGTTGCCTGTCACGGCGATCGGGGCCGCGGCGATGGGGTGACCGGCGCCACGCTCGATCCGAAGCCGGCGGATCTCGTGCTGCACGTGCCGCAGCACACCGACGGCGAGCTGTACTACATGGTCAGCGTCGGGTTCCCTGAGACCGCGATGCCGGCGTGGCGTTCAGTGTTGACCGAGGAACAGCGATGGGAGCTCGTTCACTACCTCCGAGTCCTCGCCAGCGGGAATCCCTAAGGGTTACGCGCGGCGTCGACCGCCTCGAGCGCGTTTCCGACGAGGCGTTGCGCGCCGCCGACGGCACGAGGCACGTCGAAGCGTCGATCGAAGCTGCCGAGATTCTCCGCAGCCTCGAGCGCCTCTTCGAGCGCGGACTGCGCGAGCCGAAGCGCGGACCCGAGCCGCTCGAGCTCTCCCGAGTCGACGTCTGCCATGCGCGAATGATGCGCCCTTCCTAGACTCCGGATCGCGATGCCGGCCGACACGCTCGACCTTGCCAAGCAGCGCTCGAAGATGACCCGGGAGCTCGTGCTGAAGGTCATCGATGGCCTATCCGACGACCAGCTCGCATGGCGTCCTGCTCCGCGCGCCCACTCGATGGGCTGGACGCTCTGGCACATCGCTCGCTGCGCTGACAAGTTCGCCGCGCAAGCCGGCGGCGCCGCCGAGCTCTGGGTCAAGGACGGGCTCGCCGCGAGGTGGGGTCTCGCGGAGGTTCTGCTGGGGTCAAACGGGGTCGGGACGGGCGTCGACGACGAGACCGCGGCGACTCTGCGACCGCCCTCGAAGGACATGCTCGTCGACTACGCGCGGCGGTCGTTCGCGGCGCTCGACGCGGTCGTGGACCGTTTCGACGCCGACGCGGTCGCGCGTGAGCAGACGACGTTCTACTTCGACGAGCCGGCGTCGATCGGACGCGCCTTCGTCACGTCGATCGCGCACGAAAATCGCCACCTCGGCGAGCTGGAATATGTGAAGGGTCTCCTCGGTTTCAGCGGCACCGCCACTCGTTAGGTTGATTGGGGGATCATTCGCTTGATGAAGCGTCGCATTTCGTCCCCGGGGCTCGACCCCATCCGTCGCGTATCGCAGATCCGGCAGTACTCCTCAGAGGCGGTGCCCGACGAGGTCGTCGATCAGCTTCTGGAGCTTGCGCGCTGGACGGGAAGCGCGAAGAACGGCCAGCCGTGGCGCTTCATCGTGGTACGCGACAAGGATCGCCTGGGGAAGCTCGCGGCCTTGCGCCCGCCTATCAACTGGCTTGCCGGCGCGCCACTCGGGATCGCGATCGTTCTCGACGGCGCCGAACCGATGTTCGGGGCATACGACGAAGGTCGCCTCACCGAGCGCCTGCTGACGGGCGCGACGATGCTCGGGTATGGCGGCGGTACCGCCTGGTTCGGTGGCCCGACGCACGACGCAGAGGCCAAGCGGATCCTGGGCATACCTGACGATCTGACCGCGCGCCAGATCGTGATGATCGGCCGCCCGAAATCGACCAACGACCCGCGTCCGTCCGGACCAATGCGCGGACGGAGGCCGATCTCGGAGCTCGTGAGCTACGACCGCTGGGGCGCGTCGAAGCAGAAATGAGAAGGGGCACCGGGATGGCGCCCCTTTTTATTACTCGAGGTAGTCCTTTAGCTTGCGACTCCGCGATGGGTGGCGCAGCTTGCGCAGCGCCTTTGCCTCGATCTGTCGGATGCGTTCGCGAGTCACGTTGAACTCGCGCCCCACCTCTTCGAGCGTTCGGGTTCGCCCGTCCTCGAGTCCGAAGCGCAGCTGGAGCACGCGACGCTCGCGGCCGGTGAGTCCTTCAAGGACCGACTCGACCTGCTCCTTGAGAAGCTTGTGACTCGCGGCATCGCTCGGCGCGAGGGCCTGGTTGTCGGGGATGAAGTCCCCGAGGTGCGAATCCTCTTCCTCGCCGATCGGCGTCTCGAGTGACACGGGCTCCTGCGAGACCTTCACGATTTCGCGGACCTTGTCGGCCGTGATGAGCATCCGCTCGGCGATCTCCTCGGCGGTCGGCTCGCGGCCGAGCTCCTGAAGGAGCCCACGCGAGACGCGGATGAGCTTGTTGATCGTCTCGACCATGTGGACCGGGATGCGGATCGTCCGCGCCTGGTCCGCGATGGCGCGGGTGATGGCCTGTCGGATCCACCACGTCGCGTACGTCGAGAACTTGTAGCCCTTGCGGTAGTCGAACTTTTCGACCGCGCGGATGAGTCCGATGTTCCCTTCCTGAATGAGGTCGAGGAAGCTCATGCCGCGTCCGATGTACTTCTTCGCGATCGACACGACGAGACGGAGGTTCGCCTCCGTCAGGTTGTGCCGCGCGTCGTCGCCCTTTTGGATGAGCTCGTCCGCGAGACGACGCAGCGCGCGCTGCTCGTCCGAGTCCAGCTGCGCCAGCTTGTCGAGTTGCTTTACGAGGATGTCGCGGAGCTCCGCACCGAGCATGACGAGCTCGCCGAGACGCTCCGCACCTTCGGCGGGTCCGTGGATCTTCGCGTACTGCGGCAGGATCCGGAACGCGAGACGCTCGGGATCGCGGCGCGCCGCGTCTATGAGGGCGACGGTCTCGTCGATGAGGACCTTCGCCTCGTAGCTGATCTCTTTACTGTTCGCCTCGCCCTGTAACGGGTCGCGCAGCTTGAGGAGCCGGTTGGCGACGCGCTTGAGCTCCTTGCCGCCTTCCTCCTCGCCGAGCGTGAACCGGAGCGACTTGTTCGTGAATCGGGTGGCCTCGTCGACGAATTCCTTCGGTCGTCCGAGGGCCATACGCTTCTTCACCTCGACGCCGAGCTCGTACAGGTGGATGACCGAGAGCGCCGGCGACACGAGCGCCTGCTCCCCGAGCTCGATCGACTTGGCGAGGTTGACCTCTTCCTCCGCCGTGAGCAGCGGGACCTTCCCGATCTCCTTGAGGTACATGCGGACCGGGTCGTCGACGCTGATGAGGTCGCTGGCAAGGACCGATGCGATCGAGTCCTCGCGCTGCAGCTCCTCGGTTTCTTCCTCTTCCTCCTTGACCTGCGCCCACGTGGGCGAGCGCTCAGCCTCGAGGATCTCGACGTTGTTGTCGTCGAGGGTCGTGAGGAGCTCTTCGATCTCTCCGGGCTCGGCATCCGGGATCGCCCGCACGATGTCTTCCTGGGTGACGTACCCCTGCTGCCGCCCGCGCGCGATCAGACGCTCGGCCGCCTCGCGGTGCTCGGGATGGATCCCGCGCTGCTCAGGCGCCGGCGCCGTGGCCGTTGTCGGTTCCTTGATCTTGGTGCTGCTCTTCATTCATCCCTCTCGTCGGCGTCAGCCGCGTGTAACACCGTGTGCCGCTCCCGGCGGTGCATGACCTCAGCGAGCTCGTTTGCCAGCTGAGCGACCTCTCCGTCCACCGCACCCACGTCGCCGCCATTGGCCCGCGCGAGCTGACCTTGCGCGGACTTCATACGACGCCGCAGGTTCCGTTCCCGAAGAGCCAGCGCGGCGATTTCGATCGCCTGGGCGACGTCCACTTCGCCTTCGAGCTCCGGCGCTGAAACGCCAACGGCCGCGGCTTTGGCGGCCAAGTGAGCCGGCAGGTCAGAAGTCGGATGCTTCCCCGCTTTGAGCCATTCGAACATTGCTCGGTGGTCGGGGTCGTCGAGGTCGCCGGGATCGAGTTCGCTTCGCGCGGCTTCTTCTGGAAATCGAATCAATAGTGCCATTAGGTAACGCTCAGCGGGGGCGGTTTGTTTCGCTGGAGTCTCATTGGCGGCGACGGCCGGGCGCTGCGTCGGTGGAGGCGCGGCGGCGGCCTCGCGGCGCAGGGTCTCGTGGTCCAAGCCGGTGAGCGTCGACAGCGTCCCCAGGTAGAGCTCCCGCGTGAGAGCGTCCGGCTCGTTCGCCACCAGGGGCAGCGCCTCGGCGAGAAAGCGCCGCCGGCCGTCGGCCCTTCCAAGGTCGCTCCGGGCCGCGATCCGGTCGAGCACGAACTCGAGGACCGGCTTGGCCTCCCCCAGGAGCGCACGGAGCCGCTCCGGATCGCGCCGCGCGAGCACGTCGGGGTCGGTGTCGGTCGGAAGGACCGTGACCTCGACCGAGACAGCCGCCCTCCCGACCTCGCCGCTACGGGCACGGCGCTTGGCGCGCTGGACGGCCTGGACGATCTCCGTCCCCCGCCTTTCCGCGGAGAGCTGGCCCGCAGCGTCCCCGTCGAACGCGACGATCGAACGATCGATCCGCATCGCCGCCAGCACGTGGTACTGGTCCTCAGTGAGCGCCGTGCCCATCGAGGCGACGGCGTTCTCGAAGCCGGCCTGGTGCAGGGCGATCGCGTCGAAGTACCCCTCCACGATCACGGCCGCGCGCTCCTTCCGGATCGCGGCCCGGGCGACGTCGAGCGCGTAGAGGGTCGCGCTCTTGTTGAAGAGGACGGTCCCCTGGGAGTTCACGTACTTGCCGCGCTGATCCGAACGCATTGCCCGGCCACCGAAGGCGATGATCCGTCCCCGGCCGTCCTTGATGGGGACGATCAGCCGGTCCCGGAACCAGTCGAAGAGGCCCCGGTCGTTGCGTCCGACGAGGCCGGCCGCCACGACTTCCTCGTCGGCGTAGCCCTTCTTCCGGAGGTAGCCGACCAGGCCGTCCCAGCTGTCGGGGGCGTAGCCGAGACCGAACTTTTCGACCGTTTCGGAGCGGATCCCGCGGTCGGCGAGATAAACGGCCACTTCTTTCCCACGGTCGGTTCCGCGAAGCGCCTGGCGGAAGTAGAAGTGCGCGGTGTCGTTCGCGGCGAGCAAGCGCTTCTCGCGCTCCTGCTCGGCTGGGTCGCGCCGGCTGGTCAGTTCGACACCGGCGCGCTCGGCGAGGACTTTGAGCGCCTCCGCCGGCGTCAGCCCGTCGATCTTTTCGAGGAGCGTGAAGACATCACCGGACTCGCCGCAGTTGAAGACGGTCCCGGACATCGTCACGTACGTGTGGTCCTCTGCAACCGTCAGGTTGTAGACGGGGCCGCTGTATTCGATGTGTCGTACTTTCCGCACGCGAACAGGGACCGGCTCTGTTGCGGGGCGCTCGCCGCTGCCCCACCGTTCCTGGTTGGCGGAAGTAACGGTCAAACGCCACGCCTTACGGCCGTCGCGTTGCGTTTCCTCGGTGAGAGACGGGACAACTCCGTTGAGGATCAGAAGATCTCTGACGTCGTCGATCAGTCGCACCGAGGCAGAAGTCAACGTCGACGAGCGACTCGCCAAGTATCCGTAGCGCGCAACTAAACGGCCCGGGTTGAGGCGGCCGTCGCCAGCCAAAAGCGCCGTGAAGAGTCTCTCCTGTTGGGTTGGCGTCCAAGCCCACACGAAGTCCGGAAGGCGCTTGCTCCGCGCACCGACGCCGCAATAGTGCTTGAGCCAGCGGGACAATAGGGCATGGCAAAACCACAGCTCGAGTCTTGAACCAGTCGGCTCGCCTCGCGGTCGTTCTCCGAAAAGGAGCTGTGTTAGCTCGCGGATGCGTTCCGCCGCGCCGGTTTCGTGGCCGCCGAGGCTGAACCTCACAGTTCGGTCGTTGCTGACACTGCCCTCGGCCAGATACCAACCGAGCCACTCAGCAAAAAGTGGAATATCGACTTGAGCGGGCAGCGATTTGGGTGTTTTCCCGCGGGTCCCAAACCATGTTGCTAGGGGTGACCAGTCGAGGTCTCGATTGACGCGAGCGACCGCCGGATACAGCAGGTAATTTTGCGGACGAATCTCACCAGCGGGTACGCGGGCAAGTCGCCGACTTTTCGGTCTGAGGAGGGGCACCTCGTGATCGGGGGTTAGCAAGAGGGGAACCTTGAAAGGCGCGCAAATCAGCTCAACTAGGGACCCGCGAAAGAGATGTTCGTGTGTTTCGACGACAGCATGGAGACGCCCATCACTGGCGTAGACGGCATCCCCGACGCCGACGATTTCGATCGGGACAGGTCCACGTGACGTCTTCACCAGCGAGCCTGGGGGCAGGCACCCGAAGCACTTGTAGCTGCGGGTATCCACGTTGACGTGAAACGAGGGCGTCTTCTCGGTGTGGAACGGGCAAAGTCCGGTGAACCCGCGGCCCGACTTCTTGAGGACGACGCCGTGCTCGCCGATGACCTGAACGATGTCCACGCGCTCTTTGACCGTGTCGAAGTCACCGGGCATCAAGCCAAGTATCGCGCCCGCCTTGCCTTAGAGCGGAAGCTTCAGCAACTCCTCGAGCTTCGACGCGTCGACGGGCTTCGTCACGTGGTGATCGAAGCCGGCCTCGCGGGCGAGGCGACGGTGGCGGTCCTCGCCGTAGCCGGTGATAGCGATGAGGAGAGCGTCGCCGAGGCCGAGCTCGCCGCGGACGCGTTTCGCGACCTCGTACCCGTCCATCTCCGGCATGCTGATATCGAGGAGCACGATCTCCGGCCGATGCAGCCGGGCGTGATCAAGGGCCTGGGTGCCATCGTGCGCCGTCGCGACCTCGTGGCCGTAGTCGCGGAGGAGCTCGCCCAAAGCCTCGGCCGCGTCGACGTTGTCGTCGACGACGAGGATCCGACGCCGGGGGCCTACCGCGGCAACCGGAGCCGCCGGTGCGGCGCCGTCAACGACCGGCGGAAGGCGGAGCGGAAGGCGTACCAGGAACTCCGTGCCGTGCCCGGGGCCGTCGCTCAAGGCATCGACCGTCCCGCCGTGGAGCTCGACCAGTCGCCGGACCAGCGTGAGGCCGATTCCGAGGCCGCCCCGCGCGCGGGCGCGCGTCTGAGGTCCTTGCATGAAGAGTTCGAATGCGTGCTTCCGCAGGTCCTTCGTGAGGCCAGGGCCGTCGTCCCTCACGCCTACGACCAGGTCGTTCCCCTCCACCCGGGCCCGCACCCAGATCCGGCCGCCGACGTCGGTGTATTTGGCGGCGTTGTTCAGCAGGTTCGCGAAGACCTGGGAGAGCCGGGCGGGGTCAGCCAGGAAGGTGACCGGCTCGGACGGCAGGTCGAGCACGATCCGGTGGCCGCGCTCGTCGATGAGCGGGCGCGCGCTCTCGACCGCCCGCTCGATCACCGAGCTCAGGAGAAGCGGCTGTTCGCGAAGCTCGATCTTTCCACGGGTGATCCGCGAGACATCGAGGAGATCGTCGATCAGCCGAGTCATGTGCTCGATCTGCCGCTCCACAATCTCGCGCGAGCGCGCGACGCGGCTTGGCTCGTTCTCGTGGATGCGCATGATCTGCAGGGCCGTCGTCACCGGCGCGAGCGGGTTCCGGAGCTCGTGGCCGAGCATCGCGAGGAACTCGTCCTTCCGGCGGTCGACCTCGGCGAGCTCGTCGATCTTGCCTCGCAGAGCCGACTCGAGCACCGCCCGCTGCTTGCTCTCCGCCTCGAGCGCCGCCGCCTTCTGCTGCAGCGCCGCGATGACGCGGTTGCGCTCGTCCGCCTCGACGATGCTGTAGCTCTCGGCTGGCGTGACCCAGGTGTGCGCCGCGTTGATGTCCGCGAACGGCTTGGCGAAGCCCGCGTCGTCGAAGTGCGTCATCGGGTAGGCACAGAGAAGCGCAAACGTCTCTCTTCGAGCGAGGTCGTTCCACAGCTCCTCGAGCCGGATCGCCGCGTCGCGGTTCCCCTCCGCCCACAGCAGCGCGACCATCTCGCCGAAAGCGAGGACTCGGCGGTCGCCGCCTCGCGCGGTCCTGATGACCGGTCCGATCGTCTCCACGAAGCGGTGCGGGTCCGGCGAGCCGTTGACCATGAATCGCGAGAGGGTCTCCTGCGCATCGAGCGCGTGGTACCGGCCGCCCGCCGTCAGGTGGGCTAGGTCGACGCCACTCCGAAGAAGCCGCGACTCGACGCCGTCGCGGTGAGCGCGCGTTGCGATGAGGACGGCGGCATCGCTCCCGCGCAGGCCATCGGACATGAAGTCCGTAACCCGGTCGTAGAGGAACCCTTCCTTCTCGTAGTACTGAACGAGGTGCCCGTCGCTCATGGGCGCGCTCATTTCCGTCGCCACGGGTGTGGGCCTTGCCAAATTCGTGCCAGAAACGATTCGGTTGGGGACTCGGCCCCGTTACAAATGGCTCCAGCCGGATGGGATAAAGATCGAGGCGAACGTGTCCAGCGCGTACCGGTCGGTCATCCCGGCCACGTAGTCGGCGACAGCCCGCCGGGTGCCGTCTCGATCGGCGATCTTCTGGTGCTCGGGCGGAAGGAGCTCGGGTTGCTTTTCGAAGTGCTGTAGCAACTCCCAAAGGACTCCCTGCGCCTTGCGGTCCTCAGTCTTGGCGGGACCCGCGAGGTACACGTTCTCGAACATGAACTTTCGCAGCGCGTTCGTAGCGTCGAGCACCTCGTCGCTCATCGTGACCCCGGGCTTCCCGTATGACGTGACGATCACGTCGTAGATCATCGTGTCGAGGCGCTCGGCGCGATCGCGGCCGAGTGCCGCGCGAATGTCCTGTGGGATGTCCTCCTCGCGCACGATCTCCGCACGCATCGCGTCGTCTATGTCGTGGTGCAGATATGCGATCTTGTCCGCGTAGCGAACGACCCAACCTTCGGGAGTCTCGGGTATGCCCCACGCGGTGGTCTCGACCCCGCCCTCGGTGGGCGCGCTGTGCTTCTGGATCCCGTCGCGCACTTCTTTGGTGAGGTTGAGCCCCGCGCCGTTTTTCTCGATCTTCTCGACGATGCGGACGCTCTGTTCGTTGTGACGGAAGCCCTCTGGGAGGAACTTGCCGAGGAGCTCCTCGCCGATGTGACCGAACGGCGTGTGGCCGACATCGTGACCCATGGCCATAGCCTCGATGAGATCTTCGTTGAGGCGCAGGCCCCGCGCTATCGAGCGCCCGATCTGGGTGACCTCGAGGGTGTGGGTCAGGCGCGTCCGGTAGTGGTCGCCGATCGGAGCGAGGAACACCTGAGTCTTGTGTTTCAGCCGGCGGAAGGCCTTGCTGTGGACGATGCGGTCGCGGTCCACGGCGAATGCCGCTCTCGTCGGCGACGGCTCTTCGGGGCGATCGCGACGGGCGTTCGCGGAGCGGGCAGCGTGCTCATCCAGGTTGGCGTTTTCGAGCTCCTCGGTGTGCTCCCGGACGCGAAGGGCGGCGACCGAGCGCGCTCGGGAGAGCTTGGCCTCGTTACGTGTCTGGGTGGCCATCGGGCGTAAGGCTAATCGACGCGCTTTACACCGCTCCGTCGCTGGTGTATCCATCACGCCGAACCTGGGGAGGTGTGAGGTGGCGACATCCCTGTTCGAGCGTTTGGGTGGCAAGGGCGCCATAACGGCGGTCGTCGAAGATTTCCGCGGTCGCTGCGCCGGCGACTCGCGGATCAATGCCAAGTTCGCGCGGACCGACATGGCTCGGCTCACGTCGATGCTCATCGACCAGGTGTCCGAGGCGTCGGGCGGACCAGCCAAGTACACCGGCCGCGACATGAAAACGGCGCACGCTGATATGGGCGTGACGACGGGCGAATTCAACGCACTGGTCGAGGACCTCGTCGCGACGCTGAACAAGTTCGGTGTCGGCAAGCCCGAGCAGGACGAGCTGCTCGGCATCCTCGGTCCGTTGAAGTCCGACATTGTCGAGGTCGACTCGACCGCGACGGGCACGCCACTTCCGGATAGCTATGAGGCGGCGCCGGCGCTCACGACCACGAAGGGCTAAGACCGCCTAACTAACGGTCGCGCGCCGCGCCACCTGCCAGCGCGGCCTGCGCCGCGGCGAGGCGCGCGACCGGCACGCGATAGGTCGACGGCGACACGTACGTCAGCTCGAGCTCGTGGCAGAGGGCCACCGATGAAGGCTCGCCAGCGTGCTCGCCGCAGATCCCGATCTTCAACCCGGGCTTCGTCTTCCGGCCGCGCTCGACGGCCATGCGCATCATCGCGCCGACTCCGTCCCGATCGAGGACCTGGAATGGGTCGGCCGGGATGATCTTCTCCTCCACGTAGCGCGTGAGGAAGCTCTTCTGCGCGTCGTCGCGCGAGATGCCGAGGACGGTCTGCGTGAGGTCGTTGGTGCCGAACGAGAAGAACTCGGTCTTGGTGGCGATCTGGTCGGCGATGATGCAGGCGCGGGGGATCTCGATCATCGTCCCAAACTTGAACTCGACTCGCTTGCCGCGTTCCTTGAAGACCGTCTCCGCGACTTCCTTCACGTGCGCTTCGAGGCGATCGAGCTCTCCCATCGTGGCGATGAGCGGCATCATGATCTCGGGCTTGGCCTTGACGCCCTTCTCGGCCGAGTCTATGGCTGCGCCGAGGATCGCGCGGATCTGCATCTCGAGTATCTCGGGGTACACGAGCAGCAGCCGGCAGCCGCGCAGACCGAGCATCGGGTTGTCCTCGTGGAGCTGCTCGAGACGGCGGAAGATGCGCTCTTTGTCAGCGAGATCGGCGCCGTTCTGGCCTGTGGCGCGCGCGACGGCGATGTCGACATCGACGTCCGCGAACTCTCGTAGGAACTCGTGCAGCGGTGGATCTATCAGGCGAATGACGACCGGGAGGCCGTCCATCGCCTCGTACATCTCGCGGAAGTCGCCCTGCTGGAACGGGAGAAGCTTCGCGAGCGCGCGCTTCCGTCCCGCCGTGTCCGTCGCGAGGATCATGTCCTGCACGATCGGGAGGCGCTCGGCCTGGCGGAACATGTGCTCGGTCCGCGCGAGACCCACGCCCTCGGCGCCGAGCTCACGCGCGAGGCGGCACTCCTCCGGCGTATCGGCGTTGACCCACACGCCAAGGCGGCGGCGCTTGTCGGCCCACGAGAGGAGCTCGATGAGCGCCTTCTCCTCGCGGAAGTTCGCGGCGATGGTCGGCAGCTCGCCCGCGAAGACCTCGCCGGTCGTCCCGTCGATCGAGATCGACTCGCCCTCCTTGATGACCTTGCCGTCGACCCGCATCTCGCGCTTCTGAAGATCGATATCGAGCGCGGCGACGCCCGCGACGCAGGGCAGGCCCAGGCCGCGCGCGACCACCGCCGCGTGCGAGGTCGAGCCACCGCGCGCGGTCAGGATCCCCGTCGCGGCAACCATCCCGTGGAAGTCGTCGGGGCTGGTCTCGGGCCGCACCAGGACAACGAGCTGCTTCTGCCCTTTGAGCACCACGGCGCGGTCGGCGTCGAACACGGCCCGTCCGGTCGCGGCGCCGGGTGACGCGTTGAGGCCCTTCGCGAGGTAACGGCCGGCCGCGCGCGCGCTCTCGACCTCTTTCTGGTCGAAGCGAGGGAGGAGGAGCTGCTCGACCTGGGCCGGCTCCACGCGCTGGATGGCCTCGTCCTTGGTGATGAGGCCCTCCTTCACCATGTCCGTCGCGATCTTGATGGCGGCCGCCGCGGTCCGCTTGGCGGAGCGCGTCTGCAGCATGAAGAGCTTGCCGCGCTCGATGGTGAACTCGAGGTCCTGCGCGTCGCGGTAGTGCTTCTCGAGCCGCTTTGCGATCTTCTCGAACTCCGCATACGCCGCCGGCAGGTCTTTCTTCATCTGCACTATCTTCGACGGCGTGCGGATGCCGGCAACCACGTCCTCGCCCTGGGCGTTCGTCAGGTACTCGCCGTAGAGCTCCTTCGTCCCGGTGTTGGGGTCGCGGGTGAACGCGACGCCGGTGCCCGAGTCGTCGCCCATGTTCCCGAACACCATCGTGACGATGCTGCAGGCAGTCCCGAGGTCGTCCGAGATCTTGAATTGCTTGCGGTAATCCTTGGCGCGCTGCCCGAACCATGACCCGAACACAGCCTCGATCGCGAGACGCAGCTGATCCTGCGGCTCCGTCGGGAACGGCTTGCCCGTCTGTTTGCGGACGATCGCCTTGTACTCGTTGACGAGGTCCTCGAGCTGTTTCGCCGAAAGCTCGGGGTCACTCTTGACCCGAGCCGCTTTTTTCCTGGCGTCGAGCGCGTGCTCGAATTTCGCGGGGTCGATGCCGAGGACGATCCGCCCGAACATCGAGATGAACCGGCGGTACGCGTCCCAGGCGAAGCGTTGGTTCTTCGTGAGCTTCGCGAGACCCGTGCGGCTCTCATCGTTCAATCCGAGGTTGAGGACCGTGTCCATCATTCCCGGCATGCTCATCGCGGCGCCGGATCGCACCGAAACGAGGAGCGGGTCCTTGGGGTCGCCGAGCTTCTTCGTCGTCGCGCGCTCGATGGTCGCCAGAGCCTTCTCGATTTGATCCCACAGCCCTGGCGGCAGCTTCTTGCCGGACGCGAAGTAGGCGTTGCACGCGGCGGTCGTGATGGTGAACCCAGCAGGTACGGGGAGTCCGGCGTTGGTCATCTCGGCGAGCCCAGCGCCCTTGCCACCGAGGAGATCGCGCATCTTCGCGTTGCCTTCGGCCTTCTTGTTCGCGAAGAGATAGACCCACTTTTGCGCCTTTGGAACGGCGCGCCGGGATCCGGCTTTCCGCGTGCGGCTACGAACGGCCATGACGACCTCCCCTTCGGAGATGTCGATTCTGGCAGAAAACCTGCTCCGCCGGACGCGAGTGCGTAGCCCTGCGGTACAGTCGCGGCCCGTGTACGAAAGACCCGGTTACCGCACGCTCCTCGGTCGCATCCGCGAGAACGTGCGCACCTACATCCGCAAGCAGCTCGAGCTGCCGCGGCAGGAGATCGCCGAGATACTCGCGGCGAACAAACGCGCCGCGATGTGGCTCGGCGTCGCCGCGGGTTTGGCTTTCATGACACTCATAACCCTGGTCGTCCTCCTCGTCGCTCTCGTGGCGATGGTGCCCCGTAACTGGCTGGGGATTCTTGTGCTCGCGCTCTCGGTCGGCGCCGCGTTCGCGCTGTTCGTCCTGGGAGTGCGCGCGAGGGTCATCGTTCCGGCGTTCATCGGCGGTCTCGTCCTCATCGCGATAGGGGTGGCCGCGTTCCTGTGGCTCCCGGACCTCGTCCTCGCGGCGATGCTGCTCACGATCGCCCTCGCCATCGGCACGGGCGCGATGGGCTACGGCGGCTACAGCCGGCTCGAGCTCCACGGACCGACACGGACGATCAAGTCAATGAAGGAGACGGTGCAGTGGGCGAAACAGCGTCTGCTCGGACGGAGCGCGAGCTAGCCTCGCTCCGCCGCGAGATCGACGCGGATGTCGACTACCTGCTCGCGCGTGTGCGCGACGATGTCGACCCGCGCAACCTCGCGCGCCGTCAGCCGGTCGCCGTCTTCGGAACACTCGGATCGCTCGCCGCCATCGTTGGCATCGCGCTGGCCTCGCGGGTCAAGAGCTTCCGCCGGTCGCGCACCGAAAAGGAGCTCGACCAGGTCGTCCAGCGGCTCGGCGGGCGCCTCGATCAGCTCAAGGGCAGCGCGCGGAAACGATTCCGCGAGACGCTCAAGAAGGAGATCGAAGAGGTCGAGACCGGTCCCCGCGCTAAGCAGATGGTCTGGGAATCGGCGACCGCCGCGCTCACCGCCGCCGCGACGCTCTTCGCTCGGCGCTTCATTTCACGCTTGACGGGCGACGAGGAGCTTCCCGACTCCGAGGCCTAGCGCGAGCAGCGCGGCGTAGGCGAGTACCACTGCCGCGCCGCCAGCGAGCCCCGACGAGATCGCCAGCGCGGCCGCGACCGCGGGATCGCGCGTCCCGGCGCCGAGTGCCGCGGCAATTCCGTCCCCTCTGAAGAGGATCGCGCCGATCGCGGCGGACACCGTGCCGACGAAGAGCGCAAGGGCCGCGACGCCGATCGCTCGAGGGTCTACGAATGAAACTGCCGCCAGTGCGGCGCCGCCGAGGATGATCACGAGCGCGACATACCGTGCGCCGTCCACGACCGGCAGGACCATGTCGCGCAGGATGGGCACCGCACCCGCGAGCGCGGTGCCGATGACGAACGCGAAGAGCGCGACGTTGACCTGCGGCCCGATGCCGGGAATCGCTGCGAGCAGGACCGGGAACGACAGCACGATGGACCCGGTGAGGAGCGCGCCCACCGTCTCCTCGCGCGCGCCGACGAAGCGCGCGAGCGCCGGCCCGATAAGCGGGGACGGCGAGAGCGCGAGGATCGCGACGACCGGATCGCCGGCGATCACCGCGACAAGCCCGAGGCCCGCATACGCGAGCGCGATCGCGGCGAGGTTGCGCGGCCGGCGGAGGGCCAGAAGCGCGAGGAGCGGGGTCCGGGTGCCGGTCGTGAAAAAGTAGAGCGTGAGCGCCGACTGCACGGCGCTCTGGAGGTCAGGCGCCGAGCTTCTCCCGGAGTGCGGGCACGAGCTCTGCGATCGCGACACGCACCTGGCTCATCGAGTCGCGTTCGCGGATCGTGACCTGGTTGTCGTCCAGCGACTCGAAGTCGACCGTGACGCAAAGCGGCGTCCCGATCTCGTCCTGACGCCGATAGCGTCGGCCGATCGCCTGCGTCTCGTCGTACGTGGACATGAAGTGGGGCCGGATCTTCGACCACACGTCCCGCGCCAGCGGTGTCAGACGCTCGTTCTTCGAGAGCGGGAGGACGGCGACCTTGTACGGCGCGAGGTGCGGACGGAAGCGCAGGACGACGCGCGTCCCCTCCTTGTCGGGCTCCTCGTCGTACGCCGCGCACAGGATCGCGTAGGTCGCGCGATCAGCACCGACCGACGTCTCGACGACGTGCGGGATGAATCGCTCGTTGGCGGCGTCGTCGAAGTACTCGAGCTTCTTGCCCGAGAACTCGGAGTGGCGGCGGAGGTCGTAGTCGGTGCGGTAGTGGATGCCCTCGAACTCGTTCCAACCGAAGGGGAACGCGAACTGGATGTCCGTCGCCGCGGCGGCGTAGTGGGCGCGCTCGTCCGCCGCATGGTCGCGGAATTTCAGCTTGTCTTTCGGGATGCCCTGCTCGATATGCCAAGCGAGACGCGTTTCCTTCCACACTTCGTAGAAGCGTGGCGCGTCGGACGGACGAGTGAAGTACTGCATCTCCATCTGCTCAAACTCGCGCGAGCGGAAGATGAAGTTGCCCGGCGTGATCTCGTTGCGGAAAGCCTTGCCGATCTGCGCTATCCCGAACGGGAGCTTCTTGCGTGAAGTCTGCTGGACGTTCTCGAAGTCGACGAAGATCGACTGCGCCGTCTCGGGCCGGAGCCACGCGATCGACGCGGTGTCCTCGACCGGTCCCACGAAGGTCTTGAACATGAGGTTGAACTGCCTCGGGTCCGCGAGCTTCTTCTCGCTGCAGTTCGGGCAGGACACGCCAGAGAGATCGAGCTTCTTCGCGCGCCACGCGGTCGCGAGCTCGTCGCCCTTCGGCAGGTCGTCCAGGCGGAAACGCTTGCGGCAGTTGCGGCACTCGACCAGCGGATCCGTGAAGTTCTCGACGTGGCCAGAGGCTTCCCACACTCGGGGATGCATCAGGATCGCGCCGTCGAGGCCGACGATGTCCTCCCGCACCTGGACCATCGCGCGCCACCACGAACGCTTCACATTGTTCTTGAGCTCGACGCCGAGCGGACCGAAGTCCCATGTCGCGCCCGCACCGCCGTAGATCTCGCTCGACGGGAACACGAACCCGCGTCGCTTCGCGAGCGACGTGATCTTTTCGGCGACGTCCTGATTCATCTCAGGCCTTCGGCCTGGAGACTCGCTCATGGCTGGTCGACTCGCTCGGGGCGCACGCTCGCTTCGCTCACAAACAGGGGCCCCTGCCCCTTAGCCGCTCCTCGCTCAGCCACATTCCGTCACTCGCGGCGCTGTCTTCACGAAACTGGCGCGGGACGCGGGAGCGTGCGCAGCTCGTCTATGAGGTGCGTGGTCGAGATATCGCGGTCGAGGACATACCGCATGAAGCCGCGCAAGTGCCGGTCGAGCTCACCCGTGAGCGCAGAGTCGAGCCGGAGGCGCGAAGCTGAGTCGAGGTCGCTCACCAGAAGGTAGCGGAGCGACTTGAGCGCGCGGACCGTGAGCGGCGCACCGTACGGCAGGTTCGCTGCACACCCGGCGCAGATCGCGCCACCAGCTGCGGGCTCCCACGCGTTCGTCTCCTCGGCGAGGGCTTTGCGGCACTGCGCGCACTCGCCGAGCTCGGGTCGGAATCCGGATCGATCGAGGAGATGCAGGTCGAACCAGCGGCAGACCGTCGGCGCGTTGATGCCCGCGTCGAGCGCGCGAAGGGAGGTCTCGAGCAGGTCGAAGAGTGGCGCGGACGGGACGCGGTCGGCCGTGAATCGATCGACGAGCTCGGCGACGTACCAGCCCGCGGCGATGAGCGCAAGGTCGTCGCGCATGTCGGGGTAGATGGCGCGGGCTTCGGCGCCTGTGAGGACATCGAGCTCACGTCCCCGCGCGAGCTGATAGGTGGCGTGCGTCAGCGGCTCCGCGTGCCCGGCCATGCGGCTCGTCGCGCGACGAATGCCTTTCGCGACGACACGCACTTTGCCGAAATGGCGCGTGAAGAGAACGAGGATGCGGTCCGCCTCGGCGAAGTCGTTCGTCTTGAGGACGATCGCCTCGGCACGGTACGTGCGAGATGCCACGTCGCGTCAATGGTACGAAACGGCGCTCGCAGCGACTTGAGAGACGCATATGATCGGTCTTCGGTGGGTCGCACTCTCGAAGCGCACATGGCCGCAGTCGACGAGGAGATCCGCGCTCTTCTGAGCGGCTCGGACCCCTCGCTACAGCCCTTCTACGGGATGATGCTGTACCACCTCGGCCTGGATGCGGAGAGAGGCCCTTCGGGGAAGCGGCTCCGTCCGGTGCTTTGCACGCTCGTCTACGAAGCGCTGACCGGCGACGCGCGCGAGGCGCTCCCCGCGGCCGCCGCGATCGAGCTCCTCCACAACTTCACCCTCATCCATGACGACATCGAGGACCAGGATCCGGCGCGCCACCACCGGCCGACCGTGTGGAGCGTCTGGGGCGTGCCCCAGGCGATCAACGCCGGCGACGGGATGTTCGCGGTGTCGCGCCTCGCGGTCCAGCGCCTCCGCGGCTTTCCCGCCGAGCGCGTCCTTGAGTTCGCCAAGCTCGTCGACGAAGCGTGCATGCGGGTCTGCGAAGGGCAATTCCTCGACATCTCATTCGAGACGCGGACCGACGTGACGACCGAACGCTATCGAGCGATGGCCGCGAAAAAGACCGGCGCGCTGTTCGCCGCGGCCGCGCAGGGCGCAGCGATGCTCGCGACCGAGGACGCGTCGGTCCGCGAGACGCTCGCGCGCTTCGGTGACGCCTTCGGCCAGGCTTTTCAAGCCCACGACGACGTGCTTGGGATCTGGGCCTCGACGGAGCGGACGGGCAAGGTCGAGATGAACGACTTGACCAAGCGCAAGAAGACACTGCCGGTCGTACTCGGATTCGAGCGTGCTCAAGGGAAGACCCGCGAGCGCCTGGCCGCGCTCTTCGCACCGCCAGCTCCGCTGTCGACCGAGAGCGTCGAGCAGATCCGCGAAATTCTGGACGAGCTCGGAGTCCGCGCCCTCATCGACGCGGAGATCTCAGCGCAGCGCGGTCGCGCGCTGCACGCCCTTAGCGGCATCGCGCCGATCGCCGCAGCGCGAGAGCCGCTCGACCTCCTCGAGCGACTCGTGTCGTCGGCGACGGGCGCGGCAACGCAAACCGCGGGGGCGATCGCGACCTAGAATCCGGGCCGCGATGGGACCGCGCGACGTCATCCTCGAGCCGAACGAGAAGGTGCTCCTTGCGACCAGGCCGCTCTTCCTCTGGGAGCCGCTTGTGATCCTCGACATCGCGCTCCTCGTGCTCTCGCTCTACTTCACCCCGATCGCGCCGCCGCTCGCCGTGGCGTCCCTAGGAGCGTGCGTGCTGCTGACGATCTGGATCATCGTGAAATGGATCCCGTGGAGCGCGAAGTGGTTCGTGCTGACCGACCGCCGCGTGATCGCGCGCTGGGGTGTGTTCAATCGGCACCAGACGGCCCTGTTGCTGGACCGGATCCAGGACGCGAGCCTTGCGCGCCCCTTCCCGCTGTCTCTCGTCCGGGACTACGGCGTCCTCCACCTCGAGTCCGCCGGCGAGCACGCGTCCGAGCGGATCAGCGGTGGGATGACCGGCGGCCCGCACGAGCTCGCGATGACGGGGGCGACGGGGTTCTACCGCGCGCTCACCGACGCCCAGACGCCGAACTAGACCGGCGTGCGCATCGAGATGCCGCGGTTCTGCTTTCCTGAGTCGCCGCGGCCGTAGTCCCAGGAGACCAAGCTCTTCGGACGAAGCTCGAGAACTGTTCGGTCCGGCTCTTTGAGTGCGACCGCGAGCCAGGCACTTTCGTTCCCGTAACGGGACGAGATGTCCTTGAGCAGATCCGGATCCTTGCCGACAACCTTGACCGTGCCGCTCGCGATGACCGCGCGGTAGGGCTTTTGGTCGGACGCCACCGATAGGGTCGCGACAGGAACGTGCCCAAGATCGCGCCCGGTGTGTCGGGCCTCGAGCCGTGTGGTCAGCCAGAACGCGCCGTCCCGCCAGAGATACCAGAGGGGCCGCACGCGCGGCCGTTCGCGGCCATCCACCGTCGCGAAGTGACAGAGGCGGATCTCGGCCAGAAAGAGATCGATCTCCTCGCGGCTTAGCGGCATCTCGACCCGATCAGACGAGATTTCCTGGCAGGAACGGGTCCGGCAGAAGTGCGGTCAGCGTTGTGGTCTTCCGGAGGCCGCCCGTCGTCGCGAGCACGACGCGCACGTCCGGCGCGAACTCAGCCATCACCTGGCGGCAAGCCCCGCACGGCGTAGGCAGCTTGTCGTCGTCGATCACGATCGCGATCGCGTCGTAGTCCTTTGTCTCCCCCGCAGCGACCGCGGCCCACACCGCGCAGCGCTCCGCGCAGACGGTCAGGCCGTACGAGGCGTTCTCCACATTCGCGCCCGAGTAGATCTTGTTGCGCTTGGTGCGCACCGCGGCGCCGACCTTGTACTTGGAGTACGGCGCATACGCGCGCTGGCGCGCGAGCGACGCGACCCGGATCAGATCCTCATCCCCCGTCCCGAGCTTCTCCACTCAGACCCTCTCGGCCACCGGCGTCTTCTTGATCACCCGAACGCGGCGGATGCGCCGTCCCTCGACGCTCTCCACGATGAACCGCGCACCGCCAGCCTCGACCGCCTCGCCGGATTTCGGGAATCGGCCCAGCTGAGCGACGACGAAGCCACCGAGCGTGTCGTAGTTAGGAGAGGGCTCGGCGGACGGCAGCTCGAGGTCGAACGTCTCGCGCACGTCCTCGAAGGGCACGCGCGCGTCCATCAGCGCCTCGCTCTCGGACACCGGGATGATCATCTCCTGCTCGACGTCGTACTCGTCGCGGATCTCCCCGACGATCTCCTCCACCAGATCTTCGATGGTCACGAGTCCGCTCGTCCCGCCGTACTCGTCGACGACGATCGCGATGTGGACCTTCTCCTTCTGCATGTCGCGAAGAAGCTCGTCGATCTTCTTCGACTCCGGCACGAACTGGGCGGCACGCAGGTACGGCCTGATGTGCACGTCTTTCTCGCCGCGTGCCAGCCGGCGGAAGAGATCTTTCACGTACAGGATGCCGATGATGTTGTCCGGCGAGCCCTCGTAGACCGGGATCCGCGAATGACCGATCGTCGTGATGATCTTGAGGATCTCCTCGGCCGGCGTCTCCACGTCGATCGCGACGATGTCCGTGCGCGGGACCATGACCTCGTGGACCGGCTTCTCGGCGATCGCGAAGATCGACGCGATCATCCGCTGCTCGCGCTCCTGCACCACGCCTTGCGCCTGTCCCGCCTCGACGAGCGACTTGATCTCGTCCTCGGTCACGAGCGCGCTCGACTGCGGGTTTCCGCCGCCGAATGGTCTGGTGAAGAGTCGGGTGAGGGTGAAGAGCACCGCGACAAGCGGTCGCAGGAGCCAGGTGAAGAGCTCTAGCGGCCACACGAGGATCAGGAGGACCGTCTGCGCGTGCCTCGCTCCGATCGTACGAGGGACGAAGATGCCGAACAGCACGGCGAAGAGACATAACGCGGAGACCGTTACGGCGACGGCGGCGACATCCCGCACGACCGGCGCGCCGGGGCCGAAGAGGAATCGAAGGAGATCCGATAAGCGGGGCGCGATGTACGCGGCCGAGATGCCCGAAAACGCGAAGACGATGAGGAACTCCGCGACCTGGATCGAGGCGAGGTACTCGACCGCCTTTCGGCCCATCGTCCCGGCGCGCCGTCCGCGGCGGCCGCGGGCCGCGAGCTCCTCGATCAGCTGTGGCCGCCGGATCGTGTGGAGCGCGGCCTCGCTCGCGGAAAGCACCGCGAGAACCGCGACGAGGACGAGCTCCAGCAGGAGGAGCTCGACGACGATCGTGTCCACTAGGTCCCCTTCTTCTGGCGGCGGTCGGCCTTCTTGATGGCGCGCGCCGGCATGCCCACCGCGACCATCCCTTCCGGCACGTCCTTCGTCACGACGGCGCCAGCCCCGGTCGTGGCCCCCGCACCCACCGTGACCGGCGCGCGGAGCAACGTGTCCGAACCGATGAACGCGTCGTCGCCGATCACCGTGCGGTTCTTCTTCACTCCGTCGTAGTTCAGCGTGACCGTCCCCGCCCCGATGTTCACGCGCTGGCCTACCTCCGCGTCGCCGATGTAGCCGAAGTGGTGCATCTTCGTTCCGGCTTTGAGGCGCGCGTTTTTCACTTCGCCGAAGTTGCCCATCTCTACGCCGCGCTCGAGATAAGCGCCCGGCCGAAGGTGGGAGTAGGGGCCGATGCGCACGTCGTCTTCGAGCGTGGCCCCCTCGAGCGTCGAGTTCTCGATCTTGCAGCGCTCCCCGACCGTGGTGTCTCGGAGGACCGCGTAGGGTCCGACGCGTGAGGCCGAGCCTATGGAGGTCTTCCCCTCAAGGATGGTTCCGCGCTCGATCACGACGTCCGCGGCGATGCGGACGTCGCTGTCGACCTGGCACGAATCGGGATCGCGGAAGGTGACTCCGGCGAGCATGTGCTGGTCGCGAATCCGCTTTCGCATCGCCGCCTCGGCGGCCGCGAGCTCGGCACGGGTGTTCACGCCGATGCCCTCCTCGGGATCGTCGGAGAGATGCACCGCGACCCTCTTTCCTTCGCGCCTCGCCTCAGCGACGAGGTCGGTGAGGAAGATCTCCCCGGTTTCGTTGGGACGCAACCGGCCGACCGCCGCCCGGAGCCACTCGAGGTCCGCCGCGTAGGCGCCAAGGTTCGACTCGGGGAGGAGCTTCTCCTCATCTGTTGCGAGGCGCTTTTCAACGATGCGCGCGACATCGCCGCGCTCGTCGCGCACGACACGCCCGTAAGCGTTGTCGGTCCCGACCCTGCCGGCGAGCAGCGCAAGGGGGGCGCGACGCTCGACCAGCAGCGCGCGCATCCGGATGAGGGTTTCCGGGCGCAGGAGCGGCGTGTCGCCGTACACGATGAACGCGACGCCCTGGTCGCCGTTGGCCGCGGCGAGCGCGACCCGGACCGCGTCGCCCGTGCCGCGAGGCACCTCCTGGATCGCGACTCGCGTGCCCTCATCGAGGAGCTCCCGAGCGGCAGCGCTCTCCTGCGACAGGACGACCAATGGTTTCGCGCCGACGTCGCGGACTGTCTTCAGGATGTGCGTGACGAGCGGGCGCCCGGCGACCGGATGGAGGACCTTCGGGGTCTTGGACTTCATCCGCGTCGAGAGGCCCGCCGCGAGCACGATGGCCAGCGGCGCGTCGCCCATAGGGTGTTGCTTCAGGCTGGGGCGCCAGGATTCGAACCTGGGATAGCGGATCCAAAGTCCGCCGCCTTACCGCTTGGCCACGCCCCAGAGAGGCCCTTAAACATTGGTCTTGCCAATGTTAGAAGGCCATCGGTAGTCGCTTTG
>JALYSZ010000325.1 GCA_030854525.1 Chloroflexota bacterium | reverse complement strand
GTGGTCGCTCCTTAGCTATGGCGCTGAAGAGACTCGCCGCGGCTATGCCGGGCGTGAAGTCATGGAATGTGAGAGTCACGGTCAGTGCGCGAGCCGAGGTTTCTAGCGGCCCAAGCATGACGCGAATACCAGGGTTAGTTGAATTCTGAATGACGGCAACCCGCGAGCTATTACCTCGTACGGCCTTCAGGAGTTCGAGCCACTTACTACTCGCCTCGTCGAATCCCAAGGTTGTTCCCGTCACATTGCCACCGGGCCGGTCGTAGCTGCGCGCGAAGCCGCTGCCCACTGGATCAGCAGAACCAATTGTCACGATAGGGATTGTCCGTGTCGCTTGCATCGCCGCCAGCGTAGTCGGTGTCGAGGCAGCGATGAGAACATCGACAGGAAGTGCCGTCAATTCTGCGCCGAGTTCTGGCAGGCGTTCGGTACGTCCGTTTGCGAAGCGAGTGAGGATGAGATAGTCGCGGGTGTCTAGGTAACCAAGCGTTTTGAACTCCTCCCGGAATGCATCAATGCTCGAGGGTGCGCCTGGGGATGGGGGAACGCCCTCGTAGAGCCAGCCGATGCGCCACACCTTCCCTGCCTGCTGCGCCTTATACTGCTGCGCGTGGGCCGCGGCGCCGATCGGTGCCAACGCGATGGCGCCGGCCGTGAGAAAGCGGCGACGTGATATCACGGGGCGTCCTGAGCCGCGCAGGCGAGGGCCTGCGACGGGAACCATGAGGGAGAAGAAAAGAGAGGCGGCCACAGACGACGGGCAGGAGCTTGCTGACCAGAGGACCTTGCTGCGCAGAGCCCCCGGAGGCTTACGCCGAGACTGTCCCGGTCAGCAAGAGAACGGCGCCACAGGTTCAAGAGAAAGTGGCCCCCCGGAGGGCCGGTATAAGGCCAACCTGGCCGTTCCCGCTCCTCGGCTCGGCGTGCAAGGCCCAGCAGGAGGGGGACGAGTGCGCTACTACGTGGGAGTCGATTGGGCGGATCAGACGCATGGCGGTCTGGGTCGTTGATGAGAGCGGGACGAAGATCACCGCGCGCACCGTGCCGCATACGGCGGCGGGCTTCGTCGAGTGGGGCCGGGAGCTGGACGAGTGGCGCGCGCAGGGGATCGAGCGGTGGGCGGCGATCGAGCGGCCAGACGGTCGGGTGGTGGACTTCCTGCTCGACCATGGCGTCGTGGTCTATCCCGTGAATCCCAAAGCGCTGAACCGGGCCCGGGATCGGTTTCGACAGAGTGGGGCGAAGAGTGACCCGTTTGACGCGCGGGTGCTGGCCGACTTCCTGCGCACGGATCACCCCCACCTCCAAACCTTGCAGCCGAGCTCGGACGCGGCCCAGGAACTCAAACTCCTCACCGAGGACTGCCAGCGGCACATCCGCCAGCAGACCCGCCTGGTCAACCAGCTGACGACCACGCTGAAGGCGTACTACCCGCGAGCGCTTGAGGTCGCCGAGTTGACGACGGCCCTGGCGCGGGAGTTTCTGCACGCCTATCCGACGCCGGAGGCCTTGACCGCGCTGACCGCACGCCAGTGGCAGCGGTGGGCACGCGGCCGGCGGCTGAGCGAGGCCCGCATCGGCGCACTCTGGGCGGTCCTTCAGCCGCCTCAGTTGCCCGTGCCGGCCCACGTGGTGCGAGCCAAGGCGCGCTTGATGCAGAGCTTGCTGGAGCAGTTGACCCCCGTCGTCGCCGCCGTCGCTCAGTACCGGACCGCGCTCGACGATTTTTTCGCGCGCATGCCGGCGGCCCAGTGGGCGCGGACGCTCCCGATCGGTCAGCACGGGATCACCGCGCCGACCCTCTGGGCGCGCCTGGGGGACGCCCCCGGACGGTGGGAGTCGTTTCGCCATCTGCAGGCGCAGGCCGGCACCGTACCCGTGACGAAACGGAGCGGCAAGCAACGGGTGGTCCACTTCCGCTTCGCCTGCGACAAGGCGTTGCGGCACGTGGTCGACCAGGTGGCCTTCCTCTCGCTGCTCTCGAGTCAGTGGGCCCGGGCGTACTACGACCAGCAGCGGGCGCGGGGCCACGCGCATCACCAGGCGCTCCGGGCGCTCGGGGCGAAATGGTTGAAGATCATCTTCGTCATGTGGCACCGCCAGGTCCCGTATGACGAGCAGTACCACTTGGCAACCATGACGCGCCAGCACCTGCGGCAGCGTTAGACACAAATCGCTTGACATGAACCAGAGAAAGTCTCGGCGGCGAGCGGCGCGGTGAGCAAGCCGCCGGCTACAATCCCGAGGAATGTTCGCCGGTCCATCACTCGATCACCTGATCCGCCCGCTGCAGGAGCGACGGCGGGATCGTCAGGCCGAGCGCCCTGGCGGTCTTGAGATTGATGACCAGCTCGAATTTGGTCGGCTGCTCGACGGGTAGGTCGCCTGGCCTTTCTCCGTTCAATATGCGTTCAACAAAGATAGCGACACGACTCCCCCACAATTCCGTCGTATTGGG
>JALYSZ010000357.1 GCA_030854525.1 Chloroflexota bacterium | reverse complement strand
ACCGGCTCTCGGCACGACAGAATCTCCGCTACTTCGCACGGCTGTATGACCTCGAGCCGGCGCGGGCCGATGCCCAGGTGGAGCGTTACCTCCATCTCCTCGAGCTCTGGGATCGCCGAGACGAGCCGGTCGGGACATTCTCGAAGGGGATGCGCCAGAAGCTCGCGATCGCGCGGGCTCTGCTCCACGAGCCAAGTGTCGTATTCCTGGACGAGCCGACCGCGGCCCTCGACCCTGAAGCGGCGCGCACCGTGCGCGAGTTCGTAAAGGGCCTTCGCGCGGAAGGTCGCACGATCTTTCTGACCACGCACAACCTTCCCGAGGCCGACGAGCTCTGTGACAGCATCGGGATCTTCCAGCGACGGCTGCTTCGCATGGGCTCACCTGCAGAGCTCCGCGAAAGCCTCTTCGGCGCGGGCACGATCATTCGCGTCGTCGGCGATGCCGCGCGCTACGTACCGGTCGCGCGATCCTTTTCGTTCGTGCGCGAGATTCACACCGATGGCGAAACGCTCACCATCCAGCTCGACGATCCAGACAGGCGGAACCCGGACCTCGTCGATGCACTTCGTGCGGCCGGCGCGCGGATCCGGTACGTCGAGCGTCTCCAGCACTCGCTCGAGGATGTGTACCTGCGTCTCGTAGGAGGTCACGCATGAAGAAGGCGCTGATCGTCCTCGAGAAGGAGTGGCTCGAGCTGCGTCTGCAGCGCGGGTTGCTCCTCGCGACGCTCTTTCTGCCTCCGCTGATCACCGGTCTCGCGCTCATCGGCTTCTTCCTGGCCGGGAAGGTCCCGGCGAGCGCGATCCCGCAAGGGGGCCCGCTCCCACCGGAGTTCGTCGGCCTCGCGCCGCGCGAGATCGGACAGGCGATCATCGGAAAACAGTTTTCGATCCTCTTCCTGCTGCTTCCGATCTTCATCCCGTCGGTGCTCGCGTCGTACGCGATCGTCGGAGAGAAGCGCGAGCGCACCCTCGAGCCCGTCCTCGCGACTCCCATCCGCACGTGGGAGCTTCTGCTCGGAAAGGTCCTCGCGGCGCTCATCCCGGCGCTCGCGATCACGATCGCGTCAGCGACCCTGTTCGTCGCCGGGATCCTCGCGTTCGCGGTCACTGACCGGATCCGCGAGATCATCGTCACGCCGGGATGGATCCTCGCGGTGCTCGTCGACACCCCGCTTCTTGCGCTCATCGGGGTCGCGCTGATCGTCGTGCTCTCATCGCGAGTCAACGATCCGCGGACCGCGCAGCAGATCTCGGCGGTGCTCGTGGTGCCGGTACTGGGATTGCTCTTCGGTCAGCTCGCCGGTGTCATAGTCCTCGGGCCCGCGCTCGCACTCGGGATCGGCGCGGCTCTGGCAGCTATCGCTGTTGCAACGCTCTGGGTCGCTTCGCGGCTATTCCAGCGCGAGGTGATCCTGACCCGCTGGCGCTGACGCGGCTAATGTTTCGACTGACTCTGACTCTTGCTCTTGCTTTGACTCTGGCTCGCGCTCTTGCTGTCGCTGTGGCTCGTGCTCGACTTTTTCTGGTTCGCAGCAGGGAGCCCGTCAGGTGTTGTCTTGTCTTTCACCGCGCACCGCCTTCGTGGTTCGTTAAGCGAGACAACTGCAAGAGCCCGGCCGTCGTTGCTGTGCGATGAGAACTGCAGGAGCCCGGGAGCTCCTGCAGTCTCGCGTTTGCCGACTTACTTCCGCGGGTCGTCGGCGGGATTGTCATACGCAATTCCCGTCGGCCCGACGCCATGCACTTGCACGATCGTGACGCCCTTCGCGAAGACGTAGTGCTTTGTCAGGCTCGGGATCAGGATGAACGAACCGGCGGGCATTTCTATGGCGGTCTCGCGGTTGCCGCTCGTACCCATTCCGATCACGAATGAGCCCTGAAGCACGGTGACGTGCTCCTCGATTGGGTGCTGGTGCGGCGGTAGCGCGTATCCGTCGGGGAACCTGAATCGCAGGGTGAACGGGACGGGCTTGGTCAGGTCCCCTTCGAGCACCTGGATCTCAGCGCCTGCCGGATAGGCGGCTGGGGCCTTCGACCAGACGAAAGCCTGTGGCACGGAGTTCGCGGGTGTGTACGCCATTCCGGGCGCGACCGTGGCAGCCGCGACGGTTGCGGTCGGAGCCGCGGCGGACGGTGGCGGTGTCCCGGCACCGCCGCATGCGCTTAGAACAAGGACGAACGCGGTCGTTAACGCGAGGATCGGTCGTCGATACGCGAGCGGAGCAATCATCTAACCCTCCTGGAGCCTGAAAGGAGGCTCGGCCCTTCAGCTCGCCGGCACATCCGGAGAAGTACCGATTTTCGGGCACATTACGGACCCCCATGACAATGGGCCGATGCAGACGGTGGGGCTCACCAAGCGCGAGCGTCAGGTCGCGGCGTTCGTGGCTGAAGGGTTCACGAACCGGGATATCGCGGACCGGCTCGTCATCTCGGAGCGCACCGCCGAAACCCATGTCGAGCACATCCGCAACAAGCTCGGCGTGCGATCGCGCGCTCAGGTCGCCGCGTGGACCGTCAGAGGCGGCCAGATCAACGCCCAAAGAGACACGATGATCGCGGGTACCTTCAAGCCAACCGCGGGCAAGGCGATGGCGCGGGGCTCCGAGCACCGCGTGGTCACCTGTCTCTTCGCAGAGATCGTTCCGTCGATTGACGTGGCCACGCGACTCGGACCCGAGCGGACGAAGCCGCTGATCGACCGAGCACTCCACGAGCTGAGCACGATCGCGACGGCCGAAGGCGCTGTCGTCGAGAAGTCGGCCGGAGGCGCGTACTTCGCGATGTTCGGTGCACCGGTCACGCATGCGGATGACCCCACGCGCGCCCTCCGCGCCGCGGAGAGCGCGATCCGTTGGAGCGCCAAACATCCAGAGACCGCGGTGCGGATCGGCGTCGAGACCGGGGTCGTCCTCGTGGACCTGGACGCGGTCGCGACGACGGGCGAGGGGATGGCGTTCGGTAGGTGCATCAGCCTCGCCGGCAGGCTACGAAGCGATGCGATGCCCGGCGAGGTACTCGTCGGACCGGTCTGCCGCGAAGCGACCGTGTCGACGGCGGAGTTCGCCAGTCGCGGTGACCGCGATCTCGAGGGCCTCGGCGCGGTGCCGATCGCGGCATTGGTGCACGCGGAGACGGGACTTGCGGCGCGTACTCCCTTCGTGGGACGTCGGCGAGAGCTGGACCTGCTTCGAGCCGCGCTCGAGCGCGCGCGCTCGGACGAGGCGATCCTCGCCTTGCTCATCGGGCCGCCCGGCCAGGGCAAGACGCGGACGACGGAGGAGTTCCTCGGTTCGATCGACGCCGCCGCACACGTGCTCCGCGCGCGATGTCGACCGGGCGCCGAGCTGGGAGCGGCGACCCCTCTCCATCAGATCCTCACGAGCGACCTCGGACCGCCAACGGTCGCGGCCATCGAAGCTCGGATCAAGGACCTCGTCGCGGACCCGAGCCAAAGGGCACTCACCGCATCGGCGCTCGCGCACAGCGTCGGTGTCTTCGTCGATCAGCGTCTGATCAGCTTGAGTCCGAACGAGCGCCTCGAGGCGCTCTCTACAGCATGGCGTCGTTATCTCGCCGGGCTCGGAGCAGATCGGCCGGTCGTGATCTGGATCGACGACGTTCACTGGGCCGATCCTCAGCTGGTTCGGCTTCTCGACCGCATCACGTCCGGCGCGGGTATCCCTCTGCTCGTGATTGCCGCGGCGCGTCCGGAGTTCGCGAATGACCCAGGACTGCGTCCGGGCGCTGACCGAGTGCACATCGACATCGGCCCGCTCAGTGCGACGGAGGCGGCGGCCTTGGCGATGAGCGCCGGGGCGACGGATGCGAGCGCGACAACGCGCGCTGAGGGAAATCCGCTCTTTGTGATCGAGCTCGCGCGGTCGAAAGAGAAACGCGACCAAGCGCTGCCGGTGACACTTCAGGCTGCGATCGGCGCGCGGTTCGACGAATTGCCGACGGCCGATCGCGAACTTCTGCAGCGAGCGGCGGTCGCGGGTGAGATGTTCGACCTGCGAGCGGCCGCGATGCTGGTGGAGCGCGATCCGTCTGACGTCGCCGCCTCACTGGGGCGCCTCGTGCAGCTTCGCCACCTGAGATCTGTCAAGGGGGGCTTTCGCTTCTATCACCCGCTGGTGCACGAGGCTGCCTATCAGCGGCTCACGATGGCCGATCGCATGCGTCTTCACGCCCGATTTGCCGCAGACGGGGTTGGCCGCGCGGATGTGGCGGCGCTCGCCCAGCACTGGTGGGATGCTCTGCGCCCACCGGATGGCGATTGGGTGTGGCAAGACGCACCGGACATCGAGGAGATGCGCCGCTATGCCATCGACGCGCACATCGCGGCGGGCCAGAAGTTCGCCGACCAGGATTCCCACGAGCGCGCCGTCGAGTTCCTGAACCGCGCGATCGCCTTGACGAAGGAGCCGACCGATCGAGCTCGGGCCGAGCAGGCGCTCGCGAGCGCGTACTGGCGGTATTCGTTGGGCGATGAGGCATGGATGCACCGTTTGCGTGCGATCGATGCCTACGGCGACTCGGCGCCGGCTCAGCTCTATGCGGACGCCGTCGAGCTCACGATGTTCACCTACGGATACTTCCGGTCCCTTCCCGACATGCGGAAGGTGCGCGATCTGCTGGACAAAGGCTTGGAAGCCGCGCGCAAGACTGGCGATGCCATCTCGCTCGCGCGTCTGCTGGTGCACCACGGTCATCTTCTGAGCGATGCCGCGTCCGTCGACGAAGCACTCGAAATCGTTCGCACAGCGAAAGACCCGCGGGTCCACACCGATACCCTTCAGCGCCTCGCCATCGTCGAGATGTGGGCGGGAGCGATCGGGCGCGCGCTCGACACGTACCGCCGCGTGGATGAGCTCGTCGCGGATGGCGGGTGGGTGAACGAAGTTGAGGTTATGTGGTGGCGCGGGATCGCCTCTTACTCCGCAGGCGACCTCTCGGCGGTCGACCAATTGAGTGCGCGACTGACGCATCTCGCGACCCATCGCAGCGCACATCTGCGGAGCCACGCGCTCGCGCTCGTCTCATACCGGCTCTTCGCGCGCGGAGACTGGGACGGACTTGCTTCTCTCGGACGGGAGCTCGCCGAGCTTGTCCAGGCAAATCAGGGGGCTCAACTCTGTCTGGCGGCCGCGACCGCGGCCGGCTATGCCGTTATCGCGGACTCGATCCGCGATCGTCGATCGTCGCTCCCGCTAGATGACCTGGTCATGCGAATGGTCCCCGAGTCCGCGGCTGTTCGCGACGCGATGGTGACCTTGCCGACGGCGATGGACCACAGTGACGACCGTGGTCTATCGGTCGTGGCATTCGGCAAGCCCGAGGCGGTCTGGGACCGCGATGTTCTTGATCCATTGGGGCTCAAGCTCGTGATGGGGCTCGTCGTTCAGACCCGCTGGGGCGACCTCGGGCCGTGGCTTGATCGGCTGGATCGTGCGGCAGTTACCGGGAGCCCTCTGGCTCGAGCCGTCGCCACGGCAGCGCGCGGCGAGATGGCTGGTCGAACAGACCGGGACGTTTCGCATCGCGAACTTAGAGAGCTCGGCTATGCCGGTCTCAGCCAGACGCTGGCGGCGCGCTCTCGCAGCTAGACGTGCCGCTGAGCGGGAGACGGGATTCGGACCCGCGACCTACTGCTTGGAAGGCAGCCGCTCTAGCCAGGCTGAGCTACTCCCGCGTTAGCGTCGATTCTATCGGCACCTCGTCCGCGATAGGTCCTGTCGCGGTGGCAGTTGGCGCAGACGATGTCGCATTTAGCGACCTCGGCAAGAATCTTTTCCGTACCTGTCCTGCCGACCATCATGCTCACCACATATTGCTTCTCCGGCGGGTCCCGAT
>JALYSZ010000344.1 GCA_030854525.1 Chloroflexota bacterium | reverse complement strand
CGCAACGAGTCGGTCGGCCTTCACCGCAGTGTCCGCGCGGTAGTGGTCGGTGCGCGTCCGGAGCGCCATGACCGTCTCCTCGAGCGATGCGTTCCCGCCGCGCTCGCCGAGACCGTTCATCGTGACGTGCGCCTGATCGACGCCAGCGTCGATCGCGGCGAGCGTGTTCGCGACCGCGAGACCGAGATCGTTGTGGCAATGGACCGAAAAGGCGACGCGCTGGAACCCACTGAGTGCGGCGCGCACCGCGAGCACGAGCGCCGCGAACTCCTGCGGCTGCGAGTACCCGACGGTGTCGGGGATGTTCATCGTGCGCGCGCCCGCGCCGGCGGCGGCTTGGTATGCGGCGTTCAGGAAGTCGACGTCGGAGCGCGTGGCGTCCTCGGCCGAAAATTCGACTTCGTCGGCGAGCTCGGTGGCGCGAGCGACGGCTGCCATGATGCGCGCGAGACATTCGTTTCGCGTGATGCGGAGCTTGCGCTCGAGGTGCCGATCGCTAGTGGCAATAAATACGTGGATGCGCGACCGGAGCGCTCCGGAGAGCGCCTTCGCGGCGGCTTCGACGTCCGCGCCGCCGGCGCGTGCGAGCGCGGCCATCGTCGGGCCGCGCACCTCACGGGCAATCCGGGCGACGGCCTCGGCCTCGCCGACCGACGCCGCCGGGAACCCAGCCTCGAGAACGTCGACGCCGAGGTCGGCGAGCGCCCGCGCGACGAGGAACTTCGCTTGCGGCGAGAGCGAGGCGCCGGGCGCCTGCTCTCCGTCACGCAGCGTGGTGTCGAAGATCGCGACCTGTCTCATCTTGCAGCTCCTACCGGCTCGCGCGGCTTCGCGGGCGCCGACTGCTGCGGCACGTCACGGCGCGGGAGCCACGGCATCATCTCGCGGAGCTTGCGGCCGACCTGCTCGATCGGGAGGCGCTGCTCCTTCGCGCGCTGCGCGTAGAGGTTCGGCGCGCCGTTGCGGTATTCGGCGATCCACTTCTTGGCGTGCGTGCCGTCCTTGATGTCGCGCAGGACGTTCTTCATCTCCTGACGCACGCGCGCGTCGATGATCCGCGGGCCGACGGTGTAGTCGCCGTACTCCGCGGTGTCCGACACGGAGTAGCGCATGTACGAGAGCCCGCCTTCGTAGATGAGGTCGACGATGAGCTTCATCTCGTTCACGCACTCGAAGTACGCGACCTCGGGCTGGTACCCCGCCTCGACGAGCGTGTCGAACGACGCCTTCATGAGCTCGCTGATGCCGCCGCAGAGGATGACCTGCTCGCCGAACCAGTCGGTCTCGACCTCCTCGGCGAACGTGGTCTTGATCACGCCGGCGCGCGTCGCGCCGACGCCCTGCGCGTACGCGAGCGCCGTCTGCTCGGCGTGGCCCGACGCGTCCTGGTACACCGCGAGCAGGGCGGGCACGCCCTTGCCTTCCTTGAAGACCTCGCGCATGCGGTGGCCCGGCGCCTTCGGCGCGATCATCACGACGTCGATGTCCGGGCTCGGCTTCACCTCGCCGAAGTGGACCGAGAACGCGTGCGCGACGAGGAGCGTGCGCCCCTTCGTGAGGAACGGCGCGATCTTCTCGAACGCGTCCTTGTGGTGCTGGTCGGGCACGAGGAGCGCGACGACGTCGGCGTTGGCCGCCGCGTCCGCGGTCTCGCGAACGGTGAACCCGTCGCGCTCGGCCTTCTCCCAGCTCTTCGAGCCGGCGGCGAGCCCGACGACCACCTGGTAACCCGAGTCCTTCAGGTTCTGCGCATGCGCGTGGCCCTGGCTCCCATAGCCGATGACCGCGATGGTCTTGCCCCGGAGGGCCTTGGGGTCGGCGTCCTTGTCGTAATAGATGGTTGCCATTTGTTCTTCATGCCCTCCTAGAGATAGGTCTTCGTCGTGAGGTTGTTGAGCCGCGGGTTGAGTCCGAGGATCTGATCCGCGTCGACCGGCAGGTCGATGAGCATCGAGCGACCCGTGCGCTCGTACGCCGCATCCATCGTGTCCTTGAGGTTCGAGAGGTCCGGGGCAATGCGAACCGCGTCCCAGCCGTGCGCCTCGGCGTGCTTGACGAAGTCGATGTGCGGAAGCTTCGAGTGGTAGTTCTTCTTGTCGAAGTCCGGGATGATCACCTCGAGGCCCTTGTCGACGATCCCGAAGACCTCGTTGTTCACGACGAAGACGCGCAGGTCCATGTTCGCGGCGTCGGCGAGCGCGCCGCCGAAAAGTCGGAAGCATCCATCGCCGGTGAAGACGAACGTGTGCAGGTCGGGGTTGGCGGCCTTCGCGCCGAGAGCGATGCCGAAGCCGCCGCCCATCGCCGATCCGTCGTGGGTCGTCCAGAACGGGATGTTCGGGTTCGGCCGCTGCGTGGCCCACTGGCGGTCCTTGTACGCGATGCAGACGTCGTCGACGCCGAAGGAGCCCGGCCGCCACATCTTGTCAACGCGCTCGTAGAACTGCTGGAAGTCGACCGTGCCGGGTCGCTTGTTCTTCGCGGGCTCGCGCGTGTTCAGCGACTCCGGAGCGGGCGCGGTGTTCGGACGATCCGTGCAGGTCGTCGCAAGACGCGGGAGCACCTCTTCGAGCACGAGCCCGATGTCGCCGCGGACCTGGCGGTACTCGTGGGCCACGCGGTGACGGAACTCGCCGTTCTTGTGCCCGTACGCCTCGCGCATGTCGGTGAAGTGGTAGACGTGGCCGGCGGGGATCTTCGCCAGGTTGAGCGAGTACTCGCCCGCGTCGAAGCCGAGAGCGATGACGACGTCATCCTTCCCGAGGCTTCGCCACACTTCCATCGCGCGCTCGTTGCCACCGAAGCTGATGTGGCCGAATCCGTATTCGTTCGACGGGTCGACGGCGTTCGCGCCATTGACGCTCCACACCGTCGGCGCCTTCAGGATCTTCGAGAGAAGGGTCGTGAGCGTGCGCGCGTGTGGCGCGAAGGCCGTCTCGCCGCTCACGTAGATGACCACGCGCTTTCCCGCGGACACGCGCGGGAATTCCGCGAGGAACTCCGCGACATCGCGCGCGGCGAACGTGCGCGGATGCGATGTCCACGGGACGTCGGTATCCGTCTCGCGAGAGAGGACGTCGGGGTGGAACGCGATCGCGACGGGCTTGTTGTGCTTGAGGACGCGCTGCGCGCGCCGGAGGCCCTCTTCGAGCTTGTTCATGTTGTCGACGACGACGAGCCCCTCGCCGAGCTCCGCCTGGAGCTGCGGGACGACGTTCATGCCGTACTCGCTCACGTCCTGAAGGGGCGCGTTGCCGATGGAGAGCGTGGAGTTGAGCGCGATGAGGTAGACGGCCGGGATGTTGTGGAGCTTCGCGTCGGTCATCCCGCTACCGCCGAGCTTCGTCGCGGCGCCCGTCGTGGTCACGCATCCGGCGATCCGCCCGGACGCGAGCCAGTACCCGAGCGGCACGAACCCCGCGACGTACTCGCCGATCGTGAGCATCCGTGACGCCTTGTCGGCGGAGTGCGAGAGCTCGTAGTACGGCTCGAGGTGCTTGGCCACGTGCACGACCCCGCCGCCGTTCACACCGGCGAAGAAGCGGACGCCCCAGCGCCGCAGGGTCTCGATGAGGACCGCGTTCCCACTCTTCGCCTCAGCGAAGACGCTGGGCTCGCTCCCTCTCGGTCGTTCTAGCGCTGTCGCCATCCTCGTTCCCTTCCGAAATGAAGAAGGCCTCCCGTTTCCGGGAGGCCTTCAAAACTTTCTCTTTTTGGTCTGTGAGGAGTGAGTCGCTAGCCTCCCGGCCGCATTCGCGCCCTCTCAATAAGGACGACGATAACGATGCCGATAAGAAGGTTGCGCTGCACTTCGTGCTCAGTGAACGGGTTTGGGGCTGGTCGCGTCAAGTCAGGGCGGTGTGAATGTGCACGGTGCACCCCGAGACCGACATATGTCGCGCTTCGCCACGCAGGCGCGAGGGCGGCGTTTGAGCACGGAAATGAGCACCGGATAGGCCCTTTTCCGGATTTCGGCGAAGCCGTCGTTACTACGTTTAGGCGCATGAAGAAGGCTCTCGCGACACGAGTTCCCAAGGATCGCGTGGCGGACGTCGCGGCGATCTGAGCCTCGCGCTCGGCCTGTATTTCGTGGCCATGATCGCCGTGCCGCTCTACCGCATCTCGTCCAACCCCGAGTTGGCGATCGGGACGGTTACCCGCAAGGAGATGACGGAGGGCGGCGAGAGCCCTACTTCGTTCACCGTCTTCTACTCGTTCAAGGCGTCGTCTGGGCGTGCCTACACGGGCTCGGTGAGGGTGGACGAGGGCAACTATGAAGTGGCGTCGGTCGGCGCCACCCTTGAGGTCCAGTACGCGGCCGACGACCCAGGCAGTAACCGGGCGGCCAAGGCCAGCGTCCAGGCCATACACCTGGAGACCGCCGGCTTCGTCGGCATGATCCTCGTGTTCTTCGCCTATCGGCCCCTGGCGATGGTTCCTCCGCTTGCGCGGCAAGCCCGACCCGGTCTTCCGGTGGTGACCCTCAGGCCTCTGCATTGGGAGGCCTTCTTCTTGCTTGCCCAGGACGATTCCGGTCCCGTGGGCGCGTACGCTCGAATCGCGAACCGCATGAGGAGGTCGCGAATGGCGACGGAGACCGAAGAGCGCAACAAAGCGGTCGTGCGTGAAGTGAACGAGCGGATGGTCCGGCGCGACATGACCGTCTACGACGAGCATCCCGGACTCTCGGAGACGCGCCAGTTCTTCCCGCGTCTCCTCCAAGCGTTCCCCGACCTCGCGGTGAAGATCGAGACGATCGTCACCGAGGGCGATCACGTCGCAATCCACGCTTGGTACGAAGGCACGCACAAGGGCGAGCTCATGGGCTACACGCCGAGCGGCAGGCGCCTGCGGTTCCAGGTCGTGTCGATGGACCGTCTCGAGGACGGCCGGATCGTGCAACACAACGCCGAGGCGGGCTTCGCCCGCGCCATCTTCCAGGCCCGATCGCACTGATCCGACTTCTCGCCGTTGTGCTCGTCCTTTCGGCGTGCGCGCCGAACGTGGCGGCACCACCAACTCCGACCGTCGCGAGCCCAAGCGCCACCGTGACACCGGCGGCAAGCCCGTCCCCTACCCCTACTCCCACGGCGACGGCCGAGTGCGCCGCGCGCGTCCTCGCGCCGATGACCGAGGAGCAGCGCATCGGGCAGCTCTTCTTGCTCGGGCTCGCGAACGATCAGCTCGGACAAGCGGAAGTCAATGCGATCCGCACGTATCACTTCGGATCGGTCTGGTTCGTCGAGCAGAGCGCCGCGGGGGCTCCCGCGATCCGTGCGGTCGCCGACGCGGTGCAGGCGCTCGCGACACCGGAGACGACGGCGAGCATCCGCTTCTTCGTGGCCGCGAACCAGGAAGGCGGCATCATCCAGTCGCTCTCCGGTCCGGGCTTCAGCACGATCCCCAGCGCGCTCGATCAGGGCGCGATCGATCCCGCGACCCTGCGAACGCGCGTCGCGCTATGGGGACGCGAGCTCGCGAGCGCGGGCGTGACCCTCAACTTCGCACCCGTCCTCGACGTCGTTCCACCCGGAACGGACGCGCAGAACGCGCCGATCGGCGCGCTCCGCCGCGGATACGGACACGATCCGGCAACCGTGAGCACGCACGCCGTTGCCTTCATGCGCGGTATGGATGACGCAGGCATCGCGACGACGGGAAAGCACTTCCCCGGTCTCGGTCGCGTGGCGGGGAACACCGATTTCACGGCCGCGGTCGTTGACGATGCGACCACCGACACCGACCCGTACCTCGCGCCCTTCCGCGACGCCGTCGCCGCAGGGATCCCGTTCGTCATGGTCGCTCTCGCGAAGTACAAGCGGATCGATGCCTCAGAACTCGCCGTGTTCTCCCCGACGGTGATGCGGCAGCTCCTCCGCGTCTCGCTTGTCTTCAACGGCGTCGTCGTCTCAGACGATCTTGGCGCGACCGTCGCGGTGGCCAACATCACGCCCGCGGATCGCGCGACCAATTTCCTCGTGGCCGGCGGCGATTTCATCATCTCGAAGACGATCGCGCCGGCCACTGCGATGGCCGCGGCGATCTCGGCGCGAGCTGCGACCGATGCCGCGTTCAAATCGAGAGTCGATGACGCCGCGCTGCGCATTCTTCGCGTGAAAGCCGCCCGCGGGCTCGTCGGCTGCTAGCTACTTCGTGACCAGGGCGACCTTCACGTTGGAGTACGGACCGAGCCCGAGCGAGAGCGACATCCCCGCGAAGAAGAGCACGACGATCGCCATCGCGACCGCGATCGAAACCGTTCCGAGGAACGGGTAGAGCGCGGCCGGCAACAAGGCGAAGCCGGCGATCGCGATCGGCAGCACTGTGTCCAGCCACGGCCGGCGGTTCGAGAGACCGACCGGCTGACCGAAACGTTGCGCGACGAACCATCCGGCGGTGAACATGACGAAACCGAGGAACACCGTCGGGGCCGAGCCCTCGCGGGCGAAGACATAAATGCACCAGAGCGTCGCGAGGATGCCGCCGGCGAGTCGAATCGCCGCGTACGGCACGGTCTTCACGACGCGAGCCGCTCCAGCGCGCTTCGGCCGAGAAGAGCCAGCTGCAGGGCGAGCCGCGAGTCCGCGTTCTTCAGATCCGCTCCGGTGAGCTTCGTGATGCGGCGCAGTCGTTGCCGCACCGTGTTGCGGTGCAGGTACAGATCGCGCGCGACGGCGTTCAGGCTGCCGTGAAGGCGCAGGTACGCGTCGAGGGTGCGCACGAGGTCGGCGTGCTGCTCGCCGTCGGCGAGCGGGCCGAGGATCCGATCGGCGAACTCGCGGATGTCGCTCTCCGGTCGGCCAAGGACAAAGCAGTACGGGCCCAGGTCCTCGAACATCGTGACGCCGCCGTCCCCGCGCAACGCGCGGCCGAGCACGACGGCCTGCTCCGCCTGGAGGAGCGCGAGGTGCGCGCCGGCCGTCCCGCGCTTGGGACCGCCGACACCCGCCGAGAGAGCAGCGTCGTCGTTCGCCCGCGCGACACGCGAGCGGAGCGCCTCAGCGTTGGCACGCGCGTCGATCGACCCTGCGAGCTCGCGCAACGCGGCGACAACGCCGGTACGCGAGCGCACCACCCGCGCGTCGGGGACGAGCTCGGCGACCGACACCCGAAGGCGCGCCACCGTCGCTGCGTCCCGTGACGCGAACGCGATCGCGAGGTACTCGACCGGTCCGTTCGTCGTGGTCCTCCCCAGTCAACAAAGAAGACCTCCCTTTCGGGAGGCCTTCCTGGAAGTCCGCTTTCGTGATCCGCGCTAGCCGCTGCCCCCCGAACGCGACGCGTCCGCCCCACAAATCGGGAGGACGACGACGAGCATCGGAACGAGGTGCAGTGCCATGTGGACATGAGGCTACAGGTCGGCCTGCACAGGGTCAATGTCCCGCGACCCCTAACGGCGGCCTCGTCGCCTTTGCGGCACCATCGCACAACCAAAATGAAGACCTACCGCATTGGGGTCATCAGCGGTGACGGGATCGGTCCCGAGGTAACGGCTGCGGCGCTCGGCGTGCTGGACGCGTGCGAGCGGCGCTTCGGTTTCCGCACCGAGCGCACGAGCTTCCCGTGGTCGGGCGCGCACTACCTGGCCACCGGCGAGCGCCTCACGCTGGAGAAGATGGGTCCCATCCGTGCGCAGGACGCCGTGCTCATGGGCGCGATCGGCCATCCCGACGCGCCCCGCGGAATGATCGAGCGTGACGTCATCATCGGCCTGCGCAAAGGGCTCGACTTGTACGTGAATCTGCGGCCCGTCGACCTCTACGACGATCGGCTCTCACCGCTTCGCGGAAAAGGCGCCAAAGAGATCCGCATGACGATCATCCGCGAGAACACCGAGGACGCCTACACGCAGGAGGGACAGCGAACGGGCGTCGGGACGCCGCAGGAGGTCGCGATCGTCGCGATGCGCTTCACGCGGCCGGGTGTTGAACGGATCATCCGCTACGCGTTCGAGCTCGCACGGAAGAACGGACAGAAGCACGTAACCCTCGTGGACAAAGCGAACGCGATACCCATTCAGGAAATCTGGCGCGACGTCTTCGAAGAGGTCGGCAGGGAATTCCCCGACGTGCGGCGCGATGCGATGTACGTCGACGCCGCCGCGATGTGGATGGTCCTCAAGCCCGAGCAGTTCGACGTCGTCGTGACGACGAATCTCTTCGGCGACATTCTTTCCGACCTGGGCGCTGCGCTCGCCGGCGGTCTTGGCACCGCGTCGTCGGGGAACATCAACCCGGGAAAGGTCTCTGTCTTCGAGCCGATCCATGGCAGCGCGCCGAAGTACGCGGGCAAGGGCGTCGCGAGCCCCATCGCCGCGATCGGCGCGCTCGCATTGCTCCTCGAACACGTGGGCGAACCTGAGGCGGCAAAGATGGTCGACGCAGCGATCCGCGACGGCCTCCGCAGCGGGCGCATCAAGGGTGTCGAGGCAGGCATTCAGCCCACAAACGAGGTGGGGGGGGTGATCGCGAAGGCTGTCGCCGGATAGTCGAGCGCGTTTGCCTAGTGGGACAATGGATGCATGCGGCGTAACGCCGCTCGGGAGCCATCCATGAAAGACATCGTCATCATCGACGGCGCGCGCACGGCCTTCGGGACGTACGGTGGCGCGCTACGCGACACCTCCGCGACCGACCTCGGTGTGATCGCCGCGAAGGGCGCGCTCGAGAAGTCGAAGGTCGATCCGAAGCAGATCGATCAGGTCATCTTCGGCAACGTGCTCCAAACGTCGGGCGACGCCGTCTACCTCGCCCGGCACATCGGGCTCAAGTCCGGCGTGCCGAAGGAAGCGCCGGCGCTCACCGTGAATCGGCTCTGCGGCTCCGGCCTGCAGGCGATCCTTCTCGGCGCGCAGGAGATCCAGCTCGGCCAGGCCGAGTTCGTCCTCGCGGGCGGCACCGAGAACATGTCGATGGCCCCGCACCAGATCCGCGGCGCGCGGTGGGGACTACCGCTCGGCGAGCAGAAGCTCGAGGACTACCTGTGGGTCGCGCTCGTCGACTCCTATAACGGCCTCGGTATGGCGAACACGGCAGAGAACCTCGGACGCAAGTACGGAATCACCCGCGACGCGGCGGACGAGTTCGCGTATCGCAGCCACATGCTCGCCGCGAAGGCGCGCGAGTCCTGCCGCTTCAGCGAGGAGATCGTCCCGGTCACCGTGAAGACGAAGAAGGGCGAGGTCACGGTCGACAAGGACGAGCACATCCGTCCCGACACCACGCTCGAGATCCTGAACAAGCTCGTGGCGAGATTCGAGAAGACCGGCACCGTCACACCCGGCAACGCCTCGGGCATCAACGACGGCGCGGCCGCGGTGGTGGTCGCGTCGGCCGACGCCGCGAAGAAGGCTGGCCTCACGCCGATCGCGCGCATCGTGTCGGGCGGCGTGTGCGGCGTTGACCCGGACATCATGGGCATCGGCCCCGCGCCGTCATCGCGTCAGGCGCTCGAGCGCGCCGGCCTCAAAGTGAAGGACATGGACCTCGTCGAGATCAACGAGGCCTTCGCGACGCAGTATCTCGCGGTGGAGAAGGATCTCGGCCTCGATCGCGAGAAGACCAACGTGAACGGTGGCGCGATCGCCCTCGGGCATCCGCTCGGCGCGTCTGGCGCACGGCTCGCGCTGACGCTCGCGTACGAACTCCGCAAGCGCGATGGCCGCTACGGGCTCGCGTCGCTCTGCATCGGCGGCGGCCAGGGGATCGCGGCGGTGATCGAGCGGGTGTAGCGGTGACCTTGATCGGCACCGAACCCGACGAGAGGCTGGTCTTCACCCCGGAACTCGGGTTCCGCTCCGCACAGATCCTCGAGTCGCCGACCAACCTCGTGATCGAGCGCGACGGCCTCACCCTGACGGCGAACCTCGTGTGCGACCGCGACTGCACCACGCTCCACTTCACGGTCCTGGGTTTTGACGCTCCCGCCGACTTTGACTCCACGCCCTACTACCACGTGAAGGCGTCGGCGACGGTGCGCGACGATCGCGGGCGACCGGTCGAGCCGCACCCGAGATGGCACACCGGCGGCATGGTCCACCGGCGTGGCGACGGCACGCTCATCTTCGACTGGCAGCTCAAGCTCGTTCGGCTCGAACCGGATGTACGGAGCGTCGAGCTTTCGTTCGGTGGCCCCGCCGGAGAGTGGACGGTGAAGATCCCGATCGCGATGGTGGAAGTAGCCGGGGCACCGGCCAGCCGGATCTCCGTATCCGACGAACACCAGGGCGTGGCGGTACGAGCGACGGCGGTCGCGCGCCCGAGCCAGTTCACCGCGATCGAGATCGAGGCGGACATCGTCGATGAGCCGGGCGTCGAACCGAAGTCCCGTGTGCGTTACGTCCAGGGCATCGGCGCGCATCACCATGGCCGGCTCGTGGACGAGCTCTTCATGCTGCGTGACGACCAGGGCCATCAACACCCCGAGCGGCCGAGCGTGAGCACGCCGGGACCGCGAAATCGCCAGGTCGTGAGCTTTCCGGCGCTTCCCGACGACGTGCGTTCGGGGGTCGTTGAAATTCCGTTCGTGGTCGTGCAGCAGCGCACTGACGAGACCTTGTCGGTTCCGGTGCCAGGCGACACCGACGTGCGATTCCTCGGGTGCGACGCGACGGTGTCGACCTCGCACACGAGCGGTGACGAGGGTGTGCAGGTTCGCGAGGGTGGGCCCGACTATCGCGGCCCGCGGGTGCGCGTCGAGATCAGACCGAAAGACCCTGACGCGCCGAAGCAGCTCCTGTACTTTTCGCTGCCCGGCGTCGATGGTGCACCGGACATCGGCGGGTGGATGAGTAAGAGGGTGGGGAAGCCGGCGATGTTCGAGGCGCCGGACCCGTCCGGAGCCGCGACGGCAGTCAAGCTTCGAGGACCCGTAGTGAAGCTCTTGGGTCCGTGGAAGCTAGAGATTCCTCTCTAGTGTGTGACCCCGGTCCCGGCGGTCACGACGAGGATCACGATGAGGACTGACGCGCTGATCGCGAAGATGCCGAGCAATAGCACGGCGAAGACGAGCGTCCCGTCGCGTGTTCCGAGGTCAACTGGACGCTTCTCCATATATGGGCGCGAAGTCTACTAATCCGCGCGGCAAGTCCCCCATCCGGGGGAGTACCGCAGTACCCCCGACGATCGGGGACTAACCGCCAGCGGCCCGGCCCGTTAGCGACCTATGCACAGGAGGTGCATATGTTCCGCACAACAATCCCTAGCCGCACCACGCGTGCTCTGGCGGCCGGCGCACTCATCCTTTCTCTTTGCGCAACCACCTTCGCGGGCAGCGCGAACGCGGCGCCACTCGGCGATGAATCGCACGACTGCAGCTCGGACGCGCACGCCCGCAACGCCGCGGTCCACCTCCTCCACCACGAGTGGAAGGACTTCAACAGCGACCTGCGGAGCCTGGCGAGCGACGTACGCGCGCTCCAGCACAAGAAAGACCACGAGAAGGACTCGGAGGACGCAGCTCCAGCCCTGAAGAACGACGCTCGTGAGCTCGTCGCGAACGCGAAGCGGGAGCTCAAAGACATCTTGTCGAAGGCTCGCGAAGACATTCGCGCCGCCATCGAGCTCGGCACGGCGTGCAAGGACGAGGAAGATGACGACGACTCGACCAGCGCGCCGGCTCCTACGGACGCGACGGCTCCCGCCGTAACGACCGGAAGCGCGGAGTCGGCCGACACGAGCGAGCTGGACTCGAGGGTCAAGGACATCGTCGATCAGGCGATCCTCGACATGCAGGCCGTCGTCGATGAGGCCAGCAAGGCGGTCACGGATATGACAACTGCCGCCGAGGCGAAGACCACGAGCGCGACCGACGTCGCCAAGGTCAAGAAGGAAGTCGAGAAGGCCAAAACCGACCGTGAGAAGGCCAAGGAAGACCGTCAGGACGCCAAGAAGGCGGACAAGGCCAAGGAAAAGGCGACCGACCCGGCTAAGGAAAAGGCTTCCACCAAGTCGCAGAACAACGGCAAGGGCAAAGCGAAGTCCGGCAACGGACACGGCAACGAGCGCGACTAACTTACTGACGTAGTTTCGGACAGCCCGCGGGGAGACCCGCGGGCTGTTTCTTTACGCGCGGCGCGCGAGCGGCGCAGGGCGGACGATCGTGCGCAGCCGCTCGAGGTTGGCGGTGCGCCTCGCGGCGAAGCTCCTGCGAAGAGCGGGAAGACGCCAACCGGTGAGCACGGCGTTCAACCGCGAGAGCTGATGCCGTCCTGAGTACGTCACGATCGAGCCGCGAGGGTCGGGCTGGACCTCGAAGTGGTCGAAAAGCTCCGCGTGCCGGACGATGACCTGGAGCACAAGCCGTTCGTACGGGACGAGCTCGATCACCACCAGCTTCGCGATGAGGTCTTGCCCGGAGACGCGAAGAGTCTGACGGATGACGCTTCCTTTCCGAAGGAGGCCCGGCGTCTCGAGCACGGTGCGCACGATCGAGTCCATCCACCTCGGTTGCTGCGAGATGTCAAACATCACGGCCGCGACCGCCTCGGGCGGGGCCTCGAAGACTGACTGCACGTTGACGTCGAAGCGCCGGTGCTCGGCGGGAAGCCACCAGAGCGTCCAGAGGATCGCGATGACCGCCAGGACCGCACCGAGTAGTGGCGTTCCGATTAGAAATTCGATGATCACCAGCCCGAACGCGGCCAGCGTGAGCCGCTGCGAGAGAACGGCCCGCCCCTCGAACAGCAGGTAGTCGTGGCCGCGAACCCCTGAACGATCGACGAGGAGGGCGCCGACAAGGAGTCCCACGACGACGAGGAAGAGCACCGTCTGGATCAGCAAGAGGATCACGGACGAGCGAGTCTAAACTCGCGACATGCGCGACACCGAGCTCGTGGCGAAGTGGTTCGAGGATGTTGGCGCTCGCGTTCGCGAGCAGCTCAAAAGCCTGGAGGAGGACGCCCTCGAGTGGCGCGCCGACGATCGCGGCAACAACGTCCGCGAGACCGTCTGGCACATCTCCCGGTGGATCGACGTGCTCACGCGCATCCTCAGCGGAACGCAGCCATCGACGGAGCGATGGTTCACCGATGGTTGGGCCCAACGGACCAGCTACGACCCGCGCGGCATCGGCGACGACGGGCTCGGCGCATTGACCGGGTACACGTTCCAGGAGGTGCTCGCTGTCCCGCGTCTCAACGCGACGGAGCTCGTGCGGTATCTCGACTCGGTGATCGGCCCGCTCGCACAGCGGCTCCGGGCACTTCCGGATGACGAGGCCGCCGCGAGGGTGGTCCGCCGAGCGACCGGCATCCTCCAGGGGTGCTTTGCCCACGTCGGCGAGGTCGACGCGCTGCTCGCGATCCGCGAGCGCTCCGCGCAGCGCAGCTCCGCCTAAGACTCCCTTGGACTTCGACCTCACCTCCGAGCAGCAATCCATCCGCAAGCTCGCGAAGGACTTCGCGGACAAGGAGATCGCGCCGGGAGCGCGGGAGCGGGATCGCGGCGAGATCTTTCCGGAGGACGTGCTGCGAAAGATGGCCCCGCTCGGTTTGCTCGGCGGACCCGTGCCGGAGAAGTACGGCGGCATCGGCCTCGACTTCGTTTCGCACGCCCTCGTGACCGAAGAGGTCGGACGCGCCGATTCGTCGGTGCGCACGACGCTTTCGGTGCAGATCTCGCTCGTCGAGATGACCATCCTGAAGTTCGGCACGGAGGAGCAGAAGCAGCGCTGGCTCCCGTCCCTCTGCAAAGGCGAGGTCATCGGCTGCTTCGGTCTCACCGAACCGGAGGTCGGCAGCGACGCGACGAAGATCCGCACGAGCGCGAAGCGCGAGGGCGACTCGTGGACGATCCGCGGCCGCAAGATGTGGATCTCCAATGGCTCGGTGTCCAAGCTCGCGATCGTCTTCGCCCAATGCGATCCGTCGAAGGAAGCCAAGGGCATCACCGCCTTTGTGCTCGAGCGCGACCGCCAGCCTTACGGCAGCCAGGCGCTACACGGAAAGCTCGGCCTCCGCTCGTCGGATTCGAGCGAGCTCATCCTCGACGACGTTCGCGTGCCAGACGCGAATCGACTGGGCGAAGTCGGCGAAGGCTTCAAGGTCGCGATGAGCGCGCTCGACTCAGGCCGGTACTCGGTCGCGGCGGGCGCCGTCGGCGTGGCCCAAGCCTGCATCGACGCGTCGGTCCAGTACGCGACCACGCGCAGGGCGTTCGGGAAGCCGATCGCGGGGCATCAGCTCGTGCAGGAAATGATCGCCGACATGGTCGTCGAGACCGAGGCCGCGCGGCTCCTCGTCTGGCGCGCCGGCGATCTCAAGGACAAGGGAAGGCCGAACACGCGTGAGACGAGCATCGCCAAGCTTTACGCGTCTGAGGCCGCGCAGCGCGCCGCGGACAACGCGATCCAGATCCACGGGGGGTACGGGTTCTCCGACGAGTTCCCCGTGGAGCGCTACTGGCGCGACGCGCGCGTCAACCGACTCTACGAGGGCACGACCCAGATCCAGAAGCTGATCATCGGCCGGTTCGCGACCGGGATCGACGCGATCGCCTGATGGAATGGGATGAGACCGCGGAGGGCGTCCTGGCGACTCTCTGCCGCATGGTGCCGGACACGATCCGCGAGCTCGCGAAGGCCGCCGCGCACGACGAGGCTGAATCGGTCGCGAGCGAACGCGCCGCCGCGAGCGTCAGCGTCGACGACGTCATCCGCGGGTGGATCCGCACGACACCGCCGGAGCAGCGCAACGGGCTTGTCGCCGTGATCGAGTCGATGGGCCTCGAGCCCGAGATATACGAAAACGAACTGCAATCGGACGAGGGGTGGGAGGAAGAGCCGGAAGACTCCGGCATGTGAACTCATCCCGCTGGACAGCCTCCCCCCGGCGGCCTTAGAGTCCTAACCTGAGACCTGAATCAGTTTTCAGGTTTGCAGCCCTGGGGAGGGACGATGGCTCGAGCTTCTGCCGCCGTCGCGACACGTCCGCTGCCGGTCACCGCCCGTGGTCAGCGAACGCGGCAGCGCATCCTCGACGCGGCGGAGCAGGTCTTTGGCGGGCGCGGCTACCACCAAGCCGGGATCGCGGAGATCACGCAGCGCGCCGAGGTCGCGCTCGGCACCTTCTACCTCTACTTCCCTGACAAGCACGCCGTCTTCGCGGACCTCGTCCGCACGCTGAACCACCGGCTCCGGAAAGAGATTCAGACCGCTGTCGCGGAGATCGACGACCGCGTGGACCAAGAGGTCGCGGGCTTCGAGACGTTCTTCCGCTTCGTCGAGCGGCACCGGAACCTCTACCTGACGATGGCGCAAGCGCAGGCGGTCGCACCAGATCTCTACCAGTGGCATTACGAGACGCTCGCGCGCGGATACGTGCGCGGATTGCGCGACGCGCAGGCGAAGGGACAGATCGCCCCGGATCTCGATCCGGTCACGACCGCGTACTCGCTGATGGGCATGGCCGAGGCGCTCGGAATGCGCTGGGTTCTCTGGGACCAGAAGGTCCCCGCGGCCACACAACGCCGATCGCTGCGCACGATCCTGGAGCGAGCGCTTCGTCCCGCGAAGGGACGCAAATGACGACGGTCGGCATCGTCGACGTCGGCGCCTACTCGCCGCAGTGCGTGCAGACCGCGGAGGAGATCGGGCGACTCGCCGGGATCCCGGTGGAGGTCGTGCGGGACAAGTTCGGTCTTACCGGAAAGCACATCGCGGCGCCCGACGAGCACGTTTCCGATCTCGCGGCGAAAGCCGCCGCGCCGATCCTCGCTCGGAACGACGGTCCGATCGGCGCGGTGATCTATATGGGAAGCCCCCATCGCGACTTCGCGGTCTGGACGACCGCCCCCAAAGTGCAGGTGTTGCTCGGCGAGCGCGTCGCCGGAGCCCGCGCGTTCGACGTCCAGTGCTCGTCCGCGGGAGCGCCGATCGCGCTACAGGTCGGAGCGGGGCTCATCACGGCCGACGATGACATCGACCAGGTCCTCCTCGTGGGCGGCTCGCGCGAGCACGACATCATCGACTATTCGAATGCGCGGTCGCGCTTCATGTTCAACTTCGGCGCCGGAGGCGCCGCGGCGCTGCTCCGGCGCGACCACGACCGGAACCATCTCCTCGCCACGGCGGCATTCACCGACGGCTCGTTCGCGGACGACGTGATGGT
>JALYSZ010000321.1 GCA_030854525.1 Chloroflexota bacterium | reverse complement strand
TCCGGTCAAGCGCGAGCTAGCCGATGCGTGTCTCCACGAGAAGGACTTCGGCTCCTTCGGGGCCAGCCTCCAGCTCGAGGGCGGCTTCCTCCAGGATCTTGGCCGCTCCCCCTTCGTCGAGCTCCGGACGGACCAGAGAGCCGTGGACCACGAAGAGGTAGCCGGCGAAGCCAGGACGGAACTCATGCCGAACCTTCTTGTTCGCGTCCAGCAGACCGGCGTACACCGCCGCGTCCTGGTGAACCGTGACGGCCTCGTCAGCTCGGGGCGCTCCGTCGCCACCGAAACCCTGCGCGGGTACGAGCACCGGCTTGAGGACATTCCGCCGCGCGTCGGCCTTGAACTCGCGCTGCTCGATGCTCGGCTCGAGCCCGCGCCGCGAGGGCATGATCCACATCTGGATGAAGCGCATGGGCTCAGTCTTGGAGCCGTTCCGCTCCGAGTGCTGCATCCCCGATCCGAGCGTCGCGCGCTGGACGGCACCCGGGTGAAGAATGCCGCCGTTGCCGCGCGAATCGGCGTGCTCGAACGTACCTTCGGCGACGTACGTGATGCCCTCGATATCCCGGTGCGGATGCATCGGCCACGCCGCTCCGGGCACGAGCCGATCGTCGTTGAAGACGCGGAGATCTCCGATCCCCATGTTCGCTTCGTCCCAATACTGGTCGAAGGTGAAGTGCCAGTTGGCTCTGAACCAGCCGCCTTCGGCGTGGAACAGCGACGCCGGCGGTCGGAGGACGATGCTCATCGCGCAGGTCGCGCGGTTAGGCCGCGGGGGTGACCGTGATGTGGGGCTGGATCTGCTGGAGCAGTTTTTCCTTCGGCATGTAGCCGACGACGCGCTGCGCCTCTCGGCCGTTCTTGAACAGGATCATCGTGGGGATCGAGCGGACGCCGAACCGCCCGGCTGTGATCGGATTGGCGTCGACGTCGAGCTTGGCGATCTTCACTTTCTCGCCCTGCTCGGTCGCGATCTCCTCAAGAACGGGAGCGACCATGCGACAGGGGCCGCACCAGGCCGCCCAGAAATCCACAAGAACGGGAGTGTCCGATTTGATGACCTCCGTCTCGAAGTTCTGGTCGCTGACTACCTGTGGCTTGGACATGGCTACGCCTCCTGTTACCACTTAAACGCCAGCTGCTGGCCTGTTTGTTCCACTGCCGGCGATAGCCCCAGGACCTGCTCGAGCAAGTCCAGCGCCACATCCGGCTGCGTCGCCCACGATCGTAGCGGCCCCCACTTTACGAAGCGCCAGCCCCTCCGCCGAACGACCTCGGCCGTGGCGGCGGCGCGCCGCAGCTTGAACTCGGCCAGGCCCCGCCTCTCGTCGGCTATGGCGAAGAAACGGAAGACCCGATCCTCGTCCGGAACGGCGTCGCCGAGGGCGATGACGCTCCGGTGGAGGCGCGCCGTCCACTCAAGCTGCCAGAGGAAGACCATCCGCCCCTTGTCGTACCAGACACAGTCGAAGTATTCGAGCGCGTCGGAACGGATGCCGGACACGCGCGAGATGTCGGACGTGCGCTCCGTGTCGGTCATCAGATCCCCAAGAGCCGCGCCGCGGTGCAGGTGAGCTTCGGGCAGAGCGCGTCGGTCGAGGTCGCGGCCCACGTGCACTCTGAAGCCGAGGCGATGGCCCGCGTCGACTAGCTGGACCGCGAGAAGGGTCTGGTCCGCCTGCCGGCGCACCAGGGCGTCCTCGTCCCGAAGGCGCCACCTCCCGTCATCGCCCTGATGTCCATACGCAGCGATGCAGCGCTCGACAAGCTCGCGGTCCGGCGTCTCAACGTCGCGGAAGAGCCCATACGCGCGGCGCAGCAGCGTGCGGGTCTCGACATCGCGCGAGGCGGAGAGGAGTCCCCACACCCCCCATTCCAGGCGGTCGTCGAGCGGAGTCGTGTCGATCGGTTCGGCGAGCGAGTAGACCGTCGTGTCGTGCGCGTGCTCGGCCGCCGCGCCGTCGAGCTCGATCTTCACGATGCCCGAGCGCGCAGCGTCGGCGAGCGCGGAACGGAAGTGGTCGACGAACACCTCGAGCTCCGAGACGCCCCCGGCTCGCGCGAGGGTCAGAGGCGCGAGAAGCTTGCGGCCGGCGAGCGACTCGAGCGCCGCCACCGCGGCGCGGTCTGTCGCCACGGGCTCTCCGCGCGAGCGGATGACCTCGCGCACGCCCGCCCGGATCGCGTCCTCGATCGCGGCGGCATCGGCCCCACCCTGATCGCGAAGGAGTGGGACATCGCGATCGAAATCGCAGACCGCGGCGGCGCCCGAGCCGCTCGCCGCTCCGGTCGTTAGGGCGTCTCTCTGGTAGGTGATCCCGCGCAGGCGGTATCCCGCGGCGGCGCCAGCCAGCGCGACCGCTGCGATGCTCGTCAGGTCCGCGTGAGGCACGTACACGACGGCCGGCGCCTCGGGACGCGATCCGCGATGACTGTCGATGAGCGCGGCGCGCATCGTCCGCAGCAAACGCTCGCGCCCGACGACGCGGCCTTCGCCGGCGTCGCTCGCCTTCGTCCCGCGGATCCCGAGGAGCGCGACCGCGGCGACCACGCTCCACCCGCCGAGGAGGTCCTCAACCGGCGCCTGGCACAGGACGAGATCGGCATCGCCCGTGTCCAGCACGAGGGTGGCGGACCGTGGCCGGGCCGGTGACGGGTGCTGCGCGAGCCACGCGGCGAGCTCGCGCACGGTTCGGTCGAACTCGAGCCAGACGTTGATCTCGCGCGACTGCGAGGCATGAGACCGGCGCGCGCGACCCTTCTCCACACGAAGTGGCGCGCCGCGCCCGGAGAGCGTGTTCAGGCGGCTGCCCGAGATGAGCACCTCGAGCACGCACAAAAGGAGTACGTCGCGAATGGGCGAGGCGGGGACGGCGGTCTCGACCGCGCGCAGGGTCGCCATGAGCGCGGTGAGATTGCGCGGCGTGTACAGGGCGGCCGTGCTCTCGCCGAGCGCCTGGGCGTTCGGATCAGGCCCGAACCGCTCGACGAATTGCCAGTACGCCATGCCGCGCTGCTCGAGGCGTTGGCTCGATTGCTCGTCGGCCTCGTTCGTCGCCTCGATAAGAAGCGCGCGCCCTTCGCGGGCGCAGATCCCGCAGCGGAAGGCCTTCTTCGTCGGTACCGGCGCGTCGCGCTCCCAGAGGAAGGCCTCGACGACAACCGGTCCGCGGCAGGTCGCGCACGTCGAGCCGTAGAGCTCGCGCATCGCGTCGCGGTGCGGCGTGCCGACAAGCGCGCTCTCGCCAATCCGGTCCAGCGCCCCGAGGATCTCGTCGCCTGCGGGCGCGAGCGCGATCGCGCGGCGAGCCCACTCGCCGAGCGGCTCGCGCGATTTCGCGACGCCCCGTCGATCGGCGCGCTCCGCGGCATCGGCCGCGGACCAGGGATGCGCAAGGGGATCGAGCACGACGCCGCGGCGCGGCGTGTATGCGTTCGCGTAGATG
>JALYSZ010000310.1 GCA_030854525.1 Chloroflexota bacterium | reverse complement strand
TCCACGCGGGGCTGTCATTCGGCGAGCGGTGGTCGACCTGGGACCGCGATCCGTGGAACCCCGAAGGGGACTATCAAGTGTCGGTGCACCGAAAGGTTTCCACGCCACCGACTTCCTAGGGCTCGCGACGCCTGAGCTGAGCATGCACGGCAATCAGCCTTCGGGCGGCACCTGACTACGAATTAGGTGCCTCATCCGAGCAGCTGGAGAGTTCGCAAACCGATGACTGCGGGGGCATGACGATTTCGTAACGTCAAACCGACCGCGAAGGTCGAGTCTGTGAGGGTGGACCGGTCTCACGCTCACCAAGGGTCGGCTTGACATGCGGATATGAGTTGCTTGCCGGCAAGTCAGTCGACCACGTCATTCGTGTGACAGAGCATCAGAGCATGAGATTTTGTATTGGTCTTCTAGCAGTCGTAATCGCGGGAGCATGTGCGCCAACCGCTTCCACGGTCCCCTCGCTCTCGCCGATCGTCACTGCTACGCCGACGGCACCGCCGCGCCTTCTCGTTTTCGATACCCAACACCACTTCCTCGACTTCACCTACAACCAGGGCCACCTGATCTTCGGGGGCGGTCCGGCCGGTGATTTGAGCTCCTCACCGGAGCTGATTGACCGTGACCTGGCATCTGGAACCGAAAGCGTGGTGGCAACGGCGGCCGATCGCGCGGGGAGCATCATCGCGCCCGTGGCCGCAGGTGACTGGGTGGCCTTCGTCGAGATCTACCAGAAGGGTCCCATCGTGTACCGGGTCCGGGCCGTCGCCCCGGGCAAAGATGTCGTGCTCGCAACGGCCGAGTACGAGGCACCGACGGATCAACAGCAGCAGCGTGCCCACGCCATCCCGATGGTCGCTACCGACGGAAACTTCATCGCGTGGACAGAGGTCGCGGGACCCCGCTCCGGGCCGACGTGGACGCTCAAGGGCTTCGACACCAAGACCGGCCAACGGAGCGATCTGTACACGAGCGACATGGCACTCTCCTTCCCGACAATCACCGACGGTGAGCTGATCTTCGGGGAAGGCGACGAGCACCCTCGTCTGCTCGCGCTGCGACTCCCTGGGGGAGTGGCGGCTGCCGTGGTGACCACAGCGGTCGACGTTGCTGAGGCCGCGAACTACGGAGGCCTCATCGCCGCAAAGAAGGGTGGCAGGAACGTCCTTGATCCCGCGGGCGTCGTGCTCATCGACCGGCAGAAGGGCACGACGACCGAGATCGTCGCCGAAGGACCCCGAGGCGCTTGGGGTCCGTCCATCAACGACCGATACGTGGTCTGGCAGGGCGGCGGGACCGGCACCATCGGCGCGTACGACCTCAAGACGCACGAGATGGTGGTGATCTACGCGGAGACTCTTGCCGGTCGGCCGGCCGCATATCCGGGTGCGCTCGTGTGGGTTGCGCTGCGGGCCGAGGACGTCGCCAGTCCGGGAACGGCAGTTCCGCAGTTTCACATCATGCTCTGGCGGTAACGTTGCCTCGCGGGCGGTCTTGAACTCCTCGCAAGGAGAACGCCGCCCCGTGGGGGGACGGTCGCACGCGTTCGGCACTCATGGTCGCCTCCTCCAAGATTTCGCGGATTTGATGGACCGCGGACGTGTCTCAAACGCCACCCTCAGAATTTCGCAAAGAAACGAGTGAGGCGGGACATGGTCCCGCGTACGCGGTCCTGCATCGCGCATTGGGGCAGGCCGAACGTTGGGGATTCGTCGCGCGCAACGTCCACCGCCCTCGTCGACCCGCCGCGCGCGACGCGACGCACGATGCGAACCCTCGCGCCCGATGACGTCCGCGCGGTCCTCGATGCGGCCGCGGGCGATCGACTAGAGGCCCTGTACGCCGTCGCGTTGACGACCGGCATGCGCCAGGGCGAATTACTCGGGCTGCGCTGGCGCGAAGTCGGATCTCGATTGGCCGTGCGATCGCGGTCCGCGCGTCGCTGCAACGTGTCGCTGGTGGCCTGATCTACGCCGAACCGAAGACGGCGCATTCACGCCGACGCGTGTCCCTGACCGATATCGCGATCGCGGCGCTGCGCCGCCACCGTGCGGTCCAACTCCAGGACCGGCTCGCCGCCGGGTCCGAATGGGTCGACGACGACGTGGTGTTCGCCACGCACGCCGGTCGCCCGCTCCACGCGTCGCATGTGCTCGGGTCGTTCCGCGCGCTATGCGCCCGCGCCGGGGTGCCGCGGATCCGGTTCCACGACCTGCGCCACACGGCGGCGACGCTGCTACTGGGGCGCTGCGTCCACCCGAAGATCGTGTCGGAGATGCTCGGCCATTCGACGATCGCGATCACCTTGGACACGTACTCGCACGTCACGCCGACGATGCAGCGCGAAGCCGCCACGGCGATAGACGCGGCCCTGGCGCGCTGATGCTCAATGTCACGGGGCTTCGGACGAACCCCGATCGCTTTCTGCTATGCGGCGGGGCTGCGGCTACTCAGACGTCGACGCTGTTCTTTCCGGCGAGCTCGGCCGGGACGAAAGTCCACAAAAAAGAGATCCGCGCATCGTCGGGCAATCCCTCTAGGGCTCTGTCGGGCATGATGGCTGGCGCAACACCTTCCATGCCTGAAGCCTCGATAGTCCACGGATACGGATCTTTCTTGCGTGCGAACTGGTCTCGCCAGTAGACGATCGTCTGACCGCCACCCTCCCAGGTGTTGTCGTTCGGCGGACCTTCGTGCAAGACCAACTCGAACCATGCGACACCCTGTTGCGCGGGAGCGCCCATGCCGCTCATGTCCCGCGAGATGGCAGGCACGCGTGCCGTTTTGTAGAGGATCCTCGTCACTTAGACCTCCCGGTGAGCCGCTGAAAAATACTCGCCGTGTCCATCATCGACACGACCCGCACGGGCGCCGCTATGCAGCCCGGAGGGCGCCGCGGCGGTGGACGCTGTCCTGGCGCGGTGGGAGCGAACGATTGCCTTCACTGTGGCCGCTCGATCCGCAGGATCGAGGACAGTCTCACGTCACCGGCAGAGCGACGCCGCAGGCGACCAGCCATAGCGAAGGCGATGTATGCGATCGGAGTCACAGGCTCAGCTACCGACCAGCCATGAGCGAACGAACAGCAGCCGGAAGCCGTATAGGCGAATGCCATCGTGTTCGGGGAGCGCGTAGAACTGCGTCATCCAGAGTCCCGAGAGCGCCGCGACAAATCCAGGCTGCGACCACGAACCGGCCGGCCCGACGGTGCCACGCAGGCTTCCGGCGGCGGATGCTCGGCACGGACTGGAACGAACCAAGCACGATGAACGTGGCAGCGCCAACGATGTGCAGCACCACTGGGCGATCATCCCGACGATCCGGAAGTTGAAAATTCCCAGCACGAGTAGCACGACGAACCACGCCTTGCTCTCGAGCTCAGTTTCCATAACGATCACCTCCTCCGGGATTGCGCTAACAACTTAGTGGCCTCTATGACGCACGCGAAGCGCCCTACTGCCCGCTGACCAGATCGCGCCGTGAGGCCATCGCCTTCGTTCCCGCCCGGCCTGGTGGGCGATTGATGATGCGCCGGCGGATGACGTACTCAACGACCACGACATTGATGACCCAGCCCGCGCCCAGGCCGAGGGCAGTGCTCAGTTCGCTCGTGCCGAAGACAGCGTTCCCAATGCCTAGGGTGAACGCTTGGGTGCCGGCACCGAGTGCCAGCGCGTAGGCGCGTGCCATCCAGGCCCGGTGGTGGGCAACGTCGCCGCGGCGGATCGCATTGAACCCGAGGACGATGCTGGCAGCCATGCCCGACCCGAACGCCAGCCGAAACGCGTAGGCCAACACGCCGCCTGGCACGTGCGAGTAGAACGCCGTCATCCATAGCGCGGAGAACGCAACGGCCAAGCCGAGCAAGACCAAGACTCGACCGGCCATCCGGTGCCAGCTGGGCCAGCGGCGCCGCAGCCCGTCGGAGAACTGGAAGGCGCCGAGGGTGGCGTACGCCACAGCGCAGACGATGTGGACGATCACGGGCAGTGGCGAATCGGTGATGCGCGGGTTAGCGGGTAGCAGCTGCGGACCACCGGCCAGCTCGACAAGGCGCAGAAAGCCGGCGATGGCTGGGATCACAACGACGGCGACGAGCGCGAACGGCACCCACCCGGTCGACCGAGTCGACCGGGTGGGGCGCCCTGCCGTTTGGACGGTCACCGGGCAGCGACCGCATCGAGCACCGAGGCGGAAGGAGTGACGACCGGCCGAGCGGCGGGTGTCGTACCCAGCTCGCGCCAGAGGGAGTAGCCGAGGCCGACGAGCGCGAGGCCCGTGGGAAGAGCGAACAGCCTTTCGTACTGCGGCACGAGGCCGGCTGCGATGGTGGCAAAGGTGCCAACCGTGAGGACTGCCGCCGCCCACCGGGCGAGGACGTTGGCGCGAAAGAGTGCGATTGCGAAGATGACGCCGCCACCGACATAGGTGATGCCGTTGAAGAGGATGGCGATCCTCATCAACCCGATGTCGCCAGTCACTGGCTGATTCGTGGCCATCGCGATCACGTCGTTGACGAAGTCGGGTGAGGTCTGGGCGATGGAGGGGAGGACCAGCGCGGCGACGAATTCCGTTCCCAGCATGCTGAGATAGCCGGCGGCGAACAGAACGTACCCCAGCAGGCCGAGCGACCCGATCTTCGTGACCTGGCGCAGATAGATGCCCGTGATGCCGGCCAGGGCCAGGGCAGCCATGAGCATCTTCAGTGAGTTGCGCACTACAACGTCGGTCGTAGTGATGGACGTGGCGTCCAGGTGGGGATGATTGAACTGGACGCCGATGAAGATCAGACCTGCTGTGGCGGCGGCAGCGGCCGCCGCTCGGAAGAGGGTGATCGGGGTAATAGTCATTGTCATTCTCCTTGCGCAAATTGGTGAGCACTTGTCGAGGTGCGATGGTCGGTGCGTCGAACTGGTCAGGACGACCCGAAGAGACTCAATTTCCAGTCATCAACCACCTCCCTCGAGCGTCGGAATTGACGTGAAATCGATCACCTCGTAGCCGCGCAGCGCCTCCAGGAGCGGCTGAAAGCTGCCTCGAATTAGGCAGCACAGACGGCATCCGTCGACCGCTACGGCGCTAACTCCCAGCGTTGCTGCGACCTGTCGCGCTGGAGGGCGATGTACGAATGTGACTTCCACCCGGCGGCTCGCGAGTTCAACATCTGACATGGCTCTCAGGTTGCGTCAGAACGCCTTGCCGCCGAATCGTCAGGATTGCGGATTGGATACGTAGTCGGCCCAGTACCGTGTATTCGCATGGCCAGGCCGCGCCACCAATCAGGCAATCTCCCCGCCGAGACGACGAGCTTCGTCGGCCGCCGTCGTGAACTCGCCGAGATAAGAAGGAAGCTCATCACGACGCGCCTCGTGACTCTCGTCGGGCCGGGGGGTGTCGGTAAGACGCGACTCGCGCTCCGGGCGGCGGCCGACCTTGAACGTGGATTCCCCGCCGGTGCCTGGCTCGTCGAGCTGGCTGAAATCCGCGACGGGTCGCTCGTGACCGACGCGGTCCTCGCAGCCCTTGACCTCCGAGACCAAGCGACGATGAGTCCGCTCCAGATCCTGGCCGCCCACTTGGAGGCGCGGCAGGTGTTGCTCCTGTTGGATAACTGCGAGCACGTCGTCGACTCGGCTGCGCAGGTCGTCACCGAACTGCTCCGCGCGGCGCCGAACCTACGGGTGATCGCCACCAGCCGTGAGCCACTGGAGGTGCCGGGTGAGCAGGTCGTACCGGTCCCGCCGCTGGATCTCCCTTCTGCAGACGGCCTGAAGTCCGTCGCCCACGTTCAGCAGAACGAGGCGGTCATTCTGTTTGCCGAGCGGGCGGCGGCGGCGAGCAATTTCGAGCTGAGTGCCGCGAACCAGGCAGCGGTCGTCCGCTTGTGTCGGCGGCTTGACGGTCTGCCGCTAGCGATCGAGCTGGCTGCGGTCCGGACCCGCGCTCTGGGCGTTGAGCAGATCCTCGATCGCCTGAGTGACCGGTTCGCTCTCCTGACTGGAGGAGCTCGGGTCGCCCTTCCGCGCCATCAAACGCTTCGAAGCACGATCGACTGGAGCTACGACCTGTTGACGGCGTTCGAGCAAACCGTACTCAGGCGCCTGGGCGTATTCGCCGGCCGTTTCACTCTGGAGGATGTCGCGCCAGTCTGCGCATTCGACGAAATTCCGGCCAGCCAGATCCTGGACATCCTGTCGTCGCTGCTCGATAAGTCGCTGGTAGCCAAGGAGGATGTTGACGGCATCGCTTGCTACCGGCTCCACGAGACCATGCGCGAATACGCTGCGTTGAAGTCCCGGGAGGCAGATGAGGAAGGCCTTCTCGCAGCGCGATGCCTCAACTACTACCGAACCACCTGTCTGTCAGCCGCGACTGGGGCGCGGTATCGCCTTCCTCAATGGCTGTCGTGGGCCGAGCTGGAGATCGACAACATTCGTGCCGTGCTGCAGGACTGCGTCGCTCGTGGGGACTCTGCTGGCGGACTCGATATAGCGGCGTCATTGCGCTACTACTGGATCACGCACGGCACGACGGAAAGCGTGCGCTGGCTGGACCAGTTACTGGCGACCGGCGAGGCGTCGCCGGAAACCCAGGCCAGCGCCTGCCACCTTCGAGGTTGGCTGAGCGTGCTCCAAGCCGACCCCGCGGCCGCCAGACCGTGGCTGGCGCGCGCGGTCGAAGTCGCTCGAGCGACGGGGCTGCTGCAGCAACTGGCCGAATCATTGGCGATGGCGGCAAGCGTGGAGCACATGATCGGCGATATCGCACGCGCGATGCGCTTCCTGGAGGAGGCCGAGGCGGTGGCCACCGATCTTGGTGACCACGTCGCGACGATCGAGCTCATCCAGGCACAGGCCGTTCACGCGTTCTTCGGGGCCGACCTGGAGACCGCCAAAGCCGTTTCGTCGAAGGGCGCGCGCCTCAGCCGTGAGGCAGGCGATCTGTTTCTGCTGGGATCGATGCTCCGCAACCTCGGCACGGTAGCCATGCTGAGTGGCGACCTGGATGGGGCGAAGGCGCAGATGGGCGAAGCGCTGCGAGTCGCGCGGCAGATCGAAGATCGCTTCGCCCAGTACTTGTTGCTGTCGGGATTCGGCTGGCATGCGGCGAGCTCCCGTCAGGCGCGACTCGCGGCCCAGCTCCTTGGCGCGGCCGAGACCCTTGGTGCCGGCGCCGGCGTCGGAAATATCGGACCACATGCTCCGCGGCTCGCCGAGGCAAAAGAGTGGGCTCGCCGAGGGCTGGGACAGGCGAAGTTCGAGGCCGAGTTTGAGGCGGGCTCGCGGCTCAGCCGCCGAGCGGCGGTGCGGCTTGCGCTCGGTGAATCCGATCCCGCTCGGCTCGCCCCACTTATTGGCGACACTGAACCTCTCGCGAAACGGGAGGCCGAGGTCGCCCGACTGGTGGCCGATGGTCTGAGCAACAAGCAGGTCGCAGCCCGCCTGTTCATCTCCGAACGCACGGTGGCCACGCACGTCGGCCACATCCTGGACAAGCTCGGCTTCAAGTCACGCGCACAGATCGCTGGCTGGATCTCGTCCGACCGGTAGCGACCGGAGCGGTCACGTCCGGATATGTGGCTAGCGGACACCCTTCACGGGAAGGATGGCGAGGGCTCCGATGATGGCGCAGGCGCCGGCGACCATGTAGAGAACGCCGTAACTGCCGCCACCAATGACGAGGATCGCCGGCGCGATCGAAAAGGGAAGCGCGCCGGCGATGTTGAACACGCCGAGATCCTTGGCGGCCGTGTCTCGGTTCGGCAGGACATCGACAACCAGCGCGAGGTCCACTGCCATGTACACGCCGAAGCCGAGCCCGCTGATCGCCATGCCGATGAGGAAGGCGTTGAAGTTGGTGGCGCTGGCGACCACCAACAGCGCGAGGCCATACACGATTGGACCGGATCGCACACGCTCGCCGATTGTCTCGCTGGGCTCGAGGGCGCCGGCGTGCCGGCCGGACCGATCTACACCGTTGCGGACATCGCGAGCGACCCCCAGTACGCCGCCAGGGACATGCTGC
>JALYSZ010000308.1 GCA_030854525.1 Chloroflexota bacterium | reverse complement strand
CTCCGTCACCTTCGCCGAGCCCCTCGGCGTCGCCGTCAGCATCGCCCGGCGAAAGCCCACCCGCGAGTCCGACGCCGTCCCCGTCCGCGAGTCCTTAAAGGCAACAGCCTGCCTCGCGTGACACGAGTGGCGCACGTCATCTGCGCCGCAGTCGCGGCCGTTCTCCTGTGGCGCGCGCTCGCGCAGGTATGGCTCGACGAGACGACGACGGACGCAATCACGAGCGAGGTTCTCCGACTCGCGATCCCCGCGTTCAGCGCAATGGCGAGCGCGCTCGCCATCGTGGCCGGATTCGTCACCGGCCGACCGCGTCGCTTCTTCTTTCTCGACGCCATCTCGTGGGGCCTGCTTCTCGTGATCGTCTTCGCGTTAACGCTCGGGCGCCTGGACCGCGAGTACCTCGGCGTTCTGTTTGTGCTGGCGCTCGCCGTCCGTGTCGCACCTGCCGTGATCGTATGCGTCGAGACTGACCGCTCGCTCCCGCTGGTCTTCGCGACGGCCTTCACCGCGTACGCCGCGCTGGCGGCTTGGCATCAGGCGGCCGCGCTCCCGCTCGGCGACCAGGTGCACTACCTCCTCGTCGCGGACAGCCTCGCGCACGGAAGCGTAGATGCGACCATCAACGCGGATCTCTTCCGGCGCCTTTCGACGCTCACCGCGAGCGATTTCGACACTGCCACCCATGTCTTCAACACACCGCTCGGCCCGCGCGCCATCCAGGGCTACGCGATCCCGCTGCTTCTGCTGCCGGGTTGGCTCGCGGCGGGTCGCTTCGGCGCGGAGCTCGTCGTCGCGGCCTTCGCGGCGCTCGCGTCGGTCGGGACCGCCCTCATCCTGCGCGACACCATCGCGTCCGTTCGTCTTCGCGGCGCGGTGTGGGCGATGACTACCTTCCTCGTGCCCGCTGTCCTCCTCGCGTTCCACATCTATCCGAACGCGTTCGGCGCCGCCGTGATCGGGTTCGCGTACCGCTTCGGCATTACCGCGCCGGTCCGGCGCCCGCTCCTCGCGGGCATCGCGGCGGGGCTGACCCTCTTTCTCAACCCGCGCGACGGGCTCGTCTTGGCGGTTCTTCTGGTCGCGATGCTGTGGGTCGGCCGCGGTGAGTTCCGCCGTTTCGCGATCGGCGCCGCGGCCGTCGGCATCGCGGCCGCAATCTCGAACGCCTTGCTCTACGGCATCCCGGTGCCGTACATCGGCTATTTCCTCGCGGTCGTGTACCCGCAGGCATTGACGCCGCAGACGGTCACCTCAATCTCGTTCGTCTCGCTGGAGTTCTGGGTCGCCCTCCCGGGCATGCTGTTCGACCGAACGTTCGGCATCGCGGGAGTCGCGCCGTGGCTCTTCATCGCGGTCGTCGGAATCCCCGCCGCGCTGCGCGCGAGCCGCCGCGCGCTCACGCCGGCGGCGATCACGCTCGGCCTCAGCCTCATCGGACTCTCTCTCTACCACTACTGGGAGGGCGGGTACGCGCCATCCGCGCGGTACTTCGTGGACGTGCTCCCGCTTGCCGGGCCTTTCGTCGCGTACGGGCTCGCCCTGACGCGCGAATGGTGGATGCGGCTCTTCACTGGGCTGCTCATCGCGCTCAGCGCCCTCGAGACGCTCGTCCTATGCGCGATGCCCTCCCGGGCGTTGAACGACGCCTTCCAGTCGCAGCCGCACGAGGTGCTGGATCAGATCCTTGGTTTGAACCCGCTCGGCTGGCTTCCCTCGTTCGAGCAGACCGCGCCCGACTGGTATGTCGCCGCGTACCTGCGCCTGCTGCCGGCGCTTGCGATCGTCGCTCTCCTCGCGCTCTATGGATGGCACCGCCGCTTCGCGCTCCGCGAGGCTGTACCACTACACCCGCGGAGCGAGCGCACGCAGCTCGTGGGATTCGTGGCTGCGAACGCGGTCGCGCTCAGCATCGTCATCATCGCCGTCGTTCAGCCCTGGGTCGCCGACCTCGGTGACGTTCCGCGCAGCCTCGCCATCCTCTGGCTTCCGGCGGCGCTCGCGATAGCGACCGGGCTCGCAGCCGTGATCGGACTTCATCTCGACCCGGAGAGGCGACTCGGATTCTTCGCGCGGCACTTCGCGCTTTACCTCGTGGCGCCGCTCGTGTTGCTCGGCATGCGGAGTCTCTTCATCCCCGACACCGAACTCGGCTTTGCCTACCTGCTCGTCGCGGTCGGCGTTGCCGTGAATTCAGTGCATGCGTTGTGGACCGTTATCCCGCACCTGCGCGATGTGCCGGCCGCGGCCCTCCTGGGCGCGACGATGCTCGCGACCGCTCTCGTGGTTCTGCCGTACGACCGGACCCTCGCCCCGACGGCGTCCGATGAGCCGCATTACATGGTGATCGTGCAGAGCATCGTCTTCGACCACGACCTCGACCTCGCGAACGACTACGCGGGCCAACGCTATTACGAGTTCTACCCCGAGCCGCTGCCGGATGTGCACGGGATCCACGTCGGCAACGCGATCTACTCCCTTCGCGACATGGGCCTGCCCGTCCTCACCGTCATCCCGTACGCGGTCGCGGGCCGCACCGGGGTCCTCACCCTCATCTGCTTGTTCGGCGCACTCCTCGCCGCGCAGCTCTACCTGCTATTGCGCGATCTCGCCTTCGACCGGCGCATCGCGCTCCTCGCGGTCGCGGTTACGGTGTTCGTGCATCCCTTCCTCACCTACACGACTCAGATCTACCCCGACCTGATCGCCGCGTTGATGTTCGTGACCGTCGTGCGTCTCATTCGTCACGGCACGGCCACACCACTCCGCAACCTCGCGCTCGCGAGCGCCTTCGTGGGTACGCTCCCGTGGCTCACAACGCGGGCCTGGTTCGTGGCGATCGGCCTCGGGCTCGTCATCGCGTACGTCGCGCTCTGGCCGAGACGCGATCTCGTCCGCCGTTTGCTCGCGGCCGCGCTGCCGTTCACGGCGCTCGTGCTGCTGCTGTGTTATCTGAACTGGCGTCTCTTCGGATGGTTCATCCCGGGCGCGGGCTACTTCCTTATCCGCGACCAGCAGGAGATCTTGAACTACGCACCGCAGAGCGGGGTCCCGGGCCTTCTCTTCGACCGCGCGTTCGGGCTCGTGCCGCGCGCCCCGGTCTACCTTCTCGTATTCATCGGCGCGGCGTCGCTCTGGCGGCGTCGTCGGATGTACGGAACGCCGCTCGCCGCACTTGTTCTGGGGTGGGGGTTCTACTTCCTCTACATCGCCGACATCGTCACCTGGCATGCCGATGGCGGTCCGCCGTCGCGTTACCTCCTCGCCGGCTTGCCCTTCCTCGTCGTCGCGGTCGCTGGCGGACTCGAGACGGTCCTGGCGTCGGCCGGCCGGCTCCGCACGGCGCTCCTCGTCTTCACGGGGGTCGCGGTGTGGTGGTCGGCCTTCGTCGCGTTCGTCTACGCCGTGCTGCCGGACCTCCGCTACGAGTACATGCCCCAGATCCGCGACGGCAACCCGGTGCGCCTCTGGCTCGAGCTTGGGCGCGTCATCCGTCCGGACGTGCAGACCGCGTTTCCCTCTTTCTACGGCCACGAGGCCGCGACGATCTTCCTCGCTCTGGTCTGGGTCGCGATTGCGGTCTTCCTCGGCGCGATCGACTACGTCACAACTCGTCGAAGGCAGGCGGTGAGCACGTCAGCGCTCTGACGAGAAGCGCCGCCGCGCCGGCGGCCTTCGCCGGCCTCGCGGTCCTCGTGGCGATCGGCGCGCTTGCGAGTGTCGATCGCGTGGTCCTGGACGTGCTGCAGCTGCCGCACGCCTGGTGGCTCGACATCGGGGCGTCGCTGGTCACCGCGCTCGGCCAATCCGAAGTCGTGGGCAGCGTCGCGCTCGGAGTCGCGCTGGTTCGGCTGCGGGCCCGCCGTCGCGACTGGTGGATTCCGCTTCTGATCGTCGTTGTCGTCGCTATCGAGTTCGTGCTGAAGCTGACGATCCCGCAGGCGCCGCCGCCGGGGGAGCTCTCGCGGAGCGTTCACCTCTTGCCATTCCTCGAGGCGCCCACAGCCTTCGCCTTCCCGAGCGGCCACGTCGCGCGCACCGCGTTTCTTGTCGCCGCACTGCGATGGCCAGCCGGAGTCTCGGCTGTGATAGTCGTCACGATGGCGCTCACGCGGATCTATCTGGCCGAGCACTGGCCGAGCGATGTCGTGGGCGGATGGCTTCTCGGCTACGGGATCGCGGCCGTAGCCTACCGGCCAAAGTGAGCGCCATCCGCGCCGAGCGGCTTTCGAAGAATTACAAGCTCCGCCGCGAGCGCACGCGCACGCTGAAGGAGAGCGTTCTGCGCCAGTACGCGCCCACGGAGCAGGTGCAGGCGCTTCGGGATGTGACCTTCTCGGTCGAGCCGGGCGAGTCCTTCGGTGTCGTGGGAGCGAACGGCTCCGGGAAATCGACGCTCCTCAAGCTCCTGGCGGGGACCGCGAAGCCGACGAGCGGCACGCTCGAGGTAAGCGGCCGCGTGACCGCGCTCCTCGAGATAGGGGCCGGGTTCCACCCCGATTTCAGCGGCCGCGAGAACGCGTATCTCAACGGCTCGCTGCTCGGTCTTTCGCGCAAGCAGATGGAGGGAACGATGCCGGCGATCGAGGAGTTCGCCGACATCGGCCGGTTCTTCGATGCGGCCGTGAAGACGTACTCGAGCGGCATGTACATGCGGCTCGGCTTCGCGGTCGCCGTGCATCTCGAACCGGACATCCTTCTGATCGACGAGGTGCTCGCGGTCGGTGACGAGTATTTCCAGCACAAGTGCTTCGCGAAAATCAGCGAGTTCCGCGCCGCGAAGAAGACGATCGTGCTCGTGTCGCACGATCTCGGCGCCGTCTCGCGCCTCTGCGAGCGCGCGATCTGGCTCGACGAGGGACGGCTTGGCGCTGAAGGCTCGCCGCACGACGTGATCGATTCTTATCACCGGAAAGTCGGCGAGAAGGAGCAGCGCGAGCGCGCCGCGCGCGGAGAGATCGGGGCGCGGTGGGGCACGAAGGAGATCGAGATCACGAGCGCGCGCGTGCTCGGGCCGGACGGCGCGGAACGTACGGTGCTCGAGTCAGGGGAGCCCGCAGCGATCGAGATCGGCTATCGCAACCCGAAAGGCGTGAGCGATGCGGTCTTCGGCGTGTACCTGTACCGCGACGACGGGATCGGGGTCTTCGGCACGAACACGCTCATCGATGGGGTCAGCGTGCCGGTCCAGCCCGAGGGCATCGTTCGCTTCGCGATCCAGGGGATCGAGCTCCTCCCGGGTGGCTTCGACGTGGACATCGGGATCACCGACCCCCAGGACCGTGCGTACGACTATCACCAGAAGGGCGTGCAGTTCCGGGTGATCGCGACCTCGCGCGAGATCGGCGTGGCACGCTTGGGACACCGCTGGGAGTTCCGTTGAGGCCGATCCCGCTGCTGGCCGCGGCCATGCTCGTCGCGAGCTGCGTCACATCGGGGAGCGCAAGGTCGACGCTCGGCGCGTCGATCGGGGCATATCTCGCGGAGCTCGAGAAGGACGACAGCTTCTCTGGCGTCGTCCTCGTCGCGAAGGACTTCGTGCCGTTCGCGACCAAGGCGACCGGCTATGCCGACCGGGCACGCGGCGCACGGAACGCGACGATCACGCCTTTCAACATCGCCTCGGTCACCAAGCTCTTCACTGCCGTGGCGATCGGGCAGCTCGTCGATCAGGGGAAAATCGCACTCGACGATCCGCTCACGAAATACCTGCCGACCTATCCGAAACCCGTCGGCGATCAGATCACGATCGCGATGCTCCTCGGTCACACGGCAGGGACTGGGGACTACCTGAACGACCCCGGATATGCGGGCGTGCGCGACAGCTTCGAGTCGGTCTCCGACCTCCTCGGGGCGGTGAACACCGAGGTGGCGCCGGGCACGGTGCCGGGAAAGACGGTCACGTACAGCAACACCGGTTACCTCTTGCTCGGGGCGGTGATCGAGAAAGCGACGGGCCGCGACTACTACGACTACCTGGATAACGAGGTGTTCGCGAAAGCCGGCGTCGCCTCGGGCTTTCTCCATAACACCGAGGAGGACCGCACCTATCGCGGCTTTGCGCTCGGCTATACCTCCGATGGAAGCAAGAACTGGGGCACGCTTCCGGTCCGCGGCACCCCGGCCGGTGACGCCTATGCGTCCGCTCCCGATCTCGTTTCCTTCCACAAAGCGCTCGCGTCAGGTGCGCTCGTGAAGCCCGAGACCTTGAAGCGGCTTGTGATAATCCCGCCGCCCTCGGGTCAGACGTCGCCCGGACTCGCCTGGGGTGTATTCGCGGGCGACGACGTTGGCGCGAGCGCGGTGTTCGGCATGACGCCGAGCGGCTACACGGTGATCGTGCTCGCGAACGTCGGTGAGGTCGCGCAGCCAGTGGCGGATCGGATCCTGAAGCTCATCGGGTCAGGCAGCTAGCGGACCGTCCGCTACCTCGCTGACACGAAGCCACTTGCCAGCTACCGACGAGCCCTACGCTCTTTCTGTGAATCGGCGACCGCGAGCTCTTGTGGCTGTCGCAGTCGCTCTAGTTGTTGGCGTGGCTGTCGCCGTCACGGGCCGCGACGCGCCGACCCCGGTAGCGCTCCCCAGCCCATCCGCCACGGCAACGGTCGCGCCCCCGACACCATCGCCGAGCCCGTCCCCCTCTCCGACGCCGACACCAACCCCGGTGCCGACCGTCGCCGCAACGCCGGCACCGACCCAGCGACCACGTCCGACGACGAACGTGGCCGGACAGCAACTCATGATCTACTACTTTCAGACGCGCGCCTTGTTACCAATCTTCCCGCCCACTCCGCAGATCGATTTCGACGAGCCCGCGGGTGAGGACGGGGATGCCTGGTACCGCGGGGTGAACGCAGCCGGGCAACCGATCTTCGCGGTACGCGAGGACTACACGATGACGCCGAGTACCGCGTTCCACGAGTTGGGCCATGCCTATCAGGACCTGCTGCAACGAAAGTTCGCCGGAACGGACGTCATGGCGAAGTACTGGACCTATCGAGGTTTCCCGACCACGTGGCAGGACGCGCTCAAGGACGCGTATGCGCAGCCTCCGGGGATGGGGCAGTGGATCCACCTGCCGGGCGAATCGTGGGCCGAGGCGTTCAGCGTCGCGATGGTGGGCGGCGGGCGCGAGAAGACGCTCGACTTCGGACGCACCATCAATCCACCGGCGATGAAGTCGTTCTTCGTGTCGCTCATGACGTCCAACGCACCCTGAGCGTCGCACGCGTTCTCGTTAGGGAATCACCTCGACGGTCGCGGTGAAGACCGCGAGCAGCAACGGGCAGGCCGCACCGCTTGGGCAACTCACGCCGCCGCTCGCCTTGATGGTCGATCGGCCGGCCGACCGGGCGAGCCAGATCGCCTGCGTCCCCCGCACGAGCATGTAGTTCTGCACTGGATCCCGCGCCAGGACGGTGCCGTCGGGCGGCTCTAGCTGCCAGTTGATGTCGTCGCCGAGCGCGATCTGGATGTGATCGCCGACGTGGGCGGCCACGGTCCGCTGGTTGTCCGTCTTTGTGACGGTCACGCTCACCATGGGCGTCGGCGACGGATCCGATCCGCCCGATCCGGCGACGCTGCCGCACGACGCGACAATGGCCGCGAGGGCGACAGCGAGCAGGCGAGTCTTCATGTGGCTAGAACGACAGCGGCATCGGCAAGTTCCCGTGGGCGGTCAAGTGGCACGTTGTGGCCGGCGTCCAGCTCCATGAGGCGCCCATCGGCGAGCGTCTGGACCATCTGGCGAGCGACGTCTTCCGCGAGGACGTTCGATCGCGTGCCGCGGACGACGAGCGTGGGGCAGACGATCCCGGCGAGGGCATCCCAGCGATCCTCGGCGGGCATCCGGTCGCTCATGATCCGCTCGAGCGCCGCCGGATCGGAGCGCCAGACGAGTCCGCCGGGGTCCTCGCGGAGCGCGAACGCGAGCCGGTTCTCGTAGACCGCGGGTTCGTATCCGGGCGAAGTGCGCTCGAGGTACGCGCGCGCTTCGTCGCGATTCGCGAACCGTGAAGGCCGACCGGTGAGGAGTCGATGCGCGCGTTGCGCCCCGGCCGGCAGCGGTTCGGGGCTCGCGTCGACGATGACGAGTGCCTGCACGCGCTCGGGATGACTCGCCGCGAGGTTGATCGAGTGAAGCCCGCCCATCGAGTGCCCCACGACGGCCGCGCGTTCAATGCCCACCGCGTCGAGAACGGCGAGGGCGTCCGCGGCGAAGTCCGCGGGCGCGTAACCCTCCTTTGGCCGCCCGCTCTCGCCATGCCCGCGCGCGTCCGGCGCGATGAGCCTGAGCCGGCCGGCGATGGCGTCCGCGAAGAGGTCCCAGTAGCGCCCGTAGTTACCGATGCCGTGGAGGAGCAGCGTCGGTGGACCGGCGCCCGGCCACGTCCAGTAGACGAGCTCGGTGCCATCGCGAGTAGTCGTGCCGCGCGCAGGCATCACCCGAAATACTCTTCCACCGTGATCGCCGACCTTCGCACACTCGTCGAGCGGCGCGAGCTCCTTGTCGACTTCGCGTGGCGCGAGCTCCGGGCCCGGTACAAGGGCTCGGCGCTCGGGTTCGCGTGGAACTTCGTGAACCCGCTCCTGCAGCTCGTCGTTTTCTGGATCCTGTTCGGTGTAGTGCTCCGCACCCGGCCGATCACGGCGTCGGGAGAGCAGCCATACGCGATCTTCCTTTTCGTCGGCCTCCTGCCGTGGACGTTCTTCGCATCATCGCTGCAGTCCGGCGCATCGGCGATCCTCGCGAACGCGCCGCTCGTCAAGAAGGTGCGCATGCCGTTGCAGCTCCTTCCAGCGGCAAGCGTGCTCTCGGCGCTCGCCAACTTCCTTCTGAGCTTTGTCGTGCTGCTGACGATCCTTGCCATCTTCGGACCGCGGCATCCGGAAGGGCTCGTGTGGATCCCGCTTCTCGTCGCGCTCCAGATCGTCATGAACCTCGGATTCGCGTATCTCCTGAGCGCGCTCGCCGTCTTCTTCCGCGACGTGCAGCACATCCTCGGGATCCTGCTTCTCGCGTGGTATTTCCTAACGCCGGTGCTCTTCCCGGTCGCCGTCCTGGGCGATCGCCCGGACGAGATGCGCCTGCTGTACCTCAACCCGATGACCGCGATCATCGTCGCGTACCAGCGCGCGCTTCTCGACGGTCTGGCGCCGCAGTGGGACGCCCTCGCGTACTCGGCCGCCGTCGCCATCGTCCTGTTCGTCGGCGGCTTCTGGTACTTCGACCGCGTGAAGGACGATTTCGAAAGCGCTCTCTAGCGGCGCCAACCTAAACGCTCGTGCGGGCGACCTCGTTTAGGCGTGCGTAGTCGGCTTGCGCGTTCTCTGGATAGCGGCTGCCGTTGTAGCGGTCATCGCGCTCATCGCTCAGCTACTCAACTCGGTCTAATCAACGAGCGCCCCGCGCGGGGGCCGTCATCGTTACTCTTCGGCCCACATGGGGGAGCAAACGCCCGTAGATCTCGATGCGGTCATGGCCGAAATCCGCGAGCGCATCCGCACCAAGCGCGAGAAGGGCATCTACGGGCCTGATGTCGAGGCGCTCATGCGCGTTCCGCTGCCCGGCGGACGGCGCATTTTCGCCGACGACCTCCAGGATCCCCTCGCCTCGCTCGCGGAGGCGCTCGACGAGGAGGTCGAGTACGACCCGCGCAGCCGAAAGCCCGTCGTCGGGCCGGTCATCACGTACGCGCGCAAGGTCGTCATTTCCCTGGTCCGCTGGTGGATGGGGGCAATACTCGAGCGACAGGAGCGCATCAACCGGCTTCTCGCGGCGGCCTACGACTACGAGGGTCAGATGGCACCACGGTTCGGATCGCGGCTCGAGCGCCTCGAGCGCGAATGGAAGGAATGGCGCGAGCACGAGGTCGCGGCGAACCTGCACTCGGTCTACTTCCAGGCTCGCTTCGGCGGCGATGAGCCGGTCATCCGCAGGCAGTCGGAGGCGTTCGTCGATCTTTTCAAAGGCCGCAAGCGCGTCCTTGACCTCGGCTCGGGGCGTGGGATCTTCCTGCAGCTCCTGAAGGACCAGGGGATCGGCGGGTATGGCGTCGACCTCGACCCGCGGATGGTCGCGCAGTGCCGCGAGAGGGGCCTAGAGGCGCACGAGGTCGACGCGCTCACGCACCTCCGGCAGGTCGAGGCCGGCAGCGTCGATGGCCTCTACGCGCGACACGTTGCCGAGCACATCCTTCCTGGCGAGCTCGTCGAAATCCTCCGCGCGTGCCGTCGCGCGCTCGCAGCCGGCGCGCCGCTCGTGTTCGTCACGCCGAATCCGCAGACGCTCACCGTCGGTGCCCACACCTTTTGGTTGGACCCGCAGCACGTTCGGCCCATTCCGCCCGAGCTCTTCAGGTTCTACCTGGAGGTCGAGGGCTTCACGCAGGTCGAGGTGCGCACGTTCGAGCCATCGGAACGGCGCCTGCGCGAGGACGGCGACACCAACCGGCGTGAAAACATCAAGCTCCTCAACGAGACCCTATTCGGTGATCGCGATTACGCGGTGATCGGGCGCGCTCCCGAGTGAGGGTCCATCAGTTCCATCCGACACTCGCGCCCGGCGATGCCATGAGCAACCACGTCTTCGCGTTGCGCAAGAAGATCCGGCACTGGGGGTACGACTCGTTCGCCTACGCGGTCGAGGCCAAGCCCGGCGTCGCCGACGTGCGCTCGTACCGCCGGCTCTTCCGCGAGGTGAGGCCGGACGATCTCTTGATCGTCCATTTCTCGATGGGCAGCGAGGTCGTCGACCAGCTCGTCAAGATCCCCGCGCGCCGCGTGCTCGTCTACCACAACATCACCCCGCCCGAGTTCTTCAGCGGCATCAACCCGCACGCCGCCGCCTCCGCTCGGCTCGGGCTGCGGCAGCTCTCGCGCATCGCGCCGGCTTTCGAGCTCGCCATCGGCGTCTCCGAGTTCAACCGCCGTGCGCTCGCCGAAGCGGGATACGAGGAAACGGCGCGCGTGCCGATCCTCCTCGACTGGGAGCACTTCGCGGTGCCGCCGAACGATGCAGTGCTCGCGCGCTGGAGGGGCCTGCGCACCGTGCTCCTCTTCGTCGGGCGGATCTCGCCGAACAAGCGGCAGGACGATCTCGTCCGGATGCTGGCCTATTACCGGCGGTGCATTGACCCCGAGGCGCATCTGGTGCTCGTGGGCGCGTATCGGGATCAGCCGCAGTTCCACGCGAGATTAGTCGCGCTGATCGAGCGTTTAGGCCTCGGCGGCGCGGTTCACTTCGCCGGGAGCGTGGACGACGCTTCGCTCCTGGCGTACTACCGCGGGGCGACGGCGTTCGTCTCGCTCTCCGAGCACGAAGGCTTCGGCGTGCCGTTCCTCGAGGCGATGCGCTTCCGCCTGCCCGTGGTCGCGTACGACGCGGCCGCGATCGGCGAGACCGTCGGCGACGCCGGGGTGCTCCTGCGCGAGCGCGATCTCGCGGAGACCGCCGAAGCGGCGGCGATGGTCGGCGAGCCCACCGAGCTTCGCGAAGCGCTCGTCGCCGCGGGCGAGCGGCGCGTCCTGGACTTCGACCCGGACGCGGTGGCCGAAAGAACGCGGCACGTATTGGGCCTCTGACCCACTCCGCCATTTGAACTAGAGCACGTGGCTGATGGTCAGAGGGCTCAGTCCGCTCTAAGTTGCGCTCGGGGTGAGTGGGATGGTCAGTTGGCGGATGCCGGACGGAACCGAGATCGTGGGCGTAGGCGTCCAGGTGGAGACCGAACGCCTTCGCGAGTTTGTGATGCGGTTCATGAGCGCCGAGGGGGCGGGCTGGAACGCGACGCAGTGGAGCGAGACGCTGTTCGGCTCGGCATTCGAGGAGCGGTTCGGCGTGAAAGTCCAGGTTCATCGCCAGTCCGGTCCAGACGGCCACCGGATGTTCGCGATCCGCGCCCTTCCTACCTAGCCGACCAGAGCGCCGTCTGCGAAGCGAGAGCCGGTCCCCGCTCCCCTCGGGCGGCCTGTCGATGCGGACCGCCAGATGGACGGCATTTGACCGTGCCGTGCAGGTATGACATCATGATGGCATGGAACGAAAGCAAGTACAGCTGACCCGCCAGCAGGCGGCGGCCGTGCGACGCGTCGCCGCGCGCCGAAAGACATCAGACGCCGCGATCGTGCGCGAGGCGGTCGATCTTTGGCTCCGCGCGCAAGGGCACGGTGACGCGAACGATCGGTGGCAGCGAGCAGTGGCTGTCGTCGGCGCGTTCGCGTCCGGGCGGAAAGACGTCAGTCGCGAACACGATCGCGAGCTTGCGGAGGCATTCCGCTCCTGATCTTCGTCGACACATCAGCGCTCTATGCGCTGCTCGACCGTGATGACCGATTTCACGACGAAGCCAAGTGGACGTTCGCTACGCTCGAGAACGAGGAGCGCGTCACGCACAGTTACGTTCTCGTCGAAACCACCGCAATTGCACACCGCCGCCTCGGGGAGGTCGCGGTCCGGCGGTTCGTCCACGAGCTCGTTCCTGTGCTCAGCACCGTCTGGATCGACGAGGCCACCCATACCGCAGGCGTTGCCGCACTCCTCGCGGCGCTTCCTACGCACGTTTCGCTTGTCGACTTCGTGAGCTTTGAAGTGATGCGCGAACACGGAATTTCGCGGGCGTTCGCGTTCGACGACGACTTCCGAGCGGCCGGCTTCGAATCAGTGTCGTGACCGAGCCACTCCGCTTTGCGCATCAGTTCAATCCCGTGATCGCGTACGGCGACGCCGTCGGGAATGACTGCCTCGAGCTGCAGCGGATCTTCTGGTCGTCAGGTGTCCGTAGCGACCTCTTCGCTGCCGAGGCCAAGCCCGAGATGCGTGCGCTCACCCGGTCGTGGGACGACCTCGAGCTCATCCGCCGTCGCGATGGACTCCTTCTCGTCCACCACTCGATCGGCACGGACACCGTACCGAGGGTCCTGGCGTCGCCCGCGCGAAAAGCGATCGTCTACCACAACATCACGCCCGGCCACTACTTCGCGGGGCTGAACGACTATCTGAAGACCTTCGCCGAACTCGGACGTGAGCAGCTGAAGGAGCTCGCGAAGGCGGCGGAGTTCGGGATCGCCGACAGCGAGTACAACCGTAAGGAGCTCGAAGCCGCGGGGCTCGCGAACACGGCGGTCGTCCCGGCGCTCGTCGACTGGGAGGATTTCGATCGGCCTCCCGATCCCGAGGTCGCCCGCGAGCTCGCGGACGAGCGCACCGCGATCCTCACCGTCGGCCAGATCCTGCCGCACAAGGCGGTGCACGACGTCATCGCGGCATTCGCGCGGTACCGCGAGTCCGACCGTACCGCGCGCCTGTATCTGGTCGGCCCGACCGCGATGTCCGGGGGTTACCTCGACCGCGTTCGAGGCGACATCCGAAAGTTCCGCCTCGATGGCGCGGTCACGGTCACGGGCAGCGTCACCGTCGAGCAGCTCGTCGCGTACTACCGCGGCGCCACCGCGTTCCTGACGCTCTCCGAGCACGAGGGCTTCTGCGTGCCTCTTCTCGAGGCGATGCGGAGCGATCTCCCGGTGGTCGCGAACGCCGCGGCCGCGATACCGGAGACCCTCGGCGACGGCGGCATCTTGCTCGAAACGAAGACGCCGGAGGCGGTCGCCGCGCAGCTCGAGCGCGTCGTCCACGATCAGGCGCTTCGCAAGGACCTGATCGAAAAAGGTCGGCGGCGCGTCGAGGCCTTCTCGCGGCCGCATGTCGCCGACCGGCTCAAGCTCGCGCTCGCTCAGGGCGGGTGGGAGCTGCCCGACGCGAAGTCGAAGAAGATCGTCGTGATGTCGAGCGACCAGCGTTGCGGCATCCACCATTACTCGCTTGCCGTGACCGACGGCCTCCGTGACCGCGGGCATCAGGTGACCTTCGTGGGAGTCAAGCATCTCGACACGGCCGACCTCTATCGCAAGCTCAAGTTCATCTCGTCGCAGAGCGATGCCGTGCTGATCGAGCACGAGGCCGGCATATTCCGCGATGTGCCGTTCGTGCGGGCGCTGATCACACTCTGGATGAAGCGCCTGCCGGTGATCCTCTCGATGCACGAGCTGGAGCCCGAGAAGTTCCACCATTACCGGCGCCTCTCGGCGGCGCTGCACTACAACCCGCGGTACGGGTTGCCGCTCGAAATACTGCGCATGCCCTGGGTCGCCCTGCGCATGGCGAACTGGTTCCTACGCTACCGCCTCGTCCTGATGTTCATGGGCGGCGTCCCACGAAAGCTCGTCGTGCACTCGACCCGGAGCGAGCGGTGGCTCCAGCTCCTCACGCCCGATCAGGACAAACGCGAGCGCTTCCCACTCCTCATCATGCCGCTCGAGAACACCGTCCTGCCGCGCAGTGCGGAGGAGAAGCGCAAGCTGCGCGCGAGGTTCGGCCTGCCGACGGACAAGTTCATCTTCGTCTCGCCGGGGTTCTTCTTCGCGCGCAAGCGGTACAGGGAAGTGATCGAGGCTCTGCCCGACGATGCCGTCCTTGTGCTGTCGGGCACGAAATCGGACTGGGAGCCGCGGTATTTCGAGGAGATCATCGCGCTCGCGAAGACGAAGCCGAACGTCGTGATCAACACCGAATACAACACGATGGGCGAGTTCGTCGCGGCCTCCGACGCGGTCGTCCTCTTTTACGACGATGTCTTCCAGAGCGCGGTCGTTACGCAGGCGGTGTGGGCAGGTCTGCCGTGCATCTTTTCGGAGGCCGAGGGCTTCGCGCCGTACCACGCCGCCGGGCCCGTCGTGCGGAGTACCGACGAGCTCGCCCGGGCCTTGCGCGAGGTCCAGAAGCCTGAGACCTACGCTAAATACTCGCGCGGCGTGCGGATCTTGCGCCGCCTGCTCTCACCCGAGCGCAACGCGGAGCGTTATCTCGCCGGCCTCGATTGAAGATCCTCATCGTCGTCCAGCGCTACGGCGCCGAGGTCGTCGGCGGGTCTGAGCAACACGCGCGCGTCGTGGCGCACCGGCTCGCGATGATCAACGAGGTCGACGTCGCGACGACGAACGCGATTGATTACTGGAGCTGGGCGCCGTACTTCCCAGCAGGCGAGACGATGGACGGGCCCGTGCGCGTGCTCCGCTTCGCGGTGACCGGCCTGCGCAGCCCGACATTCAAGGACGCCGAGCGGCGCGTCCTCTTCGAGCCGCACACCCTCGCCGAGGAACAGCAGTGGCTCGCGCTCCAGGGGCCGCACTCGCCCGAGCTGCTCGAGTTTCTCCACCGTCAGGGGGGCGGCTACGACGCGATCCTCTTCTATACGTATATCTACGAGCCGACCGCCGCGGGGCTGCCGCTCGTGCCCGAGCGCGCCGCGCTCATCTCGACCGCGCACGATGAGGAGCCGCTCCGCCTGGTCCCGTACCGCGCGCTCTTTCAGCTCCCGCGCGCGTTCGGCTTTCTCACGCCCGAGGAGCGCGACCTCGTCCACTCGCGCTTCCGTAACGAGCACATTCCGAGTGAGGTGCTGGGCATCGGCCTCGAGCCACCGCCCTGGCATGACCCCGAGCCGTTCCGCGAGCACTACGCGCCGCGTGGGCCGCTCGTCCTGTACCTCGGTCAGGTGAGCGAGGGAAAAGCCGTCGATGAGCTCGTCGCGGACTGGACCCGGCACCGCGAGGCTGGCGGCGCGGGCTCGCTGGTACTCGCCGGCACGAAGCGCATGGCAATACCCGAGCGCGACGACATCGTCTCGCTCGGCCGGGTCAGCGACGAGGACAAATACGCCCTCCTCGAAGCCGCCGACGTCCTCGTGCTGCCGTCGCACCTCGAGAGCCTCGGCATCGTGCTCCTTGAGGCTTGGCAGGTCGGAACCCCGTGCCTCGTGTCCGCCAAGAACAAGGTCACGAGCGGGCAAGTCGCGCGCGCGAACGGCGGGGCCTCGTACGAGCGCGGCGGGTTCGCGAACGCACTCGCCTCGGTCCTGGCGAAACGCGATGCGCTCGGCGCCTCGGGTCGCGCGTACGTCGAGGCCGAGTGCGCCTGGCCGGCATTCGACGCGCGGCTCGAGCAGCTCGTCGACCTGGCGGCGAATTGAGCGAGCCGAGCCTCCTCGTTGTCGTCCAGCGCTACGGCGACGTTCCGGGCGGCGCCGAGGCTCACGCGCGCTCGGTAGTCCAGCGCCTCCGCCCCCATTTCGAGATCGAGGTGGCTACCACGAACTCGACCGACTACCTCACGTGGAGAGGCGACCTCACCGCGGGCATAGATCGGGTCGACGGCGTCACCGTGCGCCGGTTCCCGGTCGAGCGTCCGCGCGCGTGGAACTTCAAGCTGCACGAGCGGCGCGCCTTCCGTACTGGTCACACCCTGGACGACGAGCGCGCGTTCATCGACGCGCAGGGGCCGTACGCGCCGGAGCTTCTGGACTTCCTGTTCAAGCGCGGGCGGGACTACGACCAGGTGCTCTTCTTCACCTACATCTATTACCCGACCGTCCTCGGTCTACCGCTCGTGCCGGAGCGCGCGGTGCTTGTACCGACCGCCCACGAGGAGTCGGCGATCGGACTCGCCGCGTACAAGCCGGTCTTCCATGGGCCACGCGCCATCGCGTACAACACCGAGGAGGAGCGCCGGATGGTGTGGCGCCGCTTCCGGAACGAGCGGGTCTCAAACGAGATCGTCGGGGTCGGGATAGACTTCCCCGCCGAGCGGAACGCGACGCGCTTCCGCGAGAAGTTCGGCGTCACCGGCCCGTATCTCCTCTACCTGGGGCGGATCGGCGTCAGCAAGGGCTCGCGCGAGCTCTTCGCGCACTACGAGCGCTGGCGCGCGAGCGATCCGGCGCACGACGTGAACCTCATCCTCATCGGCGATGCCGAGATCAGGATCCCGAAGGCCAGCGGCATCGTGCACCTCGGGCGGGTCAGCGAGCAAGACAAGTGGGACGCACTCGCGGGCTGCGCCGCGTTCGTGATGCCGAGCCTCCTCGAGTCGCTTTCGCTGGTGACCCTGGAGGCGTGGGCTGCCGGGCGTCCGGTGATCGTCGACGCGCGCTCCCCGGTGCTCGCGGGCATGGCTCGCCGTGCCGGCGCCGGTCTCGCGTACCGGACCTCGGCGGAGTTCGCGGAGATCTGCGAGCTGCTCGTCGACGATCCCGCGCTCGGCGATCGCCTCGGCCGATCAGGCGCGGGGTTCGTCGCGCGCACGTACACCTGGCCGCGAGTCGTCGAGACGTACCTCGATCTCTTCGCCGAAGTGCGCGCGCGGCTCAGCTGACCTGATATGCTTTTTCATATATGAAGGCAAGTCGGTTGGCTCTTGCCGCGCGGAAGCGACTGGGCCTGACCCAGCGCGAGCTCGCGGAGCGCACTGGGATCTCACAGCCGATGATCTCGGCAATCGAACGAGGTCAACAGGATCCTCGGCACAGCACGCTCGAGCGCATCATGGCCGCGGCCGGTCAGGAGCTCGACATGGTGATGCGCTCTGGCGGTGGAGTCGACCGGACCCAGTTCGTTGAGTCGCTTCGTATGACACCCGAGGAGCGGCTCAGGCACGTGGCTGCGGGAGCCCGGTGGTTGAAGACGGTCCGTCGTGCCCGACGAGCCCGCTGAGTTCGATCCGACCGCGATCCTACGTGTTCTGGACGCGCACGAGGTCAAGTTCGTCGTGGTCGGCGGCGTTTCGGGAAACCTTCATGGATCGACGACGCTCACCGAGGATATCGACATCGCGTACGCGCGAGATCGTCAGAACCTCGAGCGATTGGCTGCTGCCCTTCGAGACCTGCGTGCGACGCTGCGGGGTGCGCCGAAACTTCCCTTCAAGCTCGATGCGGCCACCTTGCGCGCCGGCCTGAACTTCACGTTCTCGACGCGGCTAGGGCCGCTGGATTGCATCGGAGAAGCGGCCGGCGGATTCACGTACGACAACATTGTCGGAAACGCGGAAGCTTATCCGCTCGCTGGAATGGTTATCGCTGCGGCGTCGCTCGATGATCTGATTCGAATGAAGCGCGCCGCTGGGCGCATAAAGGATCGGATCGAGGTCGAGAACCTGTCCGCCCTCCGCGAGGTCCGCGACAAGAAGCGCCGCTAAGTCCCAAGCCCCAGCCCCTTGCGGATCTCCTCGAGCCGCTCGTCGCCTTCGCGGTCGATGACCGACCGCTCGGTGTCGAGGAGGTGCGCGTCGACCGAGCCTGCTGCGATCTCGCCGCGCCCCGTCGCCATCGCCATCCGCGCGTCGATCCGCTCGCGGACATCCGCGAGGGTGGGAACGTCGCTCGCAGGCCCGACCGTGCTGACCTGCTTGATGGCCTCGGCCATCCGCTCCGCGAGCTTCGCGGCTTCGAGGTCGGTGAGGAGCCGCGCCCGCTCGGTCAGCTGGCGCTGCAGCGCGAACGCGTTCTGTTCCACCGCGCGTCGCGCGGCGCCCGAAGCGACGGCGGCCTTCGCGTGCAACTGGCCGAGGCTGGTGCGCGCCGACTCGACCGACGCGAGCTGGACGGCGAAGACGCGTGCCGTACGTTCGTGGCGTTCCGCACTCTCGGTATCGTCGGCCTTTCGCGCCTGATCGGCGAGAAGCAGCGCCTGCTCGGCGCACTTCCGAAGGCGCGCGACCTCGGTGTCGGAGCGGGACATCTTTATCTCGAGCTCGCGCTGGTTGCCGATGACGGCCGCGGCCTGCTCGCTCAGGAGGGCGTGCTGGCGGCGTCCTTCGGCGATGGCCTGCTCGATCAGGACGCGCGGGTCCATGACCTGGTCGAGCTTTCCGTTGAGGAACGCTCCGAGATAACGCGCCGTTCGCAGCATGAAGCGGATCACTTGAGGGCCTCCATCGCTGAATTCGTGGGACCGAGCATTCCAACGGCCGCGCGTGCGAGCGAGTCGGCTTCGGTGAGACCGGTGCGAAGGGCCTCGAGCTCGTCGGCGAGCTCGGACACGCGTGCGTTCGCCGTCGTGTTAGCGCCGCCCTGTGCGAGCACCGCGATCTCGCCGAGTCGAGCGACGAGACCCTCGAGTCCGAGCGCAGCGGTCCTCATGCGGGCCAGGAGCGTCCGATCGGTCGAGACCAGGCGATCGCGAGCCGCGATCTGATCGCGGACCGCCTCGACCGCGCGGCCGATCTCCTCCCTCATCTCGGCGGTGCTCGCGCCGGCACGCTCGTCCTCGAGCCGGTGGAGCTCGTCGGTCGTGCGCGGGTCGATCCCCGCGATCACCTGCGAGACCACGAGCTCCTGCGCGGCGAGCCGGTGGATGAGGACCAGCGTGTCCCGAACGCCTTCGTGGGTCTCGACGAAGCGCTCGGCCAGCGGACTCGCACCGCCAGGGCCGATCCGGCCGATGGCGTCGACCGCCCCCTCCGCTCTATCAAGCCACACGGCGGCCGCAGATCCCGCAGGAAGCCGGGGTCGCGCCGCCGGTGCCCGCAGCGCCATCCCCGCGGTCACCTTGACCGCGAGCACCGCAACGAAGGCGACCAGCGCCGCAAGGACCGACCCGCCTGCCGCGATCGTCGCCGCGCCGACCAGGAGGCCGAGGAGCGGCCCCGCCGGGTCGCGGAGCTCGGCGCGAGCGCGAACCGCCAGCAAGCTCCAGCGGACATACGAGGTCAGCGCGGTGAGCGCCGACGCCGCGACGAGGCCGGCCCCGATCGCGATCGCGATGACGAGCGGCACGCCGAGCATCGCGACCACGACCGTGGTGGCAAGTGAGATCCCCAGGATCGGAAGTCGATCCCTGCTGGAGCCGGACATCAGAAGTTCGACACCACGTCGGTGAAGACCTTGTTGATCGTCGCCGGATTGGACGCGTCGTAGAAGTTCGCGCGTGACGCGTCCGCGATCTTCTTCAGGACCTCGCGATCGGCATCCTCGCCGTACCCGATGGTGAAGACGCGGACGATGCGGTGCTCGTCCTCCGACGTCAGCTCGCGGAGAAGACCGTCGAGGTCGCGGTCACCGTCCTCGTTCCGTCCATCCGTGAGCAGAAGGACGGCGTTGATCCGGGAACGGTCGATCCGCTCGCGCATGAATTTGACGCTGTCGCGCGCGGTCCGGTAGAGCGCGGTGCCCCCGGCGGCGATCAGGCCGCCGATCTTCGCCTTGAGCAGCTCGCGCTGCCCCCCGATGGGTGCGATCGCTGCCAGGTCGCTGATGCTGGAGGAGAAGACCCGGAGGCCCACCTCGTCGTCGTCGGCGAACTGGTCGAGCGCCTGGATCGACGCGCGCTTCATGAGGTCGAGCTTCGTGCCGTTCATCGAGCCCGAAACGTCCAGCACCATGAGCACGCGGGCGCGCTTGCGGACCTCGCTCCATGAGCGCTGGATGCGCTCGAGCACCGCCGGCGCGGGCGGCCGAATGATGTGCTGCGGACCGTCCGGCAGCGCGCCGAGAGTCAGGTTGATGTCCGGGGCGGGCCGGCCCTGCGCGTCGCGGAACCCGGCGGCCAGGAAGGCGCGCTGTGCGTCCGGCGACCGGAGGTAATCGAGGAATGCGCCCGCTGCGGCGCGCTTGGTGTCGTCGACCCACGGCGCGTTCAGCACCGCATACGGGTGATCGGCGACGAGCGTGCCTTCCTTCGGGTAGACCGCGACGAGCGGCATGCTCGGATGCCAGCTCGCGTCGCCGCGGTTGTAGTCGAGGACCTGCTTCTCCTCGACAGCGATCGCGGAAACGTACGAGAGCGCGGCCCCGCGCTCGTCCGCGGTACGCAGGTGGCGCAGGAAGGTCGAGACCGTGTCGCCGTAGTGCACGACCGCCGAGTCGACCCCCTTCACGAAGTCGATCACGGCCGGATCGGCGATGTCCGCCTCGGTGAGGTCGCTCGAGCGATGCGTGGCAGCGAAATACGTCCCGATGAGCGCGTGCAGCCCGGAGGTCGAGATGTTCGGATTCGTCTTGCCGAGCCGGAAATCGCCCCACTCGGCGTGACCCCGGCTGCCCCATCCGGACTTGTCCCGCGCGAGCGCAAGTACATCCGACCAGCCGATCTCGCGCTGCGGCCAGCCGAGAGCCTCGGCCATCGGTCGCGGCATAGCGATCACGAGCGGGGACTGCAGCAGGCTCGGCGCGCCGTCGGATACGATGCCGCTCCCGGCGTCGCGCGACGTACGGTGCTGGCGGAGAAGCACGATCCACGAGGTCGCCGCGGGCGACCAGACATCCGGTCGCACGCCGTCTGTCTTTTCGTCCCACCCGCGCGCCAGTGCCTCTTCGGCCGCGCCCGAGGCCTTCTGCGCGACCTTGACGTCGATGCAGCGTCCGGCGACCTGCGCTCGGGTCCCGGCGAACGTCTTCGCGAGCTCGCCGAGAAGCGCGGACTTCTCCTGCGAAGCCACGACGTTCAACGTGACGCAGTTTGTCCGGACGATCCCCTCGGAGCCACGCGCGAGCGCGAGGTAGCCGACGATCCCGAATGCGAGGAAGACCGCGACGAGGAGGCTGCGCCGATCCTTTCCAGTGTGGGTCTGGTACATGTCCTACCCCCTTCCCTTCGCGCGGGCCACCGCGTTTGCCGCGCCCTACATCGAGATGGCGAACCAGATCAGGCCGCAGCCGATCGCGATCCCCAGCGCGCCGCGCGTGCCTGGATCGACTGCCTCCGTCTTCTGCGTGAGGTCGAGGAAGACCGCGGAGACGAGCGACACCGCGGTGGCGAGCGTCGTGCTGGCCGCGAACCAGAAGAGACCGCCAACGATCGGCTGCCCGGAATCGCGCAGGCTCCGGATCGCACTGACGAGCCAACCGAAACCGAGGAGGAGAGACGCCGTGGCCATCGTGGCGCTGTGCGTCACGTCCCCGCGCACGCTCAGAACGACGTACGCCGCGGACACTGCCGACCAACCCGCGGCTGCGGTTGCGTTGACGCCGAGCCAGAAGTGCTTCCAGGGACTGCCGCTTGTTTGGGTGAAGTGGTTTTCTGTCATGTCGGGCAAGGTAGGGAGAGCGAGCTTGCCCGGAATCCGTGGAAGGGCCTAAGCGGTGCCTATTTCCTTGTACTCATTCGGTGCTCAGCCCACCACACCGCGATCTGCGAGCGCCGGTGAAAGTCGAGCTTGGTCAGGATGTGCTGCACATGGTTATCGACGGTACGTTCCGAGATGACGAGCTTGTCGGCGATCTCGCGGTTCGTATGGCCCTCCGAGACGAGCTGTGCGATCTCGAGCTCTTTTCGCGTCAACGCGCCCCCCGGCCCAGCGCCACCCTCGACCGGCGCCGGGAGGGCGAGGATCGGCGCCACCCGCAAAGGCGCTGGAAAAAGCAGTCCCGATCCCACCCGAGCCCAAAGCACGGCGACCGTCGCTACCAGGGCGATCGGCCACGGAACGGCCAGGGCGAGCGCCACGAGGCCCGCCACGATCGCGACGAGGATGGCCCAAGGGTCACGGAGCTCGTCGAGGACCCGCATCAGAAGTTCGACAGTATGTTCGTAATAACTCGACCGATCGTCTTCGGATCCGTCGCCGGATACACGGCGCCCCGCGAGGCTTTCGCGATCAGCCGCATCGATTCGGCATCCGCGCTCGGCCCGTACGTCACAGCGAACACGCGCACGAACTTCTCCTCGGCTTGTGATTGCAGCTCGCGCAGAAGGCCCTGGCGATCTACGTCTCGCGGATCCTCATTGCGTCCGGTCGTCAGCAGCATGACCGCGTTGATCCGTCTGGGATCAAAGCGCTCGCCCAGGAAGCGAACGCCGATGCGCGTCGTCGCGAAGAGCGGAGTCTGCTGCGTGGATGGCGAAAGATCCGCGATGAGCGCGCGCAGCTGCTCGCGGCGGGACGCGAGCGGTGCGATCGGGGCGAGCTCACGATACGGCGCCTCGGTCGATGCCTGGCCGAAGACCCAGATACCCACATCGTCGTCCACCGCGAGCTGCTCGAGCGTCGCGGAAGCCGCTTGTTTCGCCAGGGCAAGCTTGGTCTCGCCGCCGGGGACAAGAGCCTCGCCCATCGGTCGCGAGACATCGATCGCGATCAACAGATGCGCCCGCTTGCGAAGATCGCTCCAAGACCGCTGCATGCGCTCCAGGACCGGTCCGTCAGGCGGCAGGATCACCCGGCGGGGCTCCAGTGGATTCAGCCCGTTCGCGGCGTTGATCTCGGGGCCAGGCGTCCCCGCATGGTCGCGGAACCCGGCTGCGGCGAAACGCGCCTGAACGGCAGGGCCGAGCAGGTAAGACAGGAACGCGCCGGCGGCCTCGCGCTCAATGTCATCCACCCATGGCGCGTTCAGGATCGCGTAGGGATGATCGGCCATGAGCGTCCCTTCCTTCGGATAGATCGCGCGGAGCGGAACCTTGGGACCCACACCTGCAATCCCGGTCGAGGTTGGATCTCCGTTGTTGTAGTCGCGAACCTCCTTCTCTGCCATGGCTATAGCGGACGCGAACGTGAGGCTCGCACCGCGCCGGTCGGCGTCCAGCAGGTTCTCGAGGAACGTCGAGACCGATTCGCCGTAGTGCACCACCGCCGATTCGACATCGCGGACGTACGCGACCGTGGCCGGGCTGGTGAGGTCGGCCTCCACCAGAGGCCGCTCGACGCCGGCAGCGGCGAAGTACGTGCTCACCAGCGCGTGCAGACCTGAGGTGGAGATCGTCGGGTTGGTCTTGCCCAGGCGGAAGGCTCCCCACTCCGCGTGCTTGACGCTGCCCCAGCCGGCCGGATCGCGCGCGAGCGAGAGGATGTCGGACCATCCGAGCGCGCGTTCGGGATATCCGAGCGCGACGGCCATCTCCTGAGGCATGGCGATGACCAGAGGCGACTGCATCAACGTCGGGAGGTTCGGTGGAAGCAGATCACTCAGGCCACGCGCCGCGCGGTGCTGCCGCAGCAGGATCGTCCACGTCTTGGCCGCCGGTGACCAAACCACCGGCGGCTCACCGTCGAGCTTCGGGTCCCACCCGCGCGCGAGTGTCTCCTCCACCTCGCCCGACGCGCGGCGCGTCACCGTCACGCGCACGCAGCGGCCGCTGACGCGCGGTGCGGACGCGTTGTAGTCCCGGGCGACCTCGGCGAGGAGGGCGGACTTCTCCTGTGATGACGCGATCTCGACCGGGACGCACCAGTCGAAGGCGATCGCGAGCGCCGCGTCGATGACGATCGCAACGGCGACCGTCACCGCCAGCGCCCGCGCGTTCCCTACGCCCGGCAATCGCAGCATGTCTGTCCAGCGCGGAGGCTATCGCGGCGGCAAAGTCGACCTAGCGAGTCCCGCCTATCCTGAGACCGGATGAGGGAGCGTGGGCGCGGCGGCGACGGGGGCACCAGGGACTGGGGAAGCATCGACTGGTCGAACATCGACCTCTCGGGTTTCGGCAGGGGCGGCAATCGCATATCGGGCCCGTCCCGTCGGTACGTCTTCATCGCGATCCTCGCCTTCCTCGTTTTGCTCATCCCCTTGCTTTTCGGCCCTCTGGTCGGCTTCCTCACGGACCTTCTCTGGTTCCGCAGCCTCGGCCTCGAGTCCGTCTACCTCCGCCGATTTACCGCGGGGTTCTACGCGTTCGCCGTGTTCGGTGCGCTGTTCTTCCTGGTAGCCCTACCCAACCTGTACTTCGCGCTCCGCCCGCAGGTGCCACGCGTGGTCGTCGACGCAGAGCGCCGAAGGCGAGGGGCGCTCTCGAACACCCTGCGATTCATGTGGCTCCTGCTCATCCCCGCTTTCTTCTTCGGCCTCGCCGGCGGCGACGAGTGGGACATCCTCCTTCGCTGGGTCAACCAGGTCCCCTTCGGGGTGACCGACCCGGTCTTCGGGCGCGACATCAGCTTCTACTTCTTCACCCTGCCGGTCCTCGAGTTCGTGCGCGGCTGGCTTCTCTTCGCGCTGATCGTTATCGCCATCGGGGTGGTGACGCTCTACTTCACGCGCGGGGTGATTGGGGTCGCGACCGGTTCGCTCGCGAGCGCCGACATCCGCGTCGCGGGACGTACCGCGCTCGCGCTTGCGCGTCCGGCCCGCGCCCACCTGTCCATCCTCGGCGGGCTCTTCCTCGCGCTGATCGCGAGCGGCTACGTCCTCGACCAGTTCGAGCTTCTCTTCCGGCAGGAAAACGTCCTCGTCGGCGCAGGCTATACGAGCATCACCGCGCGGCTGCCTGCGCTGACGATCCTCACGGTGATCGTCGGGGTCGCGGCGCTCGCGTGCTTCATAAACGCGTTCCGCGGCACGCTGTGGATCCTCGGCGGCGCGATCGTCCTCTGGTTCGTGGCGAGCCTGGTGGTTGGCGGTGTCTACCCGGCGCTCATCCAGAACTTCATCGTGCAGCCTGATCAGCTCAACAAGGAGCGTCCGTACATCAGTCGGAACATCGCCGCGACGCGCGCGGCCTATTCGCTCGATGCGGTCGACGAAAGCGCGTTCAATGTCGCCGATACGCCGACCGCGGCAGAGGCTCGCGCGGCGCTGTCCGATACATCGACCGTTCGCCTCTGGGATTACCGTCCGCTGCAGCAGGCCTTTGACCAAAACCAAGCTCTGCGGACGCAATACACGTTCGTCGACGTCGACATCGATCGCTATCGGATCGGCACGAAAGAGCAGCCTGTGATGCTGTCGGCTCGCGAGCTTTCCTCGAATCGCCTGCCGCAGCAGACGTGGGTGAACCGGCACCTCGTCTTCACCCACGGGATCGGCGCGGTCGTCAGTCCCGTTGGAGGCGTGGCACCCGACGGGTCACCGGTCTATCTCGTGAAGGACATCCCGCCGGTCGGTGAACCGAAGATCGACCAGCCGCGCATCTACTACGGTGAGCTCACAAGTGACTACGTCATCGTCGACACGAATCAGGACGAGTTCGACTACACGACCGACCAAGGCAACGTGCAGACCCGGTTCAGCGGGAACGGCGGCGTCGGGGTCGGGTCGCTGTGGGATCGGCTCCTCTTCTCGGTGCGCCTCGGGGACACCAACCTTCTTATCTCCAACCAGATCACCTCCCAAAGCAAGGTGCTCTTCCGCCGCACGATCCTCCCGCGCCAGCGGTTCATCGCGCCGTTCCTCGAGTACGACCCAGACCCATACCTCGTGATCGCGAGTGGCAAGCTCTACTGGATCAACGACGCGTTCACGACCGGAGACCGGTATCCCTACAGCGAGCGCTTCTCCGCCCTCGGTGTCGGCAGCACGTCGGTCGCGGGCGGGCGACTGAACTACATCCGCAACAGCGTGAAGGTCGTGACCGACGCGTACGACGGAACAGTCAGCTACTACATCGTGGACGAGAAGGATCCGGTCGTTCGTAATTTGAAGGCGATCTACCCCGACCTCCTCAAGTCCATCAACGACATGCCGCAGGCGCTCCGGGACCACATCCGCTACCCGGAAGCGCTCTTCAGCATCCAAGCGCAGGTCTACGCGCTCTATCACATGACGAACCCCGACGACTTCTACAACCGGACCGACGCGTGGAAGATCGCGAACGAGATCCTCTCGCAGGGCGGCGCTGCGCAGCCAATCGAGCCGTACTACGTGACCACGCGGCTACCCGGCTCCGACCGGCCCGAGTTCGTCCTCTTCGTGCCGATGACCCCTATCGGCGGTGAGCGCAACAACATGGTCGGGTGGATCGCTGGACGCGCGGACGCGCCCGACTACGGGAAGCTCCGCGTGCTCACCTTCCCGCGCGACCGCCCGATCTCCGGTCCGTTGAACATCGAGAACCGCATCGACGCCGACTCGACGATCCGGCAGCAGCTCACGTTGCTCTGTCCTTCCGCGGCGAACTGCATTCGCGGGAACCTGCTGGTGCTGCCGGTGGGCAGCAGCTTCGTGTACGTCGAGGCGATCTTCGTGCAGGCGACGTCGACCAGCCGCATCCCGGAGCTGCAGCGCGTGATCCTCGCGACGCAGGACCGAGTCGTCATGGCCGACTCATTCGAGAAGGCGCTCGACGCGCTCTTCCCTCCACAGCAGCAACCGCCACCGACGACGACCCCGCCACCGACCACAACGCCTCCGCCGACGACTACGCCACCGTCTGAGATCGGCGCGCTCGTCAAGTCCGCGAACGACCACTACAACGCCGCACAGGCGGCTCTCAAAGCGGGCGACTTCGCCGAATATGGCCGCCAGTTGAAGCTTCTGGAGGACGATCTGGCGAAGCTGCGCGCCGCCACCGGGCAGTAACCCGATCCGCGACGCGAACTCTAGTATTCGGTCTTCTTGACGAAGACCATCCGCGTGGGTGTGATCGGTGCGGGCTACTGGGGCCCGAACATCGTGCGAAACCTCTACGAAGCCCCCGGAGCTGAGGCCGTCGCGGTAGCGGACCTCTCGCAGGAGCGCCTCGACGCCATCAGCAAGCGGTTCCCGGCGCTCCGTGTGACGACCGACTACCACGAGCTCCTCGACGACTCCTCCATTGACGCGATCTGCGTCGTTACACCGGTCGGCACCCACCGGACGCTCGCCGAGGAGGCCTTCGCGGCTGGGAAGCACGTCTTCGTCGAGAAGCCGCTCGCCAGGACCGTGAGCGACGCGGAGGCAATCGTCCGCGCCGGCGAGCGGGCCGGCAAAACGCTCATGGTCGGCCACACCTTCGTCTACAACCCGGCCGTCGTCGTGGTGAAGGGCATCCTCGAGTCGGGCGGGATCGGCGAGGTGCACTATCTCGACAGCCAGCGCGTGAACCTCGGGCTGCACCAGTTCGACATCAACGTGCTGTGGGACCTGGGCCCGCACGACGTGTCGATCGCGCTGTACTGGCTCGATGAGGAGCCGGAGTGGGTCCAGTGCACGGGCGCGTGCTTCGTGCAGCCGACGATCGAGGACGTCGTCTTCCTCATGGTGGGGTTCCCGTCCGGCGCGATCGCCCACGCGCATCTCTCGTGGCTCGCGCCGAGCAAACTGCGGACGACAATCGTCATCGGTTCGCAAAAGATGGTCGTCTACGATGACAACCAGGCGGTCGAGAAGGTCAAGGTCTACGACCAGGGAGTCGATAAGCTCGAGAGTGATGAGCTTCGACGGAGCTACCGAGCCGGCGATATCCACAGCCCGCGCGTTCCGATGACCGAGGCCCTCCAGGTCGAGATGCGTCACTTCATCGAATGCGTGCGCGACGGCAAGAAGCCACGGAGCGACGGTGAGGCCGGCCTTACGGTCGTTCGCGTGCTCGAGCTGGCGATGCGCTCACTCCGGTCGGGCGGCGCCCGCGTCGCCTATCGGCTGGACCCCGTGCGCGCATGACGACCACGACGGTGCATCCCACGGCGGTCGTCGCGCCGAACGTCCAACTGGGCGAGGGAAGCATCGTCGGCGAGTACACGATCCTCGGGCGTGCGCCCCGCGGCAAGAAGGACGGCGAGCTCGAGCTCGTCATCGGCCCCGGTGCGGTCATCCGTCCGTTCACCACGATCTACGCCGGGACGCGCATCGGCGCCCGGCTCCAGACAGGGCAGGGCGCCTCGATCCGCGAAGACAACGTGATCGGCGACGACGTCTCGGTCGGGACACACGCGTCCCTCGAGTTCGGCAATCGGATCGGCTCGCGCGTGCGCGTCCACACGGGATGCTTCCTCGAGCTCACCAGGATCGACGACGACGTCTTCCTCGGACCGCACGTCGTGTTCACGGACGATCCACACCCGCAGTGCCCGGCATATCTCGATTGCGTGAAGGGCGGCGTCGTCCGCCGGCGCGCCCGCATCGGCGCGAACAGTACGATCCTGCCGGGCGTCGAGATCGGCGAGGACGCTCTCATCGGGGCCGGGAGCGTGGTGCGCCACACGGTGCCGCCGCGCACGGTGTGGGCGGGAAACCCGGCGACGCAGCTCAAAGACGACATTCGCGACCTCGCGTGCTTCGTCGGCATCTATCCCCACGCCTATGCATGGCTGAAGGACCTGCCGGAGAAGGTCAAGGTATGAAGGAGACGGCAACGATGACCGCAGTCGCCACACAGGAGATCCCCCTCGTGGACCTGAAAGCGCAGTACGCGACGATCCGCGACGAGGTCCGTCGCGCGATCGATGACGTTCTCGAAAGCATGCAGCTCACCATCGGCCCGAACGTCAAAGCATTCGATCAGGAGTTCGCGTCGTACATCGGAACGAAGCACTCCATCGGCGTCGGCTCCGGGACCGACGCGCTCCAGCTCGCGATCCGTGCCTGCGGCGTCTCGGGTGGCGACGAGGTGATCACGGTCTCGCACACGTTCTTTGCGACCGTTGAGGCGATCCTCTACGCGAACGCGCGGCCGATCCTGGTCGACATCGACGAGAAGACCATGCTCATCGACCCGGCCGCGGTCGCCGCCGCGATCACGCCGCGAACGAAGGCGATCATCCCGGTGCACCTTTACGGACGCACTGTGGATCTGAAGCCCATCCGCCAGCTCGCGCAGGACCGGAACATCACGATCATCGAAGACGCCGCGCAGGCGCACGGCGCGCTGCTCGACGACGGCAAGAAGGCCGGCACCGGCGGCCGCGTCAACTGCTTCTCGTTCTACTGCTCCAAGAACCTTGGCGCGTACGGCGAGGCCGGCAGCATCACCACGAACGACGATCGCCTCGCCGAGGAGCTGCGCGCGCTCCGCGAGCATGGGCAGTCGACCCGCTACTACCACCCCGTTATCGGATACAACGCGCGGCTCGACGAGATCCAGGCTGCGATCCTACGGATCAAGCTCCGGAAGCTGGACGAGTGGAACACTCGCCGCCGCGCCCTGGCGCGGATGTACGACGAGCGTTTGAAGGGCTCGGGCGTGACCGTCCCAGAGATCCCGTCCGACATCCGCCGGCACGTCTTCTACACGTACACGATCCGCGTACCCGGTGGGCGGCGAGATGATCTGCGGAAGTACCTAGGCGAGCGCGGCATCGGCACCCAGATCCATTACCCGGTGCCGATCCATCTGCAGCAGTCGGCGGAGTTCCTCGGTTACCGGAAGGGGGACATGCCGGTGACCGAGAAGGTGGCGTCCGAGGTGCTGTCGCTACCAATGTTCGCGGAGCTCACCGACGAGCAGCTCGAGCGCGTCGCGGACTCGGTGCGGTCCTTCATGAAGGGCAGTTGACCAGGAAAGCCGCCTCGACGAAGTGGCCAGATTCACGCTGGCGCCGTTCGAAGCCGGCGAAGCCAGTGTGGCGGTCAACCATGCTGATCGGGCTGGTTCGAAGCGGTGACCGATGACGAACAAAGCGACGTGATCGCCTCATTCCGCGAGGGGGTTGCGGCCGCGTAGCCGAAACCAACGCGCGAGCGGGCCCACGCGTGACGGTGCTCCGAAGTACTGCGCCCGCGTAGGACTTTCGAAGCTCTTCCAGGTGGCCGAGGCCGCCTACTCTCGACAGCGATGGAATTCCTCCTCGTCCTTCCGGTCCCCGGCTCGTCCGTCCGCGGCCACGACGAAGTCACGCACCTCAGCGAGCGGGTCTCGGCCGCGCTCGGCGGAACCGGCCTGGTTTCCCGTCACGATGCCGGGGCGGGTGAGACGGACTTCCTCATCATTACGAAGACTCCACTCGACGCGTATGACGCCCTCCGCGGGTTCGGCGAATTCGATGCCCGACCCGAGCTGCGCGCGGCGTACCGTCGGACTGACAACGACGACTACGAGGTCTACCAGCGCGAGGCGAGCTTCCTCTTCCACATCGCGTAGCTAGGCGTCTCGCATGAACTGGATCATGTCGGGGCGCCGCTTGTAGCCCATCGAGTCATTGATGTGGAGGATCGGCGCGTTCTGACTGTCGTTGTCGGTCCGGACCCTATCGACGCTTAGATCGATCGCCTGCATCACCGTCTCGCATTTGAGGGCACGCGCGATGCCTTTGCCGCGACCGGCGCGCGCGACCCCCGTCCAGTCGGTCTGCACGACCCCCCGCAGCCGGTACTGGAGCATGGACACACCGAGGATCGCGTCGCCGTCGCGTGCGATCCACATGCGATCTTCGTGCAGGCCGGGCGACTGCATCCAGTTCATGAAGTCCTCGAACGTGGGCTCGACGTTCGGCATGGTCGTCGGTACGTCCTGCTCGGCCTCGTTGCTCATCCGCCAGAGCTTGGTCCATTTGTCCGGATCGGGGTCCCGGTCGATCGTCAGGATGCTGATCTTCTGATCGCGCATCTTCGTGCGTGACTCGTCGGTCATCGTCTCGATCCGCTTCCGGTTGGTCACGAGGTCGAGCTCCCAGAATCGCGCGCGACGCTCTTCGCGAAAGCCGCGTTTGGCGATGACGGCAACGCGGAGCGTGTCCTGTTCCCACGACCACGCCGTGAATTTCTCCGCGCCATCGGCACGCGAGCGCTCCTCCATCGCCGCGAGGAGCGCATCGACGCGCTCTGGGGTCCGGTGCGAGGGAAGCACGTCGCCCCCGACGCTCCCGAATCGCTTCGGGGTGCGATCCCATCTCGCGTGGTAGTGGTGCGCGAAGGCGACCGGCTTTCCGCCGATCTCGCCGATGAAGCGTTCGCGCTTTCCTGTCTCGTCAGGGTGTGCCCAAGAGTGCGCGTAGGCCTTCGGGTCCTGCGGGTCGTTCGGATAGATCGCTGTGCTCAGGTCCGCCGCGAAGGGTGCGTCGTTGAGCTTCGCCTCGCGGAGCACGACGTCGCCAGCTTTCAATGCAGCCTCCCCAGGATCTTGTCGCGCGCGACCATGCCTAGCTGCTGCAGATACTGGCCGACTTCGCGGCGGCCGAACTTCGAGGCGCCGAGCTCGCGGTCGCGGAACGTGTAGGGCACCTCGACGATCTTTTTGGTTTTCGCGCGCGCGATCACCTCGAGCCCGATCTTGAAGCCGATGGCGTTGAGGTGCACGCCGTCGATCGAGGTGCGGCGCACAGCGAAGAATCCGCTCGTCGCATCGCGTACCGGCACGAGAGCATTGCCCATGAGGCACGCCACTCGCGAGACGACGCGGCGGCGGAGCGGCCAGTCGAGCGTGGCGCCACCGCTCACGTAGCGGCTGCCGACGGCGAGATCGGCACCGTCGTCGATCGCCTTCACGAGCGCGGGCACGATCTCCGGCGGGTGGGATAGGTCGGCGTCCATGACCACCAGAATGTCGCCTCGCGACTCCTTGAAGCCGGCGATCACGGCCGAGGCGAGGCCCGCTTTCCCCGGGCGGCGAACCACCCATACCGGGTTGCGCGCGGACAGGCGATTCGCCACCTCCGCCGTGCCGTCCGGCGAGCCGTCGTCGACGACGACGAGCTCCCAGGTGTGGCCGGCCATCGCCGCCCCCAGGCGCTCGACAAGAGGCGGGAGCGACCCGGCTTCGTTGTATGTGGGAACGATCACGGAGATCATGACCGCCGATAGTCTAGGAACGGTGCGAGTCGCCATCGATGCCCGCCATTTGCAGACGGTTGCGCGCGTGCGGGGCATCGGGCGCTACTCGCGTAATCTCCTCGCGGCGTTCGCTCGCCGCGCTCCGCGCGATGTCGAGTGGACCCTGCTCCGACTGCGTAATTTCCCCCCGGCCGATCCCGGCCTACTGCCCCCGCATGACGCCATCGCCACCTCGCGGTTGCGCCGGCCCGAGCTCTCGATGCTCGCGCTCGATCCGGTTCTGCTCTCGCTCGAGCTGGGAGGTAAGGGGATCGACGTGTACCACTCGCTGCAGCTCTCGCTGCCGGCGCGGCGCGGCTTTCCAGCCGTCGTGACCATCCACGATCTGGCCCCGCTGATCTGGCCCGCGCATTACCTACGGCTTCCGTACTCGCGTGTAGGGCACGCGTGGCAGTACGCGCTCGCGCGGCGCGCGGACGCCGTCATCGCGGTGTCCGAGGCGACGAAGCTGGATGTCGTCGAACGTCTTCGTGTCCCGGAAGAACGCGTCGCCGTCGTCCCGGAGGCCGTCGACACCGAATTCGATCCGCCGTCGGCGGATGCCGGGCGCGAGCTCGCTCGAACGCGTTTCGCCGTTCCGGACCGCTACGTCCTCTACGTCGGACAGTTCGACCCCCGCAAGAACGTGCGGGGACTGCTTCGCGCGTTCGCGGCGGCGGCGGATCGCAACAAGACCCTGCGCCTGGTCATCGTAGGGGAGCTAGGGAAGCTCTCGTCGCACCTGCGCGAGGCTCTGCAGACCGAGCAGGTACCTCGCGATCGCGTGATCGTCACAGGCTTCGTCGACGACGCGACGCTCGCCGCCCTCTATGCCGGGGCGGAGTGTCTGCTCCACGCCGCACTCCTCGAGGGATTCGGCCTCACCCCGCTCGAATCGCTCGCCGCGGGGACGCCGGTCATCGGCTACGCGGGCGGCGCCGTTGCCGAGGTTGTCGGCGACGCCGGACTCCTCGTCCCGAGCGGCGACGAAGGCGCGCTTGCGAGTGCGCTTGGCCGCTTCCTCGACGACGATGCGCTGCGCGCCGGATTGCGTGCACGCGCGCGGTCGCGCGCGGCCGCGTTTTCTTGGGATCGTGCCGCCGACGAGACGCTCGCCATTTACCGCAGAGTCGCCAGATAACTCCCGTACAATTTAGGTCTCCACATATGGCTCGCCGGATCCCACTTCCACGTCTGACCCGCAGGCAGCGCACCGCGCGCTGGCAGCGGGAACGCCGCCAGCAGGCGGTCATCGTGACCGTCTTCTCGGCCGTGCTCTTCTTCGTTCTCGGACTGGTGAGTTGGGCGGCGAGCGAGAAGTACTACCAGGACAACCTGAAGCCGGCGTTGAAAATCGACGGCACGGTCATCCCGATGCGCAGTTGGACCCGCGAGCGCAACTACGAGCTCGCGCGCTTCTACATCGAGTACGGCGTCCCGCCCGCCTACGAGAACGACCCGCAGATCGCCGAGGCGAAGGCGTCGTACGACCGGGGCGCTCTCGACACGCTCGAGGAATACGCGATCCTCGAGAGGCAGGCGAAGGCCGCCGGCATAACCGTGACTCCGGCGGAGGTCGAAGCCCGCTACCAGGACGCCTTCGGACAGTTCCGCAGCCGCCACATCCTCATCAAGATCAACAAGGACGCCGCCGACCAGGCCCTCGAGGAGTCCACCGCCCTCGCGAAGGCCGTTGCGCTCCGCGACCAACTGCGCCAGGACCCGAACAACCAGGACCTGTGGAACCAGATCGCCAAGGACAATTCAGAGGATCCGAGCAGCGTCGCGGCCGGTGGCGAGCTCCCTTGGGTTGGAAAGGGCCAGTTCGTCAAGGAGTTCGAAGATACGGCGCTCGTGCTGCCGATAGGGCAGATCTCGGATCCGGTGAAGTCGAGCATCGGCTACCACGTCATCCAGGTGGAAGAGCGTCGCGGCCCGGCTGAGAACGAGGTCGTGAAGCGGTGGCTCGCGAGCGGCTTCACCGAAGCCGACATCAAGCGGCATACGCAGCACGACCTGCTGCGCGACGCGTTCACAAAGAAGCAGCAGGAGAGCGTGGCGTCTCCGACCGCCCAGGTGCACGTCGCGCAGATCCAGGTCGCCACGCCTCGCCCAGTCGGTGGCGACTTTCAGAGCTTCACCGCTCAGCTTCAGAAACTCTCTGACATCAGCAAGGCGCTCGACAAGGACACCGACTTCGCCGAGGTCGCCAAGCAGTACTCCGAAGATACGGCGACGAAGGACAACGGCGGCGACATGGGCTGGATCGCGCGCGGGATGATCGCCGACATTTCGGCGGAGAACGAGCTCTTTACGATCCCCGCCGGACAGCGGAGCCAGCAGCACAACCAGCTCAATACGACCACCTGGTACAAGGTGCTCGAGAAGTCCGACTCGCGCGAGCTAGACGACACTCAGAAGACGACCATCAAGAACAACGCATACCTGCACTGGCTCAACCAGCAGAAGAAGGCCCACGATATCGTCCGCTTCATCCCTGGCCTCGAGTTCGAGTAGCCGGCTGGCCGCGCTCCTGGAGCGCTGGCCCGCGGGCATCGATCTCGTCCCGGCGAGCCGCCTCGACCGGCACGCGTTCTCGACGCTGCGCGCCGTCGCGATCGCGGTCGACGGCCCCGTCGACTGGTCGCTTCTTCGCGCGCGCTATCCCGCCGCTCACCCGGTCACGGTCCTAGAGCCGGATCGCGCGACCACGCTCGCGGACGCGGAACGCGACGCGAGCGGTGCGCGCTTCATCGTGCTCGCCCCGCTCGATCCCTTCGCGGATCTCGCGTCGGTCGACGCCGTGATGCGGATCGTCGAGCGGCTCCGGGCCCCGAACGGCTGCCCCTGGGACCGCGAGCAGACGCACTCGTCGCTGCGGCCGCACCTCCTGGAGGAGGCCTACGAGGCGCTCGCCGCCCTCGACTCGGGCGATCCGGATCGCCTCCGCGACGAGCTCGGCGATCTCCTCCTGCAGATCGCGCTGCACGCGCAGCTCGGCCGAGAGGAGGGAACGTTCGACGCGAACGAGGTCGCGCGCCGCCTCAACGAAAAGCTCATTCGCCGCCATCCGCACGTCTTCGCGGGGACCCAGATCTCGTCCGGTGCAGAGCTCCTTGCGCAGTGGGAACGGATCAAGCGCGAGGAGCACGGCGACGAGCCGAAGTCCCTACTCGGCGGCGTCCCGCGCGAGCTTCCGGCGCTCTTCGCCGCGGAGCGGATGCTCGAGCGCGCCGCGCGAGTGAAGCTCGAGCCGCCGCGTTTGGACCTCCCTCTGGATATCGACGATCAGGACTTCCTCGGCGAGCTGCTCTTCGATATCGTGGCGGCGGCACGCGAGGCCGGTTTTGATGCGGAGACAGCGCTACGTGAGGCGAACAAGCGCTTCGCGGCCCACGTCGGGCGAGTCGAAGCGCGCGCCTTCAAAGATGGGCGCGCGCTCGAGTCGTACGCTCCCGAAGAGATGCGCCGGCTATGGGAAGAGACCGCGTGACTTTCGCGCGGCCGGACGGTCGCTCCCACACGGCCCTGCGCCCGATCTCCATCAACGTCGGGGTGTCGAAGTTCGCCGAGGGCTCTGCCGAGATTTCCTTCGGGGACACGAAGGTGCTGTGTCTCGCGACGCTTCAGGAAAGCGTCCCGAAGTTCCTCGAGGGCAAGGGAACGGGATGGATCACCGCCGAGTACGCGATGCTGCCCCGCAGCACGCCCGAGCGCAGCCAGCGCGAGAGCATCGCCGGACGGCCAGGCGGGCGGACGTTCGAGATCCAGCGTCTGGTCGGCCGCGCGCTCCGCGCGGCGATCGACCTGAAGGCGCTCGGTCCACGCAGCGTTATGGTCGACTGCGAGGTCATCCAGGCCGACGGCGGGACGCGCACGGCCGCGATCACCGGGGGTTTCATCGCGCTCGCCCATGCCGTACGGAAGATCAAACCATCGCCGATCGTCCGCAACGTCGCGGCGGTCTCGGCCGGGTACGTGAAGGGCGACCTGCTTCTCGATCTCGCGTATGCCGAGGATTCGATCGCGGACGCCGACGTGAATGTCGTCGCGACGAGCGAGGGTGAGCTCATCGAGGTCCAAGGAACCGCCGAGGGCCGGCCGTTCTCGCGCGGCGACTTCGACCGCGTCCTTGCGCTGGCCCTCGACGGGATCGGCCAGCTCATCGCCGCCCAGCGCGCAGCGCTCCGCTGACGGAACGCCCGGCGGCCGCCGCGCGTATATAGCCCGGAGATGAGAGCGCTGGCGGCTTGGGGCCGCTTCGTCTACCGCCGCCGCTGGATCGTCCTGGTCCTCTCCCTGCTCACCGTCGGCCTCTCGGTCGCGTCGCTCCTTGCGGGCGGCGATCTGCGGAACGTGCCGTTCCGCGAGACCGAGGCGGGCCGCACCAACCAGCTGATTCGCGACGAGTTCCCGCGGCCTACGGGAGCGCCCGTCGCCGAAGCGACCTCTTCCTTCGTCCTGATCTTCACGAGCAAAGAGGGGTTGTCGGCAACGGATCCGGGCTTCATCGAGGGCATGAACGCCGCCCTCGCCCGGCTTCGCGCGGACGCGCGAGTCGTGTCGATCTTCACGCCCGACAACGTGGTCCCCGCGTCGGCCGCAGCTCTTCGGTCCAAGGACGGAAAGCGCGCGCTCGCCACCGTGACCGTGAAGGGGACCACCACCGAGGCCGAGGGGTTCTTCGCCGAGCTGCGCGCGCTCGTTCAATCGGACAAATTCGACGTAGTTGCGACGGGAAACATCCCGCTCAACGGCGACATCGACGCGGCGCTCGATCGAGACCTCCAGCGCGCGGAGTTCGTGTCGCTGCCGCTCGCATTCATCCTGCTGCTTCTCGTTTTCGGGAGCGCAGCCGCCGCGCTCCTCACACTCGGCGTTGGGATCCTGGTCATCGTTGCCGGCCTCGGGGCGACCTTCGCCCTGGCGCGATCGACCGACGTCTCGCAGTACGCCCTCAACATCGTCACCCTCATCGGGCTGGGCGTCGCGATCGACTACTCGCTCTTCATCGTGAGCCGCTTCCGGGAGGAGCTCGCGCGCGGCGCGAGCGTCGAGAACGCGGTCGGCATCGCGCTCGCGACGGCCGGCCGGGCGATCCTGTTCTCGGGCATCACGGTGGCGATCGGGCTCGCCGGGATGCTCTTCTATCCGGGCACGTTCCTGGTCTCGCTCGGTGTCAGCGGGTCCCTGGTCGTCGCGGCTTCGGTCCTCTACGCGCTCACGTTCCTGCCCGCGCTGCTTTCGATCCTCGGACCGCGAGTCGGAGCGTGGCGGCTTCCATTGCCCCGAGGCCGTGGCGGACCCGGCGTGTGGCATTCCATCGCGACCGCCGTGATGCGGCGCCCCGTGCTGGTGCTCGTGCCGACCGTCGCGCTCATTGCCGTCGCCGCGTCGCCGTTCGTCCAACTGCGTCTCGCGAGTGCGGACGCGACGATCCTGCCGCCGACGGTCGAGTCACGGCGCGGGTACGACATGCTGGTGAACGAGTTCCCGGGCCAGGACCAATCGACGATCACCGTCGTCGCGCGCTTTCCCGACGACCCTCTGTCCCACCGCGCCGCTCTGGAGGACCTCCGAACGCGCCTGGCGGCGCTCCCGAACGTGCTCCGCGTCGACATGCCGCTCAGCCCCACAGGCCAGCACATCGCCCTCCTCTCCGTCCGGACGGCGAGCACCGCGCAGAGCGACGAAGCGCGCGCGATCGTGACCGCGATCCGCGGCCAGACCGTCAGCAGCGGCGACGTGCTCGTCACGGGCGATACCGCGTTCGATGTGGACGCGGTCCAGTATCTCGTCGACCGCACGCCGATCGCGATCGGCTTCGTGACACTCACGACGATGCTCGCGCTCTTCCTGCTGCTCGGATCGTTCGTGCTCCCGCTGAAGGCGGTCGCGATGAACGCCCTCTCCGTCAGTGCGTCTTTTGGCGCTCTCGTGTGGATCATCCAGCAGGGCCATTTCGCGAACTTGCTCAACTTCACGCCGCAGTCGATCGAGCCGAGCCTGCCCGTGATCATGTTCTGCATCATGTTCGGGCTCTCGATGGACTACGAGGTGCTTCTGCTCTCGCGCATCCAGGAGGAGTACCGGCGGACTGGCGACAACGTGGCCGCGGTCGCGATGGGCCTCGAGAAGAGTGGTCGGCTCATCACCGGCGCCGCCGCCATCATGGTCGGCGTCTTCATCGCGTTCGCGCTCGCCGACGTCGTGATCATCAAGTCCGTCGGTCTCGGGCTCACGATCGCGGTCCTGCTCGACGCGACGCTCGTCCGCGCGCTCGTGGTGCCCGCGGCGATGCGCCTCCTCGGCCGCGCCAACTGGTGGGGGCCGCGGTGGCTTGCGGGACGCGGGATGCACCTGGAGCCGGCGACCGCCATCGTGGAAGGGTGACCCGACGCACTCCCGACCGGCATCCCATCCTCATCGGCTCTGGAAATCCCGGCAAGGTGCGCGAGTACCGCGAAATCCTTGCGGGCCTCGACGTGGAACTCGTCGCTCCGACCGATCTCAATCCCGTTCCGCCGGAGCCCGAGGAGATCGCCAGCACGTTCGAGGACAACGCAAGATCGAAGGCGCGGACGTACGCGATGACGACCGGCCTTCAGACCGTCGCCGACGACTCCGGTCTAGAGGTCCACGCGCTCCGTGGCGCGCCTGGCGTGCGCAGCCGGCGCTTCTTCGGCGAGGACGCGAGCGCAGAGGAGCGAAACGCCAAGCTTCTCGCGCTCCTCGATGGCGCCCTGGACCGGTCCGCGCGGTTCGTCTGCGTGACGGCGCTCGCGTCACCCGACGGGCGTGTCGAGTTTTTCGAAGGCGAGGTTCATGGCGAGATCGCCGAATCGCCGCGGGGCGACGCTGGGTTCGGCTACGACCCGGTTTTCGTCATCGCCGGCGACGGCCGCACGATGGCCGAGCTTTCGTCCGAAGAGAAACACCGCATCTCGCACCGTGGTCTCGCTGGAGCGAAGCTGCGCGCTCGTCTCGCCGGCGGAGGTTGAGCTGGGAGCCGTGCCCCCCACCGGAGCACGGCCTCCCAGCGTCATAGGAGGGGTTGTCAGTCGGAGCGCTGGTCCGATGTGTCGACCGCACGGATCGGATGCCCTAGGACGAATCGCTTCACGTCGTCCAAAGACATTCCGCCAGTCGATTGCCAGGAATGAGGCTCGCCGGCCCCAGTCGGGCAGTACGCCCAGCGGTCTCTGTGCATCGTCAGGGCGTCGTTCGGTTCGGCCCCTTGGTGTTCCGGGCGAGCGCAGAAGTAGTCCACGCGATCGTTCATCACAAGGATTGACGCACCAGACACGGAGGGGACGTCACCCTTCAAGGTGATTAGAGATGCGGCCTGCGCGGTACGGAACAGACACGCCCCCGCTCGGGGGAGTCGGCGGTCATGGAGGTCGTTTGGTGAGACAAGCCACCGCGATACATCGCACTGAGTACCTCGCGCTCGCGCTCATCCTTGTGGGCGTCGCGATCGGGGGAAAAGACCAGCTGGGCTGGGCCTTCTGGTTGTTCCTGCTCGCGCCCGATCTCTTCGGTCTTCTCCCCGCGTCAGTGATGGGGAAGGCGCCGGCACGCGGATATCTGTCGCCGCGCGGAGTGTGGCTCTATAACGTCTGGCACACCTTCACCCCGCCACTCGTGATCGGTGTCGTGCTTGCCCTGCTCATCCCGTTCGGGAGCCCGTGGCCGCTGCTCGGCTGGCTAATCCATGTATGCGTCGATCGTCTGTTGGGTTTCGGCCTTCGCGGCGACGACGGAGGTCAGGCGCTGTTTTAGGCGCTGCGCTCCGGCATGCGGGTTAGAGCGACCCGGGGCGCGGCCACATCGCGATGGAACACGTCGTCGCCGATCGGCTTGCGGTGCGGATCCGGCTGCATCAACCCTTTCGGAGGTTGGCCGGGGCTGTCGTCGGTGACGTATCGCGGCACAAGGTGCGTGTGAAGGTGGGGCACCGTATTCCCGAGCATCAAGACGTTCAGCTTCGCTGGCTGGTAATGCGCCTCGAGCGCGCGCGCCACCTTCAAAACCTCACGGAGATATGTGATCGCATCGGCATCGTTCAGCTCGGTGAGGTCGGCAATGTGACCCCCGCGCCAGATGACGATCGTGTACCCGGGCTGGCCGGTGTCCCCGCGGACGAGATACGCGTCGGAAACGCGACCGGCGAACACGCGCGCGTTCCCGTAGGTGTCGTCGGGGCGGCCTTCGGAGCACATCGGGCAGCCTTTGCCCGCCTTGCGCTGTTCCCAATCGTCATCCCAGGTCCGCGTCACGTCGGCAAAGGTAGCGTCCCGGCGTCGTACACGAGGTGTCCGTCCCGAGTCCGTGCCACATCCCATCGAGATCGGCGAGAGGCTGGACGACTTTTGTGTCGTTTGCAAGAAGCAGTGAGCGGCCGGGTGATCTCGCTCCACGTGCGCACCGAGAAGCATGGCGCGCCCACGCCAGTCTCCGAGACCGTCGGCCGCGTTGGTGGCGGCATCGAAGGCGATCTTCATGCTCACCGCACTTCCCGCGCGGTGCTCGTGATCGATCGGAGCACTTTAGACGCGCTGCGGCTGAGTGCCGGCGATCTTCGGGAAGAGATCACCATCGAGGGCGTCCCCGATGTCACGAACCTCCCCGTGGACTCCGAACTGCGCATAGGCGGCGTGACCTTGCGAGTCAACGGTCCGTGTGAGCCGTGCACGCACATCGGCGAGCTGCTCGGTGTCCCCGATCGCGAGGAATTCCGGCAATCGCTGCTGGGGCGGCGCGGTGCGCTTTGCACCGTGAGCGCCGCGTCCGGGCCGATTCGCGTTGGCGATCCGGTCGAGGTGCTCGTCCGCGCGTAGCTTCAGCACCAAAACGCGACCGTCCGAGGGCTGTTCCGCAACCTTTTCCTCCGATAGCCTCGCCCCTGTGAACGTCCGCGCCACCTCGTCCGCAGCAGCAGCGTCGGAGGACGAGGCCTAGTCGCGACCGCTCACACCGCGAAGCGACGAAGGCCTCCCGAGAGCGGGAGGCTTCTTCATTAGATGGGAGGAAACGTGGCGAGCGAGCACGATGCCTGTGCGCTGGTCGCCGTAGCGCGCAAAGACGCGCGGGCTACGCGCGAAGTCCTCGACCTCGTGCTCCACGGGATGGCCTCGCTCGCCCATCGATCGGGTGTCGTCGACGGCGAAGGCGACGGGGCCGGCGTCTTGACCGACATCCCGCGCGCTCTGTGGGCGCACGAGCTCGACCGAACGGGACGCGACGAGACGGCCGTGCAGCTCGAGCGCTTCGCGGTCGGGCACTTCTTCCATGACGATCCCGCGGACGTGAAGACCATCGTCGCGATCCTCGCCGGCCGGGGCATAGAGACCCTCCTCGCTCGGACCGAGACGACGAATGAAGTCGCGCTCGGCCCCCGCGGACGCATCGAGGCGCCGCGCTTCCTTCAGCTCGCGCTTCTCGCGCCGCGCGGCGCCACGCCCGGGTCCCGCGCGCTCTACGAGGCAGGTGTCGAGATCGAGAGGGTCACCTCGGCGACCGTCGTGAGCCTGTCGCGCCACACCGCCGTCTACAAGCTCCGCGGGGCGGGGGATCAGCTCACGTCCTACTTCGCAGATCTCGCCGATCCTCGCTTCGCGACCTCGGTCGCGTTCGGGCACAACCGCTACGCGACGAACACGTCGACGAGCTTCACGCGCGTGCAGCCGTTCCCGGTGTTCGCGCACAACGGCGAGATCAACACCATCAGCCGGCTGCGCGAGGAGGCACGCGCGCTCGGCCTGCCGCTCTCGCGCGGTGGCAGCGATTCACAGGACGTCGATGCGGCGATCCGCGCGCTCGTCATCCGACACGGCCTCACCGTGGTCGAGGCGATCGAGATGCTGTTTCCGCCGATCGTCAACGAGATGAAACGGATGACCCCGGAGCTTCAGGATGCCTACGTGCAGGCGCGTGCGACGATCGGTCCGCTCGCGCAGGGGCCGGCGGGGATCCTCGTCCGCGTCGGCGACACGTGCATCTTCGGCGTCGATGCCTTGGGTCTGCGGCCGCTGTGGCACGTCGAGACCGAGGACGAGCACATCTTCGCGAGCGAACGCGGTTTCGTCCCGCTCGAGCGCTACGTGAGCGATCCGTACCCCCTCGGACCCGGCGAGCGCGTCGCGCTCCGCCGCGACCGGGGCTGGCGACTGCTCGATCAGCCGTCCGTCCGCGATCGGTTCCTCGCGGCTCGCCGCCTGCGCGGCGTGGCGATGAACGGACTTCGCTCGCACCTGACCTGCGGTGGCCCCGCCGAGCCGATCGGCGCCGCCAAGCGGTGGGAGATCGGGACCCCGCCCGACGAGATGGACGACGTGTCGGTCCGCCGCGAGCGCCAATTCGCGGCGCTCGGCTTCGAGCCCGACGACCTCAAGATGGCCGCCTTCATGATCGAGACCGGAAACGAGCCGATCGGATCGCTCGGTTACGACGGCCCGCTGGGGGCCCTCGCCCCGCGCGCCAACCTCGCGGATCACCTCCACGAAACCGTAGCTGTTGTGACGAATCCGGCGATCGACCGCGAGCGCGAGATCGAGCACTTCTCGACGCGCGCGCTTCTCGGCCCGCGTCCCGCACCGCACGCCCACGACTCGCGCCGCTGGATCGAGCTCGCGGCGCCGCTCCTGCTCGGCGGGCACCAGGCAACGACCGGCCTGCGGAGCGACGACTTCCGTGCTCTCGCGCGTCAGAAGGGGACGTGGCTCGTCGAGGACGTCGTCGGCAGGTTCACCGCCGATGCCAAGGCTGCCCCGGTCATCCTCGAGGCCGATCGCGACTGGGAAGAGCATCCGCGGGACGCGCTCGTCCGGCTCGGTGCGAAGGCCGCGCGCGGGGTTCGCGCCGGCGCGCAGCTCGTCGTCGTCCGCGATCACGGTGTCATGAGCGAGGGCCGCGCCTGGCTCGACCCGCATCTTGTGATCGCGGCCGCGCATCGCGCGCTCGTAGCTCAGCCGTCGCTGCGGCGGGATTGCGCGCTCGTGGTGTCGGCCGGGAGCATCCGCAACCTTCACGACGTGATGGTCGCGCTCGCGCTCGGCGCGGACGCCGTCAACCCGTACCTCCTGCTCGAGTACGCGATCGCCACGGCTGACCCGGACGCCCTCGGCAATCTCATCGAGGCGCTTCGCAAGGGCATCGAGAAGGTCATGTCGACCCTCGGGATCCATGAGCTTCGCGGCTATGGCCGGCAGCTGTCGGCCGTGGGCGTCGCGCCTGAGGTCGCGCGCTTTGCCGGGCTCGAGACGTTTTGCGCGAGCGATGAGATCGGGCTCGGATGGGAGCGGATCGCTGAGGAGGGATTCTCGCGGGCGTCGATGCTCCGGGAACGCCGCGACGCGCGCCTTGAGCCCGCCTTCCGGATCTGGCCGCGTGCCTGGAAGACGGCGCTTGCGGTCGCGAACGGCGAAGCACCGTATGCGACCTACGCGGAGAAGCTGCGCGAGCTCGAATTAACGCATCCGGTCTCGCTGCGGCACCTCGTCGACTTCACTCGTCCGCTCGAGGACTCCGGCGGTGCGGCGGATACGACGGCCGGAGAGCATGCCGCGCCCTTCTACATCTCGTCGATGTCCTTCGGGTCGCAAGGCGAGACGGCGTACCGCGCCTACGCCGAGGCGATGGCGCGCCTGGACCTTCTCTGCATAAACGGCGAGGGCGGCGAGCTACCCGACCTCATCGGACGCTACCCGCACAACCGCGGTCAGCAGATCGCGTCGGGCCGGTTCGGTGTGTCCGCGCTGCTCGCAAATTCGTCGAACTACCTCGAGATCAAGATCGGGCAGGGAGCCAAGCCCGGCGAGGGCGGCCACCTCCCAGCTCGAAAGGTGAGCAAGAAGGTCGCCCTCGCGCGGAACGCCCAGCCGGGCATCGACCTGATCTCGCCGTCGAACAATCACGACATCTACTCGATCGAAGACCTCGCGCAGGTCGTCCACGAGCTCAAGACGGTGAACCCGCGCGCGCGCGTTTCGGTGAAGGTGCCGGTCGTCCCCGACATCGGCGTGATCGCGGTCGGCATCGCCAAGGCGGGTGCCGACATCGTCACGCTCTCCGGGTACGACGGCGGCACCGGCGCCGCGCGTCAGCATGCGCTCCGTCGCGCCGGCCTCCCCGTGGAGATCGGTGTCGCGCAGGCCCATCGGGCGCTCGTCGCGTCGGGACTGCGGGATGTTGTCGAGATCTGGTGCGACGGCGGCCAGAAGAGCGCGCTCGATGTCGCGAAGATGCTCTGCCTCGGTGCCGACCGTGTCGGTTTCGGGACGCTGGCGATGGTGGCGATCGGCTGCACGATCTGTCGCGGTTGCCAGCTCGACACCTGCCACGTCGGGATCGCGACGCAGCTCGAGTCGGTCGCCGAAGCGACTGAACGCGGAGTGAAGCGGTTCGAGCCCCGCGAGTTCGAGCGGGCGGTCGACAACCTCTCCCGCTTCTTCACCGCGCTTCGTGAGGAGCTCGCGCGGATCGCGGCGCAGCTCGGCGTCCGCGCGACGACGGATCTGGTCGGGCGCACCGATCTCCTCGCGCAGGCGCGCGGCCTCGATCGAGTGGATCTGCGCGAGCTTCTCGAGCCGGTCAAATGGACGCCACCAGGTCGGCGCGAAGTTCGCGTCGTCGCCGGGATCGCCGCCGAAGAGGAGGAAGAGGCGGAAGGCCGAACGCTTCGCGCCGCCGACCGCTTTGTCGCCACCGACGCGTCGGGTGAGCTCGCGCGACTGCGGATCGCGGGCGCGAGCGTTGCCGACATCGCATCGACGTATCGCGAAGGTTCTGTTGCCGGGAACGGGTTCGCGGCGTACGCCACCGACGGCGTCGCGCTGACGCTGCGTGGCGGAGCGCAGGACGGTGCCGCGAAGACCGCGCTCGGCGGAGCGGTGACCATCCTCAAGGCGCGCAACGGCGCGGGCCGATTCGTCGATGGATCCGTTGGGAAATGCTTCGCCTACGGTGCGCAGCGCGGCAGATTCCTGGTGCAGGGCGGAGCCGATGCGCGAGCCGCGATCCGTCTTTCGGGCGCGCAGGTGCTGTTCGGCGGTGATCTCCGCGGCTTCGCGTTCGAATACATGACCGGCGGCACCGCGGTCGTCCTCGGTGATCCTGGCCGGTGGATCTGCTCCGGGATGAGCGGTGGCGTCGTCTTTCTGCGCCACGATCCCGCGCGCGGCCTCGACGAGCTCGCGCTGCGCGATCGGTTCGCGAAAGGCGCGAAGGTCCACATGCGCCCGCCGCGCGACGAGGATGTTCCAGCGCTGCGCGAGCTCATTGACGCGTACGCGGACGCGCTCTCGGCGAGCGGGCAGAGCGATGCCGCCACACACGTTCGCTCGTTGCTTGACGATCCCGCGGCGCACTTCCGCGCGATCCGGCCGGGCGCGGACATCACCGACCAGACCGTCTCGACCGAATAGAGACCGCGCTGACTCCGAGTCGCGGTTCCTAGTAACCCGTTTGCCACCGACGGGGGATGGCAAGCAACGGTCGTTTCTCTAGCTTGCTGAGGCGCGGTCCCGGGATGGCTCGGGCCGTAGCCGAAAAGGCAAACCCGCCGCGAGGCGGGGACGCAAAGCCAACGGACTCGCTCAGCGAGTCGGCGTGGCTGCCGAAGCGGAGGCCCGGTGCTGCAGCGTTCTGTCAAATGGTTTGTTCTTCCGATTATCGCGCTGGCACTCGTGGCGACCTCCGGCGACGTTCGCGTCGATGTCGCGCCCCGCGTGCAGGCCGATGCGCTCTACATGGCAAGCCCGGGTTCGCAGTCCACGACCGACGATGCACCGACGCGCGCGAGCCTCGCATCTCGCACTCTGCTGCGGACCGATGATTCTCTCGCGACGACTGCGGTGACCGAGCCGCCGGCCCCGACCGATTCACCAGCGGCCGCGGCGCCGCAACCAGAACCCGAGCCCGTCGTGGAGGTCGTGCCCCCTCCGGCGGTGCCCGTCGCCCCGCCGCCCGCGGTGCCGGCGACGTGTCCGGTCAATCAGTTCTGCTACCCGCGGGTCGGCATCGCCGGGACGATCGTTCCGTACAACGACTGCTCGGGCAGGACTGACGTCGGCACGGCGATCCGCAGCATCACATGTGTGAGTCCAACGTATCTCGCCGCGCATGCGTATACGCAGTTCGGCCGCATCGCTGGGTGGCGCCCGGGCGATGTCGTGTTCGCCTACGGCAAGCGCTATGTGGTCGTCGACGGCTTCACGCAGCAGGGTTGTGTCCCGCCAGCGCGGGCGATCGCGCCGCTCTCGCTGCAGACGAGCCTCACACCGGCGACATGTGGCCCGATCCTCGTGGTCCAAGCCCGGCCAGGCTAGGCAAGACTCTCGCTCGGAAAACCAAAAGGCCCCGGACGTTTTTGTCCGGGGCCTTTTTGATGTTCGCGCTTTCGTTGGTTAGGTCCGTGAGTCGCGCTTCCTCCAGGCGAAGGCGGCGAGCGCGATGGCGATGGCCGCTAGCGCGGCGATCGGAAGCCCGCTGTCACCGCCCGTCGCGGTCGAGGGCAGCTGAGCGATCGGCGCCTGTGTCGGCGTGGGCGTGGGTGTCGGCGCTGGTGTTGGCCTTGCCGGCGTGGGTGTCGGCGCGGGTGTCGGTGTTGGTGTCGCCACTGCACATGCCGCAACCGTGAAGATCACGGTGTTCGAGACCGTCACCTGGTTGCTGGAATTGCGGACGAATGCGGTGAACGTTCCCCCGCCCGTCGTGAAGGTGGCGCTGGCCTTCTGGTCCGCGCCCGCGGTGACGTTCGCGACCTGGGATGTACCTCCGCCTGACGGAGTGACGACGATCTGGTGCGGAAGACCGGGCGTCACGCCCGTAGCGCTGATGACGGCCTGCCCGCATGACGGCGAAGTCACCGTGACCTGCGTGCGTCCCGGAGGCGCGCTGGGAGCTGACAACCCTGTCCACTCGACGGTCGCCCTATTGGAGGTTTGGGTTGCCGCCTCGGGCCGGGTGAAACGTGCAACCCACGTGTCGGTCCCCGCGACCGTGCTCGAGTAGCTTGCGGTCGCCTGACCCGACGCGTTCGAAACACCCGTGAGGGTCATGCCCGTGTTCGGGCCGCCGATTGCCGAGAAGGTCACGGTCAGTCCGGCTTTAGGGGTTCCCGAGATCGTGGCGGTCAGGGTGTAGCTCGAGCCAGTAGCTGCCGTGCCCGTGGTCGGAGTCAGTGCGATGTCGCTGATGACGGTCGCGCCGCTGGCAAGGATGTACGGCGTACCGACACTTCCATCTGATGCCGTAAACGACGTTCCGATCCCTCGCGCGATGGCGAGGACGTCGAACTGAGCCGCGGGCCAGCTGTCAAAGGCCTCATGCACCGAGCAGCTCCAGTTCGAGAGCGTCGTGTCTGTGATACCGCTAAGTGCTGGATGCGTGGCGACGATATGCGCGTCGTTGAAGCAACCGACGCCGCGAACGGTGAACGTTCCAAAGCCTGCGAGTAGTGGCACCGGGACGTTAGTTGGGCCGCCGCTGAAATAGCAGCTCAGGGTGATGTAGGCGCCCGTCTTTGTCGCCTCTCCGCTGGCAAACTTCACACCGCCGTTCGTCAACGCGGTACCGCCCTGGCTGAAGTGAAAGACTGGGTCGGTGCCGATAATGATCACGCGGCCGTTCACCGCGGGACTCCAGACCGACGAATTTGCGATCGCTGCCTCGGACCCTGTGCGTTGGCACGTCGGATCGCCCAGAATCAGCGCCCGGTACGTCGCAAAATCGGCAGTCGTCTTCGCGGCCCATCCGGCGCCGTTGACGACCTCGACGTCCATCCCATTGGCTATCGCAGCGGTAGCCTCGACACTGGACGCCCCGCCGCTGACAGTCGTGCCGAGAATCAGCACCGTGTGGTCGTTCGCCGCTCCGGCAGCGGCCGCTGGCGCCGATGCAAGCCCGACCGAGGCAACCGCGACGATCGCGACGATTAGAAACGCGCGGAACGTAATGCGTGCGAAAGAGGCGTAGGAACGCAAGAAGACTCGCATGCGATTTCCCCCCCAACGCGGCTAAGCGCCCGTAACGTGTCCGGCAGACACTACCTCACAGGCGCCGGAAAGCAATTCCGGCGACCACCCGACCTTGCCGAAACACTCGAGCTTGGCGTAGAAAAGCGGATGTGAGCTTGGGGGATCGGGAGGGGAGCGCTCGCGGCTCCTGGCTCGTAGTCGCCCTCCTGAGTGTCAGTCTTCTCGCGAGCTGTTCCGGTTCTGTACAGGGACCGGTCAGTGTCGATGCGCCGACCGCCCCGCCCCCGGCTTTCGTGGCGTCGCCGGCGAGCCCGTCACCTTCAACTTCACCGACGCCGGAGCCGACTGCCACCGCGACCCCCGAGCCGACGCTAGAGCCGGTGGTGGTGAACGTGGTCGGCGTGGTTGTGCCACCGCCAGCCGCCCCGGCTGGATCCGGTTTCCGTATAGAGATCGCGCGACTGGGCATCAACCTGCCGATCGCGGAGGGTGACGTCCCTCGCGACGTCGATAGGGCACAGACGCCGAACTACTACGCCTTTCACCTGCCCGGCACGTCGATGTTCGGAGCGGGAAACACCTACATCTACGCGCACGCCCGCGTCGGGATGTTCCTCAGCCTCTGGAACGCGCGGGTGGGCGACGTCGTGATCGTGCGCACGCCAAGTGGTCCTCGCGAATACCGTGTCGAGGAGGTCCACCCGCGGGTACCGCCGACGGATATCTCGTGGGCTGGGCCGACTCAGGACACCCGCCTCACGCTTCAAACGTCCACGGGCCCGTACGGAACTGACCCGCGCTTCGTCGTCGTCGCGCGACCCCGGTAGCGCTGAGCCTCTTCGCCCTCGCCCTCATCCTGACGTCCGCCGTCTTCCACGCGACGTGGAATCTCCTCGCGAAGCGCGCCGGCGCGGACACGCCGTTTCTGTGGCTCGCGTACATCGTCGGCGCGATCGTGTTCGCGCCGTTCGCGATCGCGATCCTCGTCATTGTCCAGCCGGCGATCGGCTGGCCTGCGCTCGTGTTCGTCGTGGTTGCGGTCGGTCTGCAGACCCTCTATTTCGCCACGCTCACCGCGGGGTACCGCGCCGGAGATCTGTCGCTCGTCTATCCGATCGCGCGGGCTAGCGGCCCACTCCTCGCGACCATCGGCGCGATCGCGATCTTCGGTGAGCATCCGACGCCGCTCGCGATCGGCGGTGCCCTCGCGATCGTCGCGGGCGCATTCGTTCTGAGCGGCGATCCCCGCGCGCTGCGCCGAAGCGGCTCAGGGCGCGGCGTCGGCTTTGCGCTCGCGACCGGCGCGGTCATCGCGCTGTACACCCTCTGGGACAAGACCGCCGTCGCGGTTGTGCTGATCCCGCCCCTTCTCTATGACTGGGCGACCGTCGTCGGCCAGGCGATCGTGGTCACTCCCGTCGCGTTTCGCCGTCGTGACGCTGTGCGCGAGGCGTGGAGGCACCATCGCGGCGCGGTGATCGGCGTCGGCGTGCTCAGCCGGCTCGCGTACATCCTCGTTCTCACCGCACTCGTAGTGAGTCCGGTGTCGTACGTGGCACCGGCGCGTGAGATCGGCATCCTCATCGGCGCGATTCTCGGCGCGCGCGTTCTCGCGGAGGGCCACGTCATGCGCCGCGGCCTCGGGGCGGCCGCAATGGTCGTCGGCGTGCTCGCTCTAGCCGTTGGTTAATCGGTGACCGATTAGCGGCGAGCACTACTATCCGCCGATGCGGTCTCTCCGCCTCCTGGCCCTCGTCGTCCTGATCCTTGGACTGACGCCGACTCCTGCCGCGGCTGCGGACATCCGACAGGGGCAGGACATCACGATCGCTTCGACCGAGACGGTCGAAGATGATGTCTACGCGTTCGGCGCGAACATCGCGATCAACGGCACGGTCCGCGGCGACCTGATCGCGGTCGGCAACTTCATCACCGTCGATGGCAACGTCACCGGCGACGTGATCGCGGCCGGCCAGAGCGTCGTTATCCGCGGCCAGGTAGGGGGTAGCGTGCGGGCGGCCGGGAGCACCGTCGTGCTTGACGGAAAGGTGACCGACGATCTCCTCGCGGCCGGGAACGAGCTCACGATCCTGAGCAACGGTCGCGTCGGCCGTGACGTCATCGTCGGGGCCATGAACGCGACGGTCAGCGGCCAGATCGGCCGCGACCTTCAGGCAGGCGCCGCGAACGTGAAGATCGATGGCGCTGTGGGCCGCGATGTCCTCGCGACCGTCGAGAAGCTTCAGCTCACCGACCGTGCCACGGTCGGCGGCTCGCTCAAATACACGAGCAAGAACGAAGCGCAGATCGCGAACGCGTCGTCGGTGAAGGGCTCGATCCAGCGGCAGACACCCGAAAGTGACCAACGCACGCCCCTCTTCACCGGCACGACGGCGCTCATTGTCGAGTGGCTTAAGGGGCTTGTCGGACTGCTCATCCTCGGGATCCTCGTCGTGTTCTTCTTCCCAGGATTCTCTCGCCGAGCCGGCGAGGCCCTCGTCCGATCGCCGTGGCTCACTCTCGCGATCGGAGCGCTCGTGCTCATCGGCCTGCCGATCCTGTCCGTCGTGTTCTTCGCGGTCGGCGCGTTGATCGGAGGGTGGTGGATCGGGTTTGTCGTGCTCGCGCTGTTCGTCGTCGTTCTCGCACTGAGCATTCCCGTCGCCGCGGTCGGCGTCGGCGGGGCGCTGCTTCGTGTCGCGCGGCGGCCCGTGCCGGTGTGGTTCGCACTCCTCATTGGGCTGGTCGCCCTGCTACTCGTCGCGCTCATCCCCATCCTCGGTGGGCTTGTGATCTTCTGCGCCCTCCTCTTCGGCATGGGCGCGGCGACGATCGCGGTCGTCGGTGGCCGGCGCGAGGAGCCCGCAGCGGCGTAGGCCGGTGCGCGGCTAGGATGCCGTGGTGGCCGCGACCCGCTGATTCCGATTCCCGCGAAGCTCACGCCGCGCTCGGGCTCGTTTGTTTTGGGCCTGACGACGTCGATCGTCGCCGGCGACGACGTCCGTGCCCAGGCGGAGCTCCTGCGCGACCAGCTTCGCCCCGCGACCGGCCTTCCGTTGCCGCTCGATGCGTCCGCGACAAAGTCGCGCATCACCCTCGCCCTCGACCCGTCGCTCACCAGCCTCGGCGACGAGGGCTATCGCCTCATCGCGAGTGCTGACGAGGTCGCGATCCGCGCATACAAACCGGCCGGCATCCTTCATGGCTCGCAAACCGTGCGGCAGCTGCTGCCGCCCGAGATCTTCCGGCGCGCCCCGGTCGCCGGTGCGACGTGGGCGATCCCTGGTGTCGAGATCGAAGATCGTCCGCGCTTCGGCTGGCGTGGGAGCCACCTCGATGTTGGCCGCCACTTCATGCCGAAGGAGTTCATCCTCAAGCACCTCGATCTCCTGGCGCTCCACAAGTTCAACGTCTTTCACTGGCACCTCACCGACGACCGGGGCTGGCGCATCGAGATCAAGAAGTATCCGAAGCTGACCGACGTCGGCGCGTTCCGCAAAGACTCGATGACCGCGCCGCGACGAAGGATCCGGTCGCCCGCAAGTTCGCGGGCAAAGCGCACGGCGGCTTCTACACGCAGGATGAGGTGCGCGATGTCATTCGCTACGCCGCGGATCGCGGATCACTGTCCTGCCCGAGATCGAGATGCCGGGTCACGCGATGGCCGCGATCGCGGCCTATCCCGAGCTCGGCAATACCGGCAAACCCGTCGAGGTCCTCACGTACTGGGGTATCACCGACCACGTGCTCGGCGTCACTGACAACGTCCTGCGCTTTTTCGAAGACGTCCTCGACGAGGTGCTCGCGCTCTTCCGGTCGAAATTCATCCACGTCGGCGGAGACGAGTGCCCGAAGACCGAGTGGCATCAAACGCCGTCCGCGCAGGAACGAATGAAGAAGGAAGGGCTCAAGAACGAGGACGAGCTGCAGTCCTGGTTCATCCGCCACTTCGATTCATGGCTCGCCAAGCGCGGGCGGCGGCTCGTCGGCTGGACGAAATCCTGGAAGGCGGTCTCGCGCCCGGCGCGATGGTGATGAGCTGGCGCGGCGAGGACGGCGGGGTCGCCGCCGCGAGGGAGGGACACGACGTCGTCATGGCGCCCACGAAGCCCACGTATTTGGACTATTCGCAGACGGAGCTCCCGACCGAGCCGCCGGGGATCGGCGGCCACGACCTGCTCGAGGATGTCTACGCGTACCAGCCGGTGCCGAAGGAGCTCTCCGCCGAAGAGGCGAAGCACGTGCTCGGCGCGCAGGGCCAGATCTGGACCGAGTACATGCCGGCCCCAGCGCGTCGAGTACGTGGCCTGGCCGCGCCTCGTTGCGCTCGCCGAGGTGCTGTGGTCGCCGCCCGAGACGCGTGACCTTGCGAACTTCAAGTCACGTCTCGAGAAGCATCTGGAGCGACTGGCGATCCTGGACCTGAACTACCGCGGGCGGTTCAACCCGCCGGACTAGCGGCGTTTCGAGCGGGTGAGCGTGTAGGCGCGGGCCTCGCGATCGAGCGATGAGCCCCGGTCGCCGAGATTGTTCGCGACGACATCGCGGTGCTGCTCGGTACGGTTCCCACCGAACTTGAACTTCGCACGCATATCGGTGACGGTCAGGCGAATTCCGCGGATCGCACCGAACTGCTTTGCGTACCGGTTGTCACCGGGCTCGACGGGCGCGTGTTTTCCTTCAGGCTGGAAGTGCGCGAGCTGGCGCTCGAGTATTTTCGCGAGCGCCGCATCGTCATCGATCGGCTCGATGTCGCACGCGAGCTGCACCGCTGCGTAGTAGCTCGTCGGCACGCCGTACTCGTCCTGATTCCAGTGGCCGGGGATGTATGCGTACGCGCCGAAGACCGAAAGGAGCGCGCGGGGTCGTTCCTCAATCGCCTTCCAGACCGGGTTGATCCGCGCGAGATGGAGAAGAACGGTTTTGTCGCCGTCCCAGATGAAGTGCGTGGGGACGACCACCGGAAGGTCGCGCGTCGGCGCGCCGGGCACGATGAAATCGCCGAAGTCGTGGGTTTTGAGGAAATCGCGCCACTCAGCCTCGGTGAGTGGCTCGTCGTGCCTGTGGATGAGCATGAGCGAATGATGAACGGTCGGGGCGGAGAGATTCGAACTCTCGACTTCTTGGTCCCAGACCAAGCGCGCTACCGGGCTGCGCCACGCCCCGAACGAGTAATGGTGCGCAACACGTGACAGTTGGCGCACACGAGTTCGCATTTCTTGAGCTCGGCGATCGTTATTGTACGCGAGCGACTCCCAACCATCTCGCTGATGGATCCGAGTTTCTGGTAGCCCGGAAGGTGATCCCAATGCATGACAAACACCGGGAATACCTGACCGCAATCTGTGCAAGGCACACCTTTCTTGAGTGCGGCCATCCACGCGCGTGCCTCCCTCGCCCGCGCACGTCGGCGGACTCCGCGTGCCGCCTTTCCGCGCTCGTGGTAGTAGCGGCGGTCGTAAGCCCGACGACATTGGCGGCAGTAGGAGAACTGGCCGGTCCGCGAGTCGTGAAACTCACTCGCTGCTTTCCACATCCCGCACCTCGCGCAATGCCTGAAGAGAGGGTTCAGAGCGTACCTGTCCAGCTACCCCAGCCTGCACGCTGAAATGTCCGGATCGCGTGGCAGTTCGTACAAACGAGCTCGCACTTGGCGATCTCTTCCAGGATCTCGTCGCGCGAGCGGCTTCTGAGGCCTGTGCTGATGTCGCCAAGTTTCGGAGCCCCAGGTAGGTGGTCCCACTGCATGACCTGTGGCGGAAAGGTGCCTCCGCAATCCGGGCACGGCCGGCCGCGCTTGAGGCTCAGGAGCCACTCGGCGCGACCGTGCTCCCATACGCGAGTTGGCACGCGCGTACCGCGTAGGCGCTCGTACCGAGCGTGATCGATCATCGCCCGGCACGGCTTGCAGTAAGTCTGCACGCCGTCGCGGCGCAGCTTGTTCTTGTGAAATTCGCACAGTGGCTTGGTCTCTCCGCAGCGCGCGCACCGTTTCAAGCTTGATAGCCCATCAGTTCGATATCAACATAGATATCGACAGGTGCTTGCACGCTGCGGCGCGCCGCGAACCGGTTACGTCACGATGCCGTTGTGAAATTGCGCTCCCTAGCGCTCTCAGCGACTCTCGCCCTCGTCCTTCTGCCGTCGCAACTGCCCGCCGCGGCGCTGCCTCTCCTACGGACTGAGTGGAACGCGTCGAGTGCGGCGCTCGGTTGGGTCGTATCCGCTTACCTCCTCGGATACGCGGCTGCGGTGCTCGTTGTCCTGCCGCTCACTGACCGCGTTCGGCCGTCGCGCGTTATTGCGATCGGCGCGCTTGTCACCGCGATCGCCAACCTCGCGTTCGCGTTCGCCGCCCACGACGTGATCACCGCGTCGATCCTGCGCGTGATCGGGGGATTCGGGCTGGCTGGTGTCTATATGCCGGGCGTGCGTCTCGTCGCGCAGAGCTCCGACCCCGCACGCCGCGGCACCGCCGTTGGCCTCTACGTGGCGGCGTTCTATCTCGGCGGGTCGCTTTCGTTCCTCGCGACGGGACTCCTGCTGGAGCCGGTCGGCTGGCGCGGCGCGGCCGTCATTCTCGGTGCCGTCGCGCTCGCCGCGGTGCCGATCGCCACGATCAGCGCGCGCGGAATCCCTGAGCCGCGCGGGGAGCGCGCGCACCTCGACCTGCGGGTGCTCCGCAACGCGCCGCTCGTTCGCACTATCACCGCCTACGTCGGGCACTCGTGGGAGCTCTTCATCGTGCGCGCGTGGCTCGCCGCATTCCTAGCCGCGGCGTTCGCGCTTCGCGGACTCTCGCCAACCGATGCGTCGGCGACAGCGAGCCAGTGGGCGGCGCTGCTTCTCGCCCTCGGTGTGCCCGGTGTATTCATCGGCGGCTGGCTCTCGGACCGGGTCGGTCGCACGCGCGCCGCGCTCCTCTATGCGCTCGGCAGCGGCGCGATCTCGATCGGGTTCGGCACGCTGCTCTTCGCGCCGTGGCCGGCGATCATCGCGGTCGGTGCGATCTACGGGGCCCTCGTCGCCGCGGATTCGGCGGTGTACTCGACCGCGGTGACCGAGCTCGCCCCCGAGTCGCGCATCGGATCGGCGCAGGCGCTGCAGGCCGTCGCGGGGTTCGGCATCGGCTCGCTCGGCCCGGTCGTAGCCGGCGCCGCGCTCGACCTCGGATTCGGGTGGATCGGACCATTCCTCGTCGCGGGTGTCGTGGGGATCGCGACCGCGTTGCCGCTCGCCCTCAGCCTTCGCGAGCGCCCGCTGATCACGTTCGATCGAGGGTGATCATCGTGGTCGAAGGGCCAAGCGGTGCCGGCAAGACCACGTGGTGCCGAATGCATGCCGGCGCGAACGCTCTCCTCGAGGCGCTGCCGGATCACGCGATCGTTCCAACCGAGCCTCATGCCGCCGCGCGCTTCTGGGTCGACCGGAATGTCGCGCGATGGCGAGAGGTCCTCGAGCGCGAGGCGCGCGACGGCCTGGTGGTCGTGGACACCGATCCGTTCAAGCTGCACTTCGTCTGGCGCCTTTTCCGGACCGGACAGACCAGCGAAGAGGAGTGGACGATGCAACGCCAGGTCGCGCGCGATGCGTTTGCCGCCGGTCGCTACGCGCTCGCTGACATGTTTCTCGTTTCCGACGTCGACTCCGCGAGTCTTCGCGTACGACGAGAAGCCGACCCGACGCGGACGCGGAGCAACTTCGAGCGTCACGTCACCTTGCGCGACGCGCTCATGCGCTGGTATTCGGCGATCGATCGGCTCGAGCCGGGGCGCGTCGTGTTCGGCCTGCCGACGGACGGGATCGCGGCGGACTCACTCGCAAAAGGCAAGCGCAAGAGACGATCCGGGCTCGAGCTGTTCGATGCGTTGATGAGCGAGCTCGTCGCGCCCTAGGCGCCGCACCTGCTGCAGGCCGGTGACGGACGTGTCGGGACCGAACTCGAACGCAACCGCGCAAGTACGCTTACAAGCGCACGTTTTGACAAGGGGAGCAGCCGATGTTCGCGGCCTGGGGGCGATTCGTATACCGGCGGCGCTGGCCGGTACTCGCCGTGTCCGGCCTCCTGCTCCTGGTCTCGATCTTCATCGTCGTGCAGGGCGGCAAGCTGCAATCCGGCGGGTTCATCGAGACGTCCGAGTCCGGCCGCGCCTCGCGACTGATCGAACGGGAGCTGCCGAGTGCCGGCGGAGGCACGTTCACCCTCATCTTCTCGAGCGACACGCTTACGGCGACGAGCCCCGAGTTCCGTACGGCCGTCGACGCCGCCGTAGCGCCCCTCCGGAGCGACCCGCGGGTGGCGACGATCGTGACTCCCTACGACGGCACGGCTCCGGATCCGACGCGGCTCATCTCGAAGGACGCGCACGCGGTCGCCGTCGACGTCGCGGTCAACGACGACCTCGCGACCGCGCGCGACTATTACCCGCAGCTTCGAGCGCTGGTGAGGTCCGACACCCTGCGCGTCCAGGCCACCGGCATCCTCGCGATCAACAACGGATTCAACGAAGTTCTCCAGCAGGACCTTCAGAGAGCGGAGGTCGTCTCGCTGCCGCTGGCGCTGGTGCTGCTTCTCCTCGTTTTCGGGTCGATCGTCGCGGCGCTCGTGCCGCTCGGCGTCGGCATCCTCGCCGTCGTCGGGGGCATCGCCGGGATGTTCCTGGTCGCGCGCGTCACCGATGTATCGGTGTATGCGCTGAACGTCGTCACGCTCATCGGCCTCGGGGTCGCGATCGACTACTCGCTCTTCATCACGAACCGCTTCCGCGAGGAGATGCGGCGAGGTCACAGCGGCAACAACGCGCTCGCGATCGCGATGGCGACATCGGGCCGCGCGATCACCTTCTCCGGCCTGACCGTCGCGATCGGTCTCTCCGGGATGCTTTTCTATCAGGGGACGTTTCTCTCATCGATGGGCATATCGGGTGCGATTGTCGTCGCGAGCGCGGTGTTCTACGGGCTGACTTTCCTTCCGGCGCTGCTCGCGATCCTCGGTCGCAATCTCGGACGCGGGCGCGTTCCGATCTTCCAACCAGATTCGGCGGGAACTGGTTGGTGGCACACCATCGCGACCGCGGTCATGCGTCGACCGCTCTTCGTGCTCCTTCCGGTCGTCGCGTTCATCCTCGTTCTGGGGTCGCCCTTCCTTCACCTTCGCCTCGCGAACAACGACGTGACTTCGCTCCCCACGCATGAAGAGTCGCGCGCCGCGTTCGACCGACTGGTGAACGAGTTCCCCGGTGGGAACCAGAGTCACATCAGCGTCGTCGTCGAGCATCCGACCGCCGATCCGCTCACGCCGGCCCGCATTCCCGGCCTTGTCGACTTCGCGAAGCGGGTCGCGGCCCTCCCGGACGTCGACAGCATCACCAGCCCGGTCACCATCGACCCGCGCCTGGGCCCGGCCGACTACGTCACGGTCTATTCACAGCCTCGGTCTCACCTGCCAGCGCAACTTCAGGCCCTCATCCGCGGAACGGTGGGCGAGCACATCGTCGTGCTCGACGTAGTAACCAGGAAGGGCATTTACAGCGACGAGGCCCGGCAGCTCGTGCGCTCCATCCGCGCGCTGTCAGCGCCGTCCGGCGCGCAGGTCGCGGTCAGCGGATTCACGGCGATCGATCTCGACACCGTCGACTTCATCGTGAGCCACACGCCCGCCGCGCTCGCGTACATCGTGGCCGCGACGATGCTCGTTCTGTTCCTCCTCCTCGGGTCGGTGATCCTGCCGCTCAAGGCCGTCGTCATGAACCTTCTCTCGATCTCCGCGTCGTTCGGCGCGATCGTTTGGATCTTCCAGGACGGCCACTTCGCGGCGCAGCTCGGATTCACTCCCGGGTCGATCGACCCGACCCTGCCGGTGATCATGTTCTGCACCGTCTTCGGCCTTTCGATGGACTACGAGGTGCTGCTCCTCTCACGAATGCAAGAGGAATTCCTAAAGACACACGACAACACCCATGCGGTCGCAATGGGTCTCGAGAAGAGCGGTCGGCTGATCACCGGCGCCGCCGCGATCATGGTCGGCGTCTTCGCCGCATTCGCGCTCGCCGACATCGTGCTGATCAAGGCGATCGGGCTTGGAATGGCACTCGCGGTGGCCATCGATGCCACGCTGGTGCGCGCCCTCGTCGTACCCTCGACGATGCGCCTCCTCGGCGATCTCAACTGGTGGGCGCCCGGGCCTTTGGTCCGCCTGCAACGCCGCCTCGGCCTCGCGGAGTCCTCGGTCTAGCCCACGCGACGGTTTTCGCGTCGCCGGTAGGATGGGCGCTCGTGCAAACCGTTCAAGCCCCCATGCTCCGTCCTCTCGGGGTCGGCGATGTCCTTGACCGGACCTTCACCGTCTACCGTTCGAAGCCGCTCCTCTTCATCGGTCTCTCGGCGATCCTCTACCTCCTACTCGTGCTCGTCTTCATCGTGCTGGCGGTGGTCATCTTCGCCGGCGCGCTCGCGGCGTTCGCGCGACAGTCGGCGACGCCGAGCCCGGAGCTGATCGCCGGCGCGGCGGTCGGCATCATCGGCTTCGTCCTGATCGCCATCGTCATCGCCATTCTTTTCGTCTCCGCGCAGGCTGCATCGCTCGTGTACGCCGCGGCGCGGCGTTATCTGGCGAAGGAGGTCACGATCGGCGAAGCGTTCCGAGCCGGAATCTCCGCGTCAGGACGCTTGTTCGTGGCGGGCATCCTCGTGTTCCTCGCGATCGTTTCGCTCTGGGCCGTGCTGTTCATCGTCGCCGCAATCACGAACCAGTTCTTGGCCTTCGCGCTCGCGTTCATCGTCGCCATCGTCGCGACCTTCTACCTCGGCTCGTCGTGGCTGGTCGCGCCGGTCGTCGTCGTGATCGAGAAGATGGGACCCATCGCCGCGCTCGGCCGCGCCTGGCGGCTCTCCGACGGCAATCGCTGGCGGATCATCGGTATCCAGGTCCTTCTGCTCATCCTGAACGTCGTCCTCTCAGTTCTTATCGCCGGGCTCTTCGGTGGGCTCGCGGCGACCGGCGGCCAGCAGGGCGCACAGGTCGGCGTCACGACGGTGGTCCAGAGCGTCGTCAACTTCGCCTCGACGATCATCTGGGCTCCGGTCGAGTGGATCGCGTTCACCGTGCTCTACTACGACCTACGGGTCCGCAAAGAGGCGTTCGACCTACATCTCGCCGCGGAGGCCTTGCCGCAGTCCTGAAACGCGCCCTCGCCCTCGTTCTCGTTCTCTGGATAACCCTTCCGTCCAGCGCCGCCGCTGACACGCTCAGCCTCGACGCTTACCGCTCGCGGCTCGTGCAGGCACGCGCACTGGTGGACGGATCGCGCGCGGCCGGCCCGGCAAACCGCGACCGCATGCTCGCCCAGGCCACCACTCTCCTTCGGCAGACGAATGCGATCCAGAGCCGCGGCGAGACCGTGGCGATCGACGACGGACCTGTCGCGGACGTGCTCGCGGGGGCCGACGGAGCGAACCGCGCCCTCGCCGTCCTGGACGGCTACATCGCCGCTGCCGACCGCGCGGTCCAAAGCCGGATCGACCCCGCAGAGGCAGACGCCCGTCTACGCGACGTGCTGGGAAACGCGGGCGGCGCCGGAACGTCCCTCTCCGGGGTCGCCGCGCTGTTGGACTGGATCTCGTCGCGGCTCGCCGCCCTCGTGAGCGGGCTCCGCGGCATTCCCGATCTGCGCTTCCTTCCCTGGGTCGTCGCGGCTCTGGGAATCGGTCTGGTCCTCTTCATCGTCGCGACGCTGGGCCGCGGTGTTCGCGAGCGCGTTCGGCGCGAGGTGCTCTTGCCGGATCGGGCCCTCGCACGCGCGGACGATCCCGCAGCACACCGACGGGCTGCCGAAGCCGCACTCGCGGGTGGCCGCGCGCGCGAGGCAATCCACGAGCTCTACCTCTACGTGCTCCGGTCGCTCGCGGCGCGCGAGCTCATCCGGTACGACCCCGCGCTCACTGATCGCGAGCTCCTGCTGCGTGCCGCCGCCATCCCCAACGCTGACGCACTCCGCGACCTGGTCGGGCTCTACGAACGCGCGTGGTTCGGTCTGCGCGAGCCCGACGCCGCCGAGGCCGAGCGCGCGCGTGCCCTCGCGCTCCGGATCGCTGGATGAAGCGGCTCCGACGGGTCCATCCGCTGTACTACCTCGCGCTCCTGCTTTTCATCGCGGCCCTCGTCGCGAGCGCCGTCACCGCGGACAGCGCAGGCGGCGTGTCGCGGTCCGCGTCCGTCTACGACGCGGGTCCAGGCGGCACCGCGGCGCTGCGCAAGTACCTCGAAGCGATGGGCGCGTCGACCACGACGGTGCAGGGCGACGTTTTCACCGCCGATCCGTCGGAGGTCGGCGTCCTGTTCATGCTCGGGCCGAGCGAAACCATAACCGCACTCGACGCGGCCGCCGTCCGGCGTTTCGTGACGGCGGGCGGTACCGCCGTGCTCGCTACCGACACCGGGATCCTCGAAGGTGCTCTGCTCGACGCGTTCGACCTCCACGTCGCCGGTGCGCTCGGACCTGGTCAGTCCCCGGTCGGCGGGATCACCTTCGCCGACCCGCCGGCGCGCGCGATCGCACTCGACCGCGGGGTCACGCTGTCTCTTGGCCCGGGCCGCGTGCCGCTGGCGACGACGTCCGGCCGTGCATTTGTCGCCCTGGCGCGTGAGGGGACTGGGTCGCTCATCGTGATTGGATCGGTCGCGCCTTTCCTCACCGCGCAGCTCGGTGAAGTCGAAAATGGGCGCTTCGCGCTCGCGCTTGCCGGGCCGGCGATCGCTCGCGGGCTCTCGGTCGCGTTCGACGAGTACCACCACGGCGTTCACCCGACGACCGACGTTCTCGTCCTGCTCACCCAGACCTGGCCGGGCCGGGCCCTGACGTTCGCCGGGATGGCGTTCTTCCTCTATCTCGTGGCGAGCGGCCGCCGGCTCGGGCCGTCGATACCACTCGATCCGCGTCCGCCGCGCTCGAGCCTCGAGTACATCCGCGGCTTCGCCGGGCTGATCCGACGGTCCGGGCACGGCGAGATCGCGCGCCGTAGATTGCGTCGCGAGCTGCGCACCGCCCTCGCGCGCGAGCTCGGGCTCGATCCGGAGACGCCGGTCGGCGACATCATCGCCGAGATCGCGACTACCGACCGCGAACGCGCCGCCCGCGCGCGTTCCCTCGACGAAGCTCTCGCGCGGCCGTTGCGGGACGATGTGCTCCTTCGTACGGTCCGCGAGATCGGTCTCGTCACCAAGCGCGAAACAGGAGGAACGGCGTGAGCACCAGAGACATCGCGGCCCGCTACGCGGATGAAATTCATCGCGTGGTCGTGGGCCAGGACGAGACCGTTCGTCTCTCGTTCATCGCGCTCTTGCTCCGCGGTCATCTCCTTATCGAGGGCGTCCCCGGGACGGCGAAGACGCTGCTCGCCCGAACCGTTGCGCGACTGATCGGTGGCACGTTCAAGCGCATTCAGTTCACACCCGACCTCATGCCGAGCGACGTCGTCGGCACCACGGTCTACGAGATCTCGACGAGCTCGTTCCGCACGCGGACCGGACCGGTCTTCGCGAACGTGGTGCTCGCTGACGAGATCAACCGCGCGCCGGCCAAGACGCAGAGCGCGCTGCTCGAGGCGATGGAGGAACGGCAGGTGACGCTCGAAGGCGACTCGCTCGCGCTGCCCGATCCGTTCATCGTCCTTGCGACGCAGAACCCGGTCGAGTACGAGGGCACGTATCCGCTCCCCGAGGCGGAGCTCGACCGCTTCGTTTTCAAAGCGATCGTCCGCTACCCCGCCGCGGAGGAGGAGCGCGCAATCCTGCGCGCGCACGATCGCGGGCAGCCCTCCGCGAAGATCGGTGAGATCGAGCCGTTCGCGCACGGGACAATCGAGGAGTGCCGCGCCGAGGTCGAGAGCGTGACGGTCGAGGACTCGGTGCTCGACTATGTCGTGCGGATCGCGGCGGAGTCGCGTCGCTCGCCCGATCTCGTCCTTGGGGCGAGCCCGCGCGCCGCGGTGCATCTCCTGCGAGCGGCGAAGGCCGCCGCGGCGATCGACGGCCGCGACTTCGTGACACCCGACGACGTGAAGTCGCTCGCGATCCCGACGCTGCGCCATCGCCTCGTGCTGAAGGCCGAGGCCGAGATAGAGGGTCTGGACGCGGACGCGGTGTGCAAGCGCGTGCTCGCGCGTCTCGACGTCCCGCGCTGAGCGGTCTCGCCTCGCTGCCGCTTCCCCGGCCGCGCCTCCTCGCGCTCATCCTCGTCGCGGCCATTCCTCTCGCGCTCGCCGAGACCGCGCCAGTCTTCGTCGCCTTAGCCGGACTCGTTCTCGTCGCGGCTCTCGCGCTCGCGATCGTCGACTTCCGCGCGACCCCGTCGCCGTCGAGCGTCCCGATCGAGCGCGTCGCCGAGCCCCAGCTTTCGATCGGGGTGGGGAACCGGGTGGCCGTCCGGCTACGAAATCCGTTCGCGTTACCGCTCCGCGCGACGGTGCGTGACACAGTGCCGCCATCGTTCGATGTAGACCGGCGCACCGCGGAGCTCGTCGTGGGTCCCGGCCTTGAGGCCGAGGCGACGTATGCCGCCAGGCCGCGCCATCGCGGCAGCTTCCGCTTCGGCGATGTCCATATCCGTCTCCGCGGCCCGCTCGACCTACTGCAGCGACAGGGCCGCGTGTCCGCGGACGCGCCTGCGAACGTGTATCCGGATCTTCATGAGATCCGCCGTTATGAGGTGAGCCTCCGTCGCGGTCTCGCGTACGACGCCGGTCAGCGTCGTGCGCGGATCCCCGGTGCGGGCTCCCTGTTCGAGCGCCTCCGCGAGTACCAGCCAGACGACGACCCGCGCTCGATCTCATGGACCGCGACGGCGCGCCGCGGCCGTCCGATGAGCGTCGAGTACGAGACAGAACGCCAGCAGCGCGTGGTCATCCTGCTGGACGCCGGCCGGATGATGTCGAGCACCCTCGGCCGGCTGACGAAGCTCGACCACGCCGTGAACACCGCGTTGATGCTCAGCTACGTCGCGATCGCGAAGGGCGACGAGGTCGGCCTCCTCGGATTCGCCGACGCAGTGCGCGCGTACGACCCGCCGCGACGCGGGCACCGGCAGTTCCTCCGTCTCACCGAGAGCCTTCGCCGTCTCGAGGTGACCACGACCGAGCCGGACTACCGGGCCGCGTTCGAGTTCCTGCGGTCGAAGACCGCGCGCCGCGCGTTCGCGATCCTCTTTACCGACCTCGTCGACGAGGAAGCCTCGCGCGGTCTTGTCGCGGCGGTCACCCAGCTGGCCGGGAACAATCTCGTGCTCTGCTGTGTCCTGCAGGATCCGCAGCTCGCCGAGACCGCGGCACGCGAGCCGGGCACCTCGGGCGAGCTCTATGAGCGGGTCGTTGCGTCAGAGGTCCTCGACGCGCGACGGCGCGCGCTGGCGGTGCTGCGTCGGCACGGCGTGCACTCGATCGACGTGCCGGCGGAGCGCCTCTCGGTCTCGACGATCCAGCGCTACCTCGAGCTCAAGAAGCGCTTCTTCTAAGGGGTCGACCGACGAGCGCGATGTAGCTCCACAGCGCGACCCCCGCGATAAGACCCACGGTCACCTTCAGCGGAAGTGGCGCGTCACTCGGCGAGAGAAACGCTTCGAGTATTCCCGCGACGCCGAGAGCGGGAACGACAAGGAGCATGACCCGGATCGCCTGTGCGCCCGCGAGACGCAGCGCATCGCGACGGCTGCGGTCGCCCGGCCGAAGGAGCGCCCACGCGAGCCGAAGCCCTGCGCCGCCGGATAGGACGATGCACGAGAGCTCGATCGGACCGTGCGCGGCGATGAACGTGAGGAGTCCGCCCGAGAGGCCGTAGCCCTGCACTACGGCGAGCACCGTGCCGAGGTAGGCGCCGTTGGCGACCAGGAGATAGAGCGTGAGCGCGCCTGCGGTAAGTCCGCCCGCGAACGCCACCACCGCGACGCGGACGTTGTTCACGATGATGAGCGGGCCAACGATGGGCCGGAAACCATCTGGGATGTCCGTCCAGAGTCGGCGCTCCGCGAGCTGCTGACGGGCCTCTGCGGGCAACGCGGTCGCGGCGATCTCGGGGAGTAATAG
>JALYSZ010000290.1 GCA_030854525.1 Chloroflexota bacterium | reverse complement strand
GGCAAGACACTCCGGGTCCGCGAGGGGACGCCACGTGGCGTCGGCGGGCGGGAGCTCGAGCAAGAAACGGTCGTATGCGACCTGGCTTACCTGCATGTTGGGTCTGGAATAGCAGGCGGCCGACCGAGCGGGCAGTCCTCAAACGAGGCTAGAGAGGGCTAGTACAGAAGTACTCCGCGGCTTTCTATGGGCAACTAGCTACGCGGCGCGGCGGAGACGTGGGTCCAGAGCATCCCGGAGGGCGTCGCCGAGGAAATTGAAGGCAAAGACCGCAAGGAAGATCGCCGTTCCCGGCCCCACGCTCATCCACCACTTCAGGTTCGAGAGGTACCGCGCGTTGTAGTTGATGTCTTGGCCCCAGGACGGCTCCGGCGGCTGGGCACCGAGGCCTAGGAAGCTAAGCGCCGCCTCGGCCAAAATCGCAGCGGCGATCCCGAGCGTGGCTTGAACGACGAGCGCGTTGGTCGCATTGGGCAAGAGATGGCGAAGCATCACGCGGACGGGCGTCGCACCGATTGTCCGTGCCGCGAGAACAAACTCGCGCTCGCGGAGCGAAAGGACCTGACCACGTGTGAGCCGCGCGTACGCCGGCACGGTGACGATCCCGATCGCGATCATCGCGTTTTGGATCTGCGGCCCGAGAGCGGCCGTGATCGAAATCGCGAGGAGCAGGGCCGGGAAGGCGAGGAGCGTGTCGATCGCCCGCATTGCGATCAGATCGACCAGTCCGCCGACGTAGCCGGCGAGGAGACCCAGGGACACTCCCACGGAGAATCCGATGGTCACCGCGATGAGGCCGACGAAGAGTGAGATGCGCGAGCCCCAGATGACCCGCGAGAGCACGTCCCGGCCGAGATCGTCCGTGCCGAGCGGATGCGCCGCGCTCGGCGGCAGCAGCGTGCTCGTGACATCGACGAGCTTTGGGTCGTACGGCGCGACGAACGGCGCGGCGATCGCGACGAGAAGCAGCAACGCGATGACCGCTCCGCCCACGAGGATGCGCGGATTGCGGCGGACGAACTGCCTCACCCAGTCTGCCGCCGGTAGGAGATCCGTGGATCCAGCCACGCGTACAGGATGTCGACCGCGAGCGTGCTCACCATGAATGAAAACGCGGACATCAGCACAATCGCTTGGACCACTGGGTAATCGCGGCCGCCAATGCTGTCGACTACGAGACGGCCGACCCCAGGCCAAAAGAAGATCGTCTCGGTGATGATCGCGCCATCGAGAAGAGCTCCGATCTGCAAACCGAAGATCGTGACGACCGGGATAAGGCTGTTCTTCAGCGCATGCCGGAGCACCACGGCTCGTTCGCCGAGGCCCTTCGCGCGGGCGGTCCGCAGGTACTCCTGGCCGAGAACGTCGAGGAGGCTCGACCGGACCTGTCGAAGGTTGATCGCGAGGCTTGCGGTCGCCAAGGTGATGGCCGGCAGCACCAAACGCTTCAGGTTCTCGAGCGGGTCCGTAGCGAAGTCGGCGTATCCGCCCGGGGGAAAAACGCGGAACAGCAGGGCGAAGACGAGGATGAGGATGATGCCAAGGTAGAAATTGGGCAGCGAGACTCCGGCGATCGTGAAGCCGGTCGCGATCAGGTCGAGCGGTGAGTTCCGGCGCAGCGCGGCCAGCGTTCCGACGACGAGTGCGACGGTGACAGAGATGAGAAGCGCGGCGGCGCCGAGCTCCAGCGTCTTGGGAAGGCGCTCGAAGATGGCTTCCGTTACTGGCTGCCTCGTGCGAAGCGACCGTCCCAGGTCGCCGCGGAGGGCGTGCTCGACCCAGACGACGTACTGGACGGGGAGCGGCTGATCGAGCCCGTACTCGTGCCGCAGCGCATCGAGGGCCGCGGGGTCGCGCTCCTCGCCCGCGAACACGAGCACCGGATCGCCCGGGGTGATCCGCAGCAGCACGAAGACGATGACGCTCACGAGGACGGCCACCGGGACCATGAGCACGAGGCGGCGGATGATGTACTGCGTCACTCCGCCGCCTCGCTCGTTACGAGCTCGTGCGCGTTACCGCTGCAGCCAGCCGACGTCGAACCGAATAAGTCCGTCGGGGTACGGGACGAGGCCCTGAACCTTCTTCGTTGTCACGAGCTGCGTCGCCCGGAAGAGGTAGAAGACCCGCGCGGGGTCGTCAACCGAGTAGATCTGCTCGGCGGCGCGTAACGCGGTCTTGCGCTTGGCCTCGTCGCTCGTCGCCCGGCTCTCATCGAGGAGCTTGTCGACCTGCGAATTCGAGTAGCAAGAGCTGTTGTTCGGTGCGCCGGTGTAGATGTGGCTGTAGGTGTTGCCGTCCGGATCGACGCGGCCGCTCCATCCGATGAGCGTCGCGCCCTGGTAGTCGCACGTGTCCTGGAGCTTTAGGATCTGGGCGAACTCAAGCGTCTTGATGTCCATCTTGATGTCGGCCTTGAGGAGCTGCGCTTGTACCAGTTGTGCGATCTGCAAATCTTGCGCGCTTCCCGCGGTCACGAGCATCTCGAACTGCAGCGGCTTGCCGATCTGCTGGATGAGCGCCTTGGCGCCGGCCGGGTCGGCCTTCTCGAAGGGCTTGAAGTTGGGGTCGGCCGCGAAGTGCGACGGGGCGATCGTCCCGTAGCCGGGGGTGCGCGTGCCGTAGAAGACCTGCTCGGCGAGCTGCTTGCGATCGATCGCCATCGACACCGCTCGCGCGTAGCGGCCGTCCTCGAACGCCGCTCCCTTCTTCCGATTGGTGTAGATGCTGTCGAAACCATAGTTCGGTCCCTGCTGGTAGGCCAGGTTCGGCTCGCTCTTCACTGATTCGACGTCTTTGCCGACGATGTTGTTCGAGACCTGCGCGTCGCCGGTGCGGAGGTTCGTCGCCCGGACCGTGCCCTCGACGATCGGCTTGACGATGATCTTGTCGAGGTATGGGAGCTTGTTGCTGTCCTTGTCCCTGCCCCACCAGTCGGGGTTCTTCTCGATGGTGATGTGGTCGTCCTTCACGGCCTCGACGAATTTGAAGGGCCCGCTTCCGGCGCCAACCGGCTTCCGCGTGAAGTCCGCTCCGCCGGCTTCTACCGCCTTCTGGGACAGCATCATGCCGGCGCGGTCGACGAGCGTCGCGACGAGCGGCGCAAAGGGCGTCTTCAGGATGAAGCGCGCGGTACTTTGATCCACGACGTCGACGCTCGTGACGGGCGCGAGGTCACTCGCGCGCTGCGATCCCTGGGTCGTGCGGTACCGGTCGATATTCCATTTCACGGACGCCGCATCAAAGGCGGTGCCGTCGTGATACTTCACGTCCTTCCGCAGTTTGAAGGTCACCTGCTTGCCGTCGGACGATGTCTCCCAGCTTTCGGCGAGCCACGGGATGATCTTCCCGGTCGAGTCGATGCGGACGAGCGAGTCATAGATCTGGTAGTGGAGGTTGCGGTCTACGAACGCGCGCGAGCGCATCGGATCGAAGTCGACCACGTCGTTCTCTAGCGCGAATGTGAGCGTCCCGCCGGAGACAGGCTTCGCGGCGCCAGGCGATGCGCTCGGGCCGCCCCCGGCTGGTTGACCTCCGGCGCAGGCGCCGAGCACCACTGCGAGCGTCGCGAAGAGCGTAAGGAGATAGCGGGCGGATCGCATGAATACCCCCTCCCGAACCGACCGGGTTTCAGGGAGGATACGTCCGCCCGCTAGCTTCGGTTCAGAGGTCTAAGTGCTTTCGACGTCCGACTCGCGGTGTTCCTCGACGACCCGCTCTTCCGGGACGCGCTCGCCGCCCTTTCTTCCGAATCCCGGAACGAGCGGAGGCCGCCGGATCACGGCTTCGCGCTTCAC
>JALYSZ010000280.1 GCA_030854525.1 Chloroflexota bacterium | reverse complement strand
GTGTTCGCTGCGCGCTTGCGATCCGCGACCGCGTTCGCGACCTCGGCCTGGAGATCCGCGCTGGTGTGCACACCGGAGAGTGCGAGGTCATCGCCGGGAAAACCGGTGGCATCGCGGTCATCGTTGGCGCGCGCGTGCGGGAGCAAGCGGCGCCGGGCGAGGTGCTCGTGACCAGCACGGTCCGCGACCTCACGTCGGGCTCCGGACTCGCATTCGCGGACCGGGGCGCTCGCCAACTCAAAGGTGTCCCGCGCGACTGGCAGCTGTTCGCAGCTGGCTAGGTTCGATGCGCAGGCCCGCGGCACGCACCAATCGCGTGCGACGCCGCGCGGGGCCTAACCGCGGGGTTCACACAGAGTGCCTTCTATGTTGCACGAGTTCCGCAGATCCTGGTGCTGCGAGTCCGCGATGGCGGGCTCGATCTCCTGCGGCGCGCGGCGTAGACGGGGATCAGCCGAAGCTGGCTTAGCCTGCCCCGGCGGTTCGAGCGCCTTCGGTGACTTCGTTCTTATGGGCCGCGAACGCGCCCAGGACCTCATCCTTCTCGCGCTTGGGGACCTTGAAGAAGTCGAGGGTGCGCCCAAGCTCCGCTGCGACTTCATCGAACTCGGCCGGTGAGATGCGTAGCTCGCGGTGAGCCTCTTCAAGCCCGACCGCCGTCTTACCGGGTCGGGTCCCGGTGTACTCGAACGGTCCACCCGCCACGTTGCAGACCCACAACGTCCTCATGAACTTCAGGCCCGGCAAGCGGCCCAGGGTCTTGGTGTGCCACTCACGCAGGGCCGGATTCTTGGACGTCTTGCCAACGATGGGGTTCTGCACGACGGCGTCACTGAAGTGGTCCACGACAGCCGCGATTGCGAAAACGCCGCCGAGCCGGTCGTACAGACTTTTCTCGGATGAGGCGGTCTTGTCCCCAGGCATGGTCATCGTTTCCTCCCCGCGAGACTGGCCCTTCTTTCGGTCCGTCGGCCCAGCCCGAGCGTGAGCGCCCGGGTGGTGGCTCGCCAGTTCATATACGCGTCAACGGGCCGTGGCAGATCACAGATCGAGGGCTAACAACTAACGCCGCGCGCCATAGCATTCCGCGGGTGAGCTTCGCGGTGAGCGCTGATGCATACGACCGGTTCATGGGCAGGTATTCGGTTCGGCTGGCCCCGCATTTGGCGGACTTTGCTGGCGTACTTGCGGGGCAAAGGGTGGTTGATGTCGGTTGCGGCCCCGGTGCGCTCACGAGCGAGCTCGTCGATCGCGTCGGACCAATCAACGTGTTCGCAGTCGATCCATCGAAGCCTTTCGTCGCGGCTGTTCGCGAGCGCTTCCCCACCGTCGATGTGCGGCTCGCGGCGGCGGAGGACCTGCCGTTCCCGGACAAAGGGTTTGACGCCGCGCTGGCGCAGCTGGTCGTTCACTTCATGTCGGACCCGGTCGCGGGGCTACGCGAGATGGCGCGCGTCGTGCGGCACGACGGCGTCGTTGCGGCTTGCGTGTGGGATCACGCCGGTAGGAATGGGCCGCTCAGCGTTTTCTGGCAGGCGGCGCGCGAGCTCGATCCCGACGTGCAGGACGAGTCGCTCCGAGCGGGCGCGCGGGAGGGACACCTCGCCGAGCTGTTCGAGACTGCGGGGCTTCGCGGTGTCGAAGCGACCGTACTTGTTGCGACGGTGACTCACGCGAGTTTTGACGAGTGGTGGGTGCCCTTCACTCTCGGCGTCGGTCCCGCGGGGGCGTACACGGCGGCACTCGATGACCATCGCCGCGCCGAGCTAATGGAACGCTGCCGGGAGCTCTTACCGGCGGCGCCGTTTGAAGTGGCGGCGCGCGCATGGACAGCGCGCGGGCTCGCATAGCGGCGCCCCGGGAGGAAGATCGTGTCCGTCATCGACTGGCTGCTCGACTCGGACCCGGCGATTCGCTGGCAGGCGATGCGCGACCTGACCGATGCGCCGGCCGACCAGGTCGCCGCGGAGCGTGCCCGCGTTGCCACCGAAGGCTGGGGCGCGCGGCTGCTCGCTCTCCGGCGGGACGATGGGCTGTGGGACGCTGGCACGCCGGACACGGAGTGGATCTCGCTGCTCGCCCTATTGATGCTCCGCGACATGGGCCTCGACCCCTCGAGCGAGGAGGCGCGGAAAGCGATAGGCCCCGTTCGCGACAAGGCGACGTGGCACTCACGGGGCCCATGGCACGGCACACCGGTGTTCGCGGGCGAGGTCGAGCCGTGCATCAACGGACGCGTCGTGACGCTCGGCGCGTACTTCGGCGAGGACGTGACAGGCATCGTCGAGCGGCTGCTCGGCGAGCAGATGGCCGATGGCGGGTGGAATTGCGAGCAGGAGAATGGCTCAAGCCGCGGATCGTTCCACACGACGATCAACGTCCTCGAGGGTCTTCTCGAGCACGAGCGCGCATCGGGCGGCTCGGCCGAGGTCACCGCGGCGCTTGAGCGAGGGCAGGAATACCTCCTCGACCGCCGACTGCTGCGCCGGTTGTCGAGCGGCGAGCTGATCGATCCGGCCTTCATACGCTTCTCGTTCCCCACCGGCTGGCACTACGACGCGCTGCGCGGGCTCGACTACCTGCGCGAAGCGGGCGTGACGCCCGATGCGCGCGTGGCAGAGGCCATCGACCTGGTGCGCTCCAAGCGTGACGGCGAGGGCCGATGGCCGCTCGAGAACCCACACAAGAGCGAAATGGTCAACGCGCGCCTCCGCGATCTCGAGTTCGACATGGACGAGCGCGAAGGCCGGCCCAGTCGCTGGAACACCCTGCGCACGCTGCGGGTGCTTCGCTGGGCGGGCCGATCGGAGATCGGCTAGTCAGGTCCGAAGCTAGCGACGGTTAGCGAAGTGCCAGCGGGTCGCGCCCGATGGCTCGGCGCTCGCGACGCCGAACGCCGTGCTCGGCCTGACCACGTAAAGATTCCACGGCGGCGGACCGGCGCTGGGCGCGCTGTACTCCGCCGTGAGGGCCGCGCCACTCACGCTCGCGGGCCAGCCCTGGGCCGCGTACCGCTTGGCAAGACGCAGTAGCGTCGGCCGGTCGCTGATGCGCACCGCGCTGCCCTCGAGCACCAGGTCGATGCCGGTGAGCGAGACCGACACGACGCATTTCGGGTTCGCGGCTAAGTTCCGACCCTTGCGGGTACGGGAGCCGGTCGTGAAGTAGATCTTCCCGTCGATCCAGAGCGCGCCCACGGCGGCGACATGCGGGTGGCCATCGGGATTCGTGGTCGCGAGCCAGTACGTCCCATCGGCACTCGCCTCGAGCTGCTTGAGAGCGCGCGACCAGGGGATGGGCTTAGCGCCGTAGATGTCGAGGTTCTTGTGTGTCGGTTCCTGGGCCTTCGGCGTCGTCGCCTTCGTCGGACCGGCCTTCTTCGACGCGGTCTTCTTCGCTGTTGTCTTCGTTTTCATCTCAACTCCGGAACACGCGCTCGCCAGTCTTGTCCGATTCGCCGCCGCGCGCATGTCGGCGGTGAGATTGCGGTCGTAGGAGTGCAAAAATAGATGACCATGAGTGAGCGCGCAGGGGTGCCAACAATTCGTTTTGACGCCACGCTGCGCACGATCGACAAATCGACTCTTTTGCGCTTGCCTGAGAAAGCGAGCGTGAAACTGCCGTCGCGTGGGCAGGTGGCGGTACAAGGAACGATCAATGGCCATCGGTTCCAGGCGGTGTTGGAACCGGACGGCAATTTCGGCCACTGGATGAGGATTGATCGAAAGCTACAAGAGAGCGCTGCCTTAAGCGCGGGTGATAGCGCGACGCTCGAAATCGAGTCAGTCAAAGAATGGCCCGAGCCGAGCGTGCCGCAGGATCTTAAGAAGGCTCTGGCAGCTGCCCCCCAAAAGATTCAAGACCTATGGAAAGAAATTACGCCGATGGCGCGCTGGGAATGGGTTCGCTGGATCAATGCAACCCAAAACCCTGATACACGCAAACGACGGGTCGAAGTGAGTATCTCGAAAATGAAAAGCGGGAAGCGACGGCCCTGCTGTTTCAACCTTGCCGCGTGCACCGACCCGAACCTATCAAAGAACGGCAGGCTTGTTGAGCCAGCGTGAACAACGCGCCGCCGTTCTGGAAGCGGCCTATGCGCCCCACCCGGAACCCTTCATCCGCGCCAAGCCCCAGCCTCCAGCGTTGCCGACGGCTGGACGGATCAAAGCGCATTGGTCGGCTCGTAGTTCAGGGGACTGAGTCAACAGCGCTTCGTCGTCGCACACATATGTATACATACGGCGGCGCTCGTCCCTATTGGCTCGCGTTTTCCGCTGTGCAGGCTCCGAGACTGATGCGCGTCAGCTCGTGAGAGGGACGACGGCTGAACCGCGTCTTCTACCTGACCGCCCGCTCGTCGGGTTGGAAGCGAGCCGCCGCGATAGCTTCGGCTCTGCTCCGCTCGGTCGGCGACATCTCGCGGCCCTCCTTGAAGATCGCGGCCGTCGACGGCCAATAGAAGACGAACTCGTCGAAACCCATTTCCGCGTACGCCCCAGTGAACTCATCAAAGGCGTCAATGGATGACAGAGGGTCGACCCGTCGCCGGTATCCGAGCAGGATCCGCCTGATCTGTCCCGGATCACGGCCAACGTCGTGGCAGAACGACGCGATTCGCTCGACGCGCTCGCGTGTCCGACGCATGCCCTCGGCCTCGCTCACGGATGGGACGCCGCGGTCGGACGTTTGTGGCTGGCCACCCAGCGTCACCCAGGCGTCAGCATGCTGGGCGGCCAGGCGGAGACTCCTCGGGCCTTCGGCGGCAACGACCAGCGGCGGCCTCGGGCGCTGCTTTGGGTCTGGCAGGTGCGCACCGTTCACCGAGTAGTGCCTGCGGGCAATCGTCACCGCCTCACCTCGAAGCAGCCGATCAAGCAGGTGAAGCTGGTCCTCGAGGCGCTCGACCCGCTCGCCCGCGGACCAGGCCGGTGCTCCAAAGATCCCGCTGTCCTCGGGCACATCGCCGGCGCCGATCCCCAGCTCGACCCTACCGTTCGAGACGTGATCGATTGCCAGCACATGACCGGCGAGCAGCGTCGGATGACGCGAGACGAGGACGGCGACGAGTGTGCCCAGCCGCAGACTGCTCGTCGCGCGCGCGAGTGCGGCGAGGACCGTCCAGGGCTCGTAATAGGAGCGTCCTGACATCGTCCATGTCTCTGGAATCCATCCTTGATCGAAGCCGATCTCTTCGGCCCACTTCCACTCCCGCTCGATCGACTCGTAGGGCGGTACGGGGAAACTGAGGATGTGGAAGCGGCGCTTGCCCGTCACAGCGGCACACGTTAGCGGAGCTTGGAGCGAGGAGTTCCGGGGCGCGCTGGTCCCTGGCGACGGTCACGGGCTCGGATCAAGAGCAACTGGCCGCGTGAGGTTGTGCGCTGCTGCGGTATCTCGTGTTGTGGCACCGTCAGACAGGACGTGATGCACGCGCACCTGCTAGACGTGCTGCGAACGATGGGGCCGCCATCCGCATGACCGTGAGACTGGCACTTACTGAGCGGAAGACGGGACCGTTGACCGCAACGTGTACCGTCGCGGTCGCCGCAGCATCGCCTTCAGTAGGGCCGCCAGCCTTCGACCGGGGCGAGCTCCGCGATCGCACCGTCCGCGACGATGATCCGCTCGAACATCGTCGCGAGGATCCGCTTGCGCTGATCGGCGCTTATCTCGGTCCAGTCGTCGACAAGCGATCGCAGCCCGGTGTGCTGTCGCAGGAAGTACGGCTCGCCAGCACCGTGATCGCGCGGCTTGGTGACGCGGCGCGCGCTCTCTGACCGCGCGCACCTTCGTACGCGCGAGAGCTGCGAAGGCGTCGTTGCCGATCGCGTCTCCGTACGCGAGCGTCGGCACGATCAGGTCTGCGATGCGCAGACGTTCGCTCACGACAAAGCAGAGGTAATTGACCGTGGGTGGACACTTGCCGCGGGTCATCAGATGCGGCCGGTTCGCCTCACATTGATCATCCTCGCCGCGCTGGCACTCGGTGCGGTGCTCCTCGTACCGCTGCTCTTCACGGCCAAGCTGCCCACCACCTTCCACTGTCGGGACTTCATGGACCGTTCGCCCGAGGCGAAGCTGGTCTATCCCGGCGGCCATCTGCTCTCTTACACGAGTCGCGAGGGATCGCGCGACCTGATCCAGATGTCCAGTCCTCCCGGTCCGGCGTTCTTCGCATTCCAGGCGATATCGAACGACGACCACGGCGAGTTCCGCTGGTTCGACGAGCAGCTCCAGAAGCTCGGGTGGCGACCGCTGGATCCGAAAGCACAGCTCCAGGTCGCTCAGACGACCGGCGAGACGACCCGTGGCGACGCCGAGGCGATGTTCATCCAGCGTTTCGCAAGAGGCGGCGTACCTGCCTATGTCGACGCACCGCCGGTCCCTGAAGGCCAAGCCCTGCTACGGATCGCCTACTTCGTCATCGACAATGCCCCGCTGCCGGAGTGCCGCTAGAGCGTCAGCACCTCGCGGGTGCGCTGGGCGATCTTCTCCGTCTCGAAGTCAGCGATGCGGCGGCGACCGGCCGCCGCGAATTTCGCGCGCACCTTGGCATCATCGCTCACCCGCGCGTTTACCGGTCTCGCATTGCTCGGGCTCCGGCCCTGAGGAACGTCCGCACCGCTAGGAAAAAGCGAGTCGGTCTCTCAACGGCTGAGTGCCATGTGTCACACAGCGGCGTCTCGACGAAATCGGCGCTGATAGCCACGCCGCCGAACAGAACGAGTTGGCGCCGCATCAGGTCGAATTCCATCGACTGGCCGGCCCGCGCGATCGGCGAGCGACCGGGTGCGAGTTGCGTCCACGCCCCGCTCGTCCACTCCCACCTGCGGCTTCCGTTGAAGCGCGACAGCCTGGTCTAGGCACGCCGGACGAAGCCGCATCACAATTCCCTCGGTGCTGCGGGTGGCGCTCTTCACGGCTCTCGGCGTCGGGTTTGGTCTGTTATGGCTGCAGATGCGCGACCCCGGTTACCAGATTCCCTCATCGCCATCGGACTGGTTTGGGGTCCTGGCATTTAGCGCGTTGCTCATCGCCCTGGCCTTCG
>JALYSZ010000319.1 GCA_030854525.1 Chloroflexota bacterium | reverse complement strand
CGGCGAGCTCGATGGTCGGCGCGAGAGCGATCGTCCGCATGGCCTGGTCGCGCATGTCGATGAGCAAGGCTTCGCTCGGGCGCCCGTAGACCGACGCGAGCTGATCGAGCAGCCCCGCGCGCGCGCCCGCGAAGTCGGTCTCGGCCGCATGAGCGATGCGGGCGGTCGCCGCGTCGTCGAGAGCGAAATCGAACAGGAGGCAAAGCGCGCGCACCAGCGCGATCGCGAACGCCGCGCTCGATCCAAGTCCTGCTCCGACCGGAAGATCCGAGCGGACGTCTGCCTGAAAACCGCGGATGTGGAAGCCCTGCTGCGCGAGCGTAGCGGTCACTCCCTTGGCTCGGTCGACCCAGGTACCGTCTTTGCGCTCCTCGCCGAGCTCGTACGCCGCTTCGCGCGGGGCGACAGCGGCGTCGGTGGTCAGGTGAACCCTCGCGTCATCGCGCGAGCGAGCCTCGACCATCACCCCTAGCCGGAGCGCGATCGGCATCACCAGACCGTCGTTGTAATCGGTGTGCTCGCCGATGAGGTTGATCCGTCCGGGCGCGCGGCCGATCGCTAGGCCCATTCGCTCGCCGACGATACGCGCGCGGCGGGAAACGGGCGCTCAGCGAGTGTTAGGGAACGACCTTGTCGCGATCTTCGCGCACACTTAGGGCGTGCGGTTCGACAAGACCCTCGACGTACAGCGCGCGATGGCCATCTACGCGCATCCCGACGACGCCGAGTTCGGGATGGCCGGGACGGTCGCGAAGTGGGCGAAGGCGGGAGTCGAGTTCACGTACTGCATGGTGACGAACGGCGCCTCAGGATCGCAGGATCCGGACATGACGCGCGAGCGCCTGCGCGACATACGCGCGGCCGAGCAGAGCGAGGCGGCCAAGATCCTTGGCGTCAAGAACGTCGTTTTCCTGGAGTTCGAGGACGGTTACCTCGAGCCGACGATCGATGTTCGTCGCGCGGTCGCGCGACAGATTCGCATCCATAAGCCCGACGTGATCTTCACCATGGACCCGACGATGCGATACGGCGGCGGCTACGTGAACCACCCCGACCACATCGCGGCGGCCGAGGTCGTCCTCCGCTCGATCAACCCGGACGCGTCGACGCGGCAGATGCTCCCTGAGCTGTGGCAGAAGGAGCGTCTCGAGCCGCACAAGCCGAAAGCGCTGTTTCTCATGGCGTTTGGCACCCCGGACACGATCGTCGACGTGAGCGAGGTCGTTGACGTGAAGATCAAGGCTCTTCTCGCGCACCGCTCGCAGATCGACGCTGACAGCGTCGACTTCATCAAGGGTTGGATGAAGGAGGCGGGCAAGAAGAAGCGCTATGCCTACGCGGAGGGCTTCAAGGTGCTGCGGTTCGAGGAGGACGGCGCCCCGCGCCGGAACGCTAGGCGCGAAGGGCGGAAAGCACCTCAAGCGCGTGCCCGTCGGGTTTCACGGAGTACCACGACTTCTCGACCCGCCCGTCGGAGCCGATAAGGAACGTCGAGCGGATCACGCCCTCGCCACGCCCGGGGCGCTCGCCCCAGGCGCCATAGGCATCGTGCGCCTTGCGGTCGGCATCGCTCAACAAGCGGACGCGAAGCCCGTACTTCTTGCGGAACGCCTGATGCGCGGCGGCATCGTCCCGTGAGACTCCGAGCACGGGAACGCCGAGCATCTCGAACTGCGGGAAGTTGTCCGTGAACTGGCACGCCTCGGTGGTGCAGCCCGGCGTGTCGTCTTTCGGATAGAAGTAGACGACGTAGCGCGATCCCTTGAGGTCTTTGGTTGAAATGATCTTTCCCTCTTCGTCGGGCAGGGAAAACGCGGGGGCCTGATCGCCGGGCTTGAGCTCCATCGAAGGAGCGTAACGACTAACGCGTGTAGTCGGCGCGAAAGGCCTCGAAGCGCGCATAGAACGCATCGGTCGTCTCGCCGAAGGCGGCCGCGAAGGCTTGGTGCCACTCTTGCCCCGTGCCTACCCGCGCGCACCAATCGCGGATCGTCGCGAGGCCCTTCGGTGCGAGCAGCCGGTCCACGGCGAGATAGCTCACCGCGAACGGCTTGGCATTGCTTGGAAAGCTCGACTCGAGCGACTGCAGAGTCGCGTGGTTCGACGCCGTGGTGAGCTGGCGCCTCGTGAACGTGTCGAGGTTCGCCGCGGGGATGAGCCCATCCGCGATGAGTGACCGGTACGCGAACGATTCGGCCATACCTTCAGCGATCCACCGCACACCGACCATGCACGCGTTGCCCCCGAGCGCGTACTGCCAGAGATGGATGTACTCGTGCGCCGCGAGCTCGGTGCGTTCCGTGTCCGCCGTCCACGTGTCCGGTGCCGCCGCTGGCGGCGCCGCCCAGGCGGGGTGCGAGGTGACGATCTCGAAGGAGTCGCCGAACGTCACGCAGCAGTTCTGCTGCGTCCCGTCGCCCACGTACACGTGGACGCTCGCGGGCCTGCGACGCGTCCCGCCCGCGAAGGATTCCAGAAATGCGCTTGCGTGCTGCACTCCCTGGTGCACAAGCGCGATGTCCTTTGCGTTTACGCCGGCGTCGATTCGGAAGGTCACGCCGACCGGATCCGGCGGCGTGGGTGTCGGCATGGTGCCGTCTGGATTGAGGACGAGTACCTGCCAGAAGACTCCGATGTCCTCGAGCCATTGCGCGCCTTCGATGAGCGGGCGCACGTAGAGCCGGTACGTTCCGGGAAGTGACGGCGCCTGCAGGCCGAACTGGAACCACGCGACTTGTCCCGGCCCGACGTATAGCGCGGGCTGCTGCGCGATGCGATTGAAGCGAGGCCACCCGGTCACGGGCGAACCGAGCTGGCCGTCGCCGCCGAGGGTGCTCGGCTGATCCTGGCCCGGCTCGCTTGCCCACGTGCCTAGGTAAGCCGCCTCGCCCATGCGCCCTGCGACCCAGCCGCGCGATCCGGAGTTGTAGTACGCGAGCGTCGCCTGAGCCGTGCCGCCCGGGCAGAGGCGCATGTAACCACTCTGCCCGTACCAGGCCGCGTGAAAGCCGGGCAGCTTGGTCGGGCTCGCGGTCGGCGGGGCGATGCCCGGCCCGATATCTGGTGTGCATATGGCCGCCGCGGCCTTCGGCCCAACGGGCACGAGCGTTGCCGCAGCGAGCACGATCGAGGCAAGGAAGCGCATCGTTAGACCAACCTATCCCGGAGGAGGCCGTTACGGCCATGAAGGTGAAAGAGCTCGGGCATATCGTTCTTTACGTAAGCGACCTGGCGCGATCGCGTCGCTTTTACGGCCAGACGCTCGGTTGGCGGGAGATCACGCCTGAGGACGGCCTCGACTTTCCAGCCGCAGCGTTCTCGTCCGGCCGAACCCATCACGAGCTGCTGCTGATCGAGGTGCGCGGCGCACCGGCGCTGCCGCGAGGCAGGAGGCTCGGGCTGTACCACTTCGCCTTGAAGATCGGCGAAACGGACAATGAGCTCCGCGAGGCCCGCGACGAGCTGGCCGCTGCGGGTGTGCGCATCGGCGGCGCGACCGACCACGGCGTAACGCACAGTCTCTACATCGAGGACCCGGATGGAAACGAGATCGAGGTCTATATCGACGTCCAGCCCGCGCGATGGAAGGAAGATCCAAGCGTGATGTTCAACCTCCCCGTCGCGCGCCCGCTGCGGCTCTAGGGCTCGGCCTCTTCCTCATCGGGCCAGTCGAACTTCGCGAGCGCGGCTCGGGTGATGCCGCCCGTCTTGAACCACTTGTGGCCGTCGGGCTCGCCGCCGGGGCAGTAGGCCCACCCGCCCTCCTCCGCGACGTTGAACGGGCTGGACGGATCGACGGGCGGCTTGCGCCGATGGGTCTTACGCACGCAGATGAATTGGATGAGAGCGCGATCCACTACTAATCGTTCGGTTGCGCAGCGCTAGAGGGTGTAGTCATCCAGGTTTTGCTGAGCGGGTGGCGGGAATCGGACCCGCGATCGAATCTTGGGAAGATTCTTTGTTACCACTACAACACACCCGCACGAACGTCATTCTAAGGGCTGACGCCGAGCGCCTTAGCCCAACCGAATTGCTTTGCTGTCCGGCGCTGGTGGCAATTTGAACATCGAACCTCGCACTTCTCGATCTCTGCGAACAACTCATCGCGACGTCCTCTTGCGCGCAGGAAGGCGATGGTCTCGACTTTTCCACACCATCTCTGTGGTCGAACTCCAAGAGAACCGTGTCCTGCTCGCCGCAATCGACGCAGGGGTGCGTTAGGAGGTATTCGTCGATCTCGCGGTTGAGGTCTTTACGCGAGCAACGCTTGCGTCCCCAATCGGCTGTCGCATATCTAACTTTGTTCCGTCTGTAGTGCTGCCGAGAGTATTCGCGCATGCAGGACCGACAGCGAGCTCGACGCAGTCCCCGACCGTGGTCGCCGTAGGCGAAATCTTCTAACGGTTTTGTCTGGCCGCAGCCGGTGCATTGGCGAAGCCCTGATTCCCCGAGCAGCGGCGCCTCAATGATTGGCGTCGCGCGGGCGTCGGCCTCCGGCGCACCATCTAACCGCCGCCAACCGAGTTGTGAAGCAGTTCGTCTGCGGTGACAGTTCGCGCAACGTACGTCGCATTTAGCGATCTCCGCGAGAACTACTGACCAGGGCTTCCCGACAATGAGAAGTGCGACTTCCTGACGCTTGGTTGCACGATCGCGATGATCGAACTGTAGCGCGATGGTGTCGGCCTCGCCGCAATCCACGCATGGATGCAATCGCAAATACTCTTGGACGAGACGGCGATTCTCGTTTCGGCGCGCGCGATTACGGTTGACCTCGCGGGCGATGTACTCAGGCCGATTGCGGAGGTAATGAGATCTGCGATAGGCCGCATGACACGCGCGGCAGTGCGACTGTCTTGTGCTTAGCGCTTTGCTTCGAAAAGCAAACGCCGAGAGCGGCTTTAGGAGGTTGCACCAAATACAGCGGCGAAGAGATTCGTCGGACCCTGGGACCTCTATCAACGCGACCGCCACGATGACCTCTGAGGTCGGGGTCGGCCCTTCGCTCCGCCTGACGAGCCTCTAGAACGCTTGTTCTATCACGTTCGCAGCGAACAATCAAGCCTCACGCGCGAATAATCGACGCGATGGCGTGGAAGAAATCGCCGCCCGAGCTGATCGCCGCGTTCGAAAAGGCGAAGCCCGCGGATCCGACGGTCACCGCGCGTCCGATGTTCGGGTACCCCGCGCTTTTTCTGAAGGGAAACATGTTCGCCGGTACGTACCAGGACAAGATCGTGGTCCGTTTCGGCGACGATCGCACGGTCGCTGGAGCGAAGACTGCGAAGACGTTCGAGCCGATGCCGGGTCGCGCCATGAAGGAGTACGTCGTTGTCCCCGACGCGGTGATCAAGAGCCCAGCGAAGCTCCGCGCCTGGATCGATCACGCGCACGAGTATGCGAGGACGCTCCCTGCGAAGAAGGCGCGCTAGCTACCGGACGGGGAGTCTCCGCGCCGAGAGCGACACGGACTCGTGCGCCTCAGGCTCCGGCTTCTCGGTCGCGCCGAGGATGATGCCGAGCGCAAGCGCCAGGATCGCACCGGTGATCGCTGATAGCAGGAGCGCCCCGTTCGTCGGTCGATCCGGTGCGTTGCCGAGCATCGACAGAGTTATCGCCATCATGTAGAGGAATGCCGCGCCGGTGACGACGCCGGCTCCTGCCGCCATCACGTACAGCGCGAACCATCGCTTCGGCCTCCGCAGGAGCGTGTCGAAGAAGGTCCGGAGAAGGCGCGTGACCGTCCAAACCGTCAGCGCCGCGATCGTCCACGCGAGGACCGTCGCGATCCAGGTCTCGAGCGTCGCGGTAGCGAGCCGCGACACGAGCCCGGCCATCTGTGACCAGAGGACGGAGGGATCGAGCTGCGTTCCAAGCTGGCCGAATCGGTCATTGGAGTTTTGCAACATCGTGAGCAGCGCCGACTTCACCTCCGCGGCTCGCACCGGGTTGAAGAGCGACTCCTGCCGCAGCGAGAGACCGGTCTGCGCGTACGCGCCCAGGGACTGAACGCCCATCGCGACCGCGACCACCATCGTCAGTGCGGCGCTCGCGGCGACCGTCAGGACTCCGGTGAGGCCGAAGACCGCCGCCGTGGTCAGGATCATCGCGGGTGCGAGACCGAGCGGAGTGAGAACGGGCGTTGCCATGGCCACGGCGATCTGCTCGGTCGGAGCGCTTCGGGCCCAGAGGAAGATCCCCAGGATCGCCAGAAGCAACGCCAGGCCCGGTACGAAGATGAACACGAACGCGGTCACCATGACCCACGCGATCGCGACGGCGACACCGAGCTGCCCCGCGAACGCGACGACCGCGACAAGCCCGCCGGCGAGAAGCGCACCAATGAGCTCGAAACCGGCGAGCAGGGCCATCGCGAAGACAGGAAGGGCGCTGCACAGGGAGAAGAAGGCGCCGCGGAGTGGCCCCCCGTACCTCGACAGCATCGCGACGACCGGGCTCTGCGCGGTCTTGGGGACGAAGTCCTCGAGCGGGTCGGACATCACCATCCGCGTCGTCGCGAGTTCTTTGTCCACGTTTTCTATGCGCTGTAGGGCCGTCGCGAACTCGCTGGCCTTCTGATAGCGGAGGTTCGGTTGCTTCGCGAGCGCCTTCAGAGCGACCGAGTCGAGCTCGCGGGGAAGCGACGGCCGGAGGTGGCTTGGCGGGACAGGCTGCCGGACAACGTGATCGCGGAGCAGCACGGCGGCGTTCGTGCTCGTGAACGGCGGTTTGCCGACGAGCCCCTCGTAGAGGATGAGGCCCAGGCCATAGACGTCCGACTGGACCGACGCGTTCTTTCCCTCGACTCGCTCGGGAGCGACATACATCGCGGTGGCGTACAGCTGCGGCGTATCCGCGTCCTCCTGAGGCGCACGGGCGATGCCGAAGTCGCAGATCTTCGCCGCGTCATTCGCGTCGAACAGGATGTTCGCAGGCTTGAGATCGGCGTGGATGATGCCCTTGGAGTGCGCGAACGCGAGACCGTTAGCGACCTCGATCGCTATACGCACCGCGTCACCGGTCTTGAGCGGGCCGGCCTGCTCGATCCGCTGCTTCATCGATCCGCCGGGGAGGTACTCCATGACAATGAAAGGAGAGTCATCGACCTCGCCGACGTCGTACACGGCGACGATGTTCGGATGCGAAAGCTGCGCGAGGGCACGCGCTTCCTTCACGAACATGCGCCGGAGATTTCCGTCGGCGGCGGCTGCCGGGTCGAGGACCTTCAAGGCGACATCGCGGTTCAGAGCCTGGTCACGGGCGAGATAAACCTGAGAAGAGCCGCCCACACCGAGCGGCTCCTCGATCTTGTACCGACCCTGTAGAACCCGCTCCATTCCCAACTCCGTTGCTCGCGCTGGCGCGCCGACTATAACGCCGGCTCTTCGCGTTGCGACATGTGTGAGCGGGTTCGACATGATTCCGCCTCCGCCCCCGACTCCCCAGCCGTTACGTGCAACGGGAGGTGCGAAGACGCGTTCCGACCCGCGACCGAACGGATACCGCAAATGAAGACGCCGGGCGGGAACGCCCGGCGTCATCTCGATTTCAGACTGAGTGCTATGGAGTCTTTGTCGTGGTCCTGTTGCCCGTCGTCGTCTTCGCCGGCGCCTTGCGGTCGACGAAGGTCGCGATCTCCGCGGCCACTTTGGTCTTGAGCGTCGTCGCCTGCTCGACCGTGAGCTTGTTGTCGCTGACTGCCTTGTCGATCCGTGTGTTCGCGGCTGTCGTCAGCGCGAGCACGAGACCATCGCGGGTCTTGCCCTTGTCGCTCGCGATGTCGCCCAGGCTCTTTCCACTCCGCATCGCGGTCGTGACGTCCTGGAGCGTGATCGCGCCCAGGTAGTCCCGCGCGCTTTGGAGCATGTCGCCCAGGAAGGCTTTCACGTTCGGCACCACCGGGCGGGCCACGGCGGCGGGCTTCGCCGGCCAGGTTCGATCGACGAATGTGTTGATGTCCGCCGCGAGTCCGTCCCGCAGCTTCTTGGCTTGCTCATCGGTGATCTTCTTGTCCGAGAGAGCCTTCGTGATGTCCGCGTTCGCGGCTACTGAGAGGGCCGTCACCAGCCCCGCCTTGTTCTTGTTCGGTGTATTAGCGGCGACCGTGCCGAGGGTCGTACCGGGCAGCTTCGCGAGGAGGTCCTTTTGCCCAATCTCGAGGTACTTCGCCGACTCGCCGAGGAAGTCGCGGACGACCTTTGCGGTACGCACCTGCTTCGCTGCCGCGTCCTTCGCGGCGGCGAGGATCGCGTCCGCCTGCTGCTGCGTGATGACGCCCTTGCTCGCGAGACCGTCGAGAATGTCCTTGAGCTTGTCGCCAATCTTCGCCTCACCGAGCACGGCATTCGCGGCCGGCGTGACAGCGGTGACGACGGTCGCGGAGGCATCCGAGCCGAACGCCCCAAGGGCCGCCGCCCCGAACAGGCCGAGGCTCCCGACGGCCAGAGCCGCCGCCAACATGAGCTTCTTTCGCAGGTTCTTCATCCTTCGCCCACCTTCCTGGTAATGCTCAACCTAGCTACCACCTGTCTAACGCATCCGTTTCCAAAAGCGTGGCATCCGGGTGGCGTCAGCGTGAGGTCCTTACACGCCGCTAACATTCCTTCTACTCCGTGCGGATTTCGTTCGCGGCCGCCGAGGTCGCTCCCTACGCCAAGGTCGGTGGCCTTGCCGACGTCGCCGGCTCCCTACCGCAGGCCCTTGCCTCGCTGGGACATGACGTCAGCGTGTACATGCCGTATCACCGGTCGATCGACGCACAGAAGTTCGGGATCCCTACATCCGGCGCGCGCACGCATTCCATTCCGTACGGCGCAGCGCGCGCTCGCATCGAATACCCCGAGATCACCCGCGAGAGGGTGCGAACGGTGTTCGTGAGCAGCGTGCGCATCGGGCGGGACAAGGTCTACGGCTACGACGACGACGCGAAGCGCTACGCGCTCTTCTGCCGCGCCGTGCTCGAAGATCTCATCGAGTCGCCGCCCGACATCGTGCACGCGCACGACTGGCACGCCGCGCTCCTCGTCCCCCTCGCGACGCGCGCGCGCCAGCTTCGACGAGCGGCGACCGTGTTCACGATCCACAACCTCGCGTACCAGGGACGGACGAGCGCCGAGGTGCTCAAGCTCGTCGGGCTTCCGCGCGCCCATCTGCCGATCGAAGACAAGGGCGAGGCTAACCTGATGGCGCGGGCCATCGCGACCGGGGACATTGTTTCGACCGTGAGCGAAAAGTACGCGGAGGAGATCCTCACCCCGGAGTTCGGTGAGCGCCTGGACGGCCTCCTTCGTGAGCGGCGGGCCGATCTCTGGGGCATCACCAACGGCATCGACACGAAGGTCTTCGACCCGTCGCACGACCCCGATATCCCCGCCCACTACGACGCGGACGACCAGAGCGGCAAGGCGATCTGCAAAGCCGCGCTCCAAAAGGAGACCGGGCTCGGTGTCGACGCGAACGCCCCGGTGTTCGGCGTCATTGGCCGCCTTGTCGAGCAGAAAGGCGTCGACCTTCTCACCGCGGTCGCACCGTGGCTTCTCGAGAATGGCGGGCAGCTCGTCGTCCTTGGAAGTGGCGATCCGGCCTACGAGCAGAGGTGGCGTGATCTTGCCGCTAAGAACAAAGGTCGCCTCGCCCTCACCCTCGGTTTCGACGCGGCGCTCGCGCAGCGGATTTACGCCGGAGCCGACTTCTTCCTCATGCCGTCGCGGTTCGAGCCCTGCGGTCTCGGTCAGCTCATCTCGCTTCGCTACGGAACGATCCCTGTGGTCCGAGCGGTCGGCGGACTCGCGACAACCGTCCGCGACGTGGACGCCGATCCGCG